>JAQVLK010000013.1 GCA_028704165.1 Candidatus Altimarinota bacterium | reverse complement strand
CAACTTGTCCTGAGCGAGAGAAGCGAGCCGAAGGATACATCCGAATCTACGAATATATAATTCGTGGCACCTGCCCGTCCGGCAGGCCCTGTCGTTCGCGAACGACACAGGGCAGGCGGGTTCGGATTAATTTGTAGATTGGGATCGGTTTATAGCACAAGCCTTTATTACTTAAGATAAATACTGAAAAAAAGTACCCAAGATTCGTGAAACTGCATAGTTCCTTTAGGACTTCTTTAAACGATATTGACTTACATGGCAATTTCATGCTAAGAATATCGCCTGCTTTGTGAACTGCAAAGTAGTTTGGAGCCCTTTTATATGTTCGAGCGAAAGCAGCCTTTGATTTCTCCTGCAGTAAATTCCCTGAAATTTCAGAGAACTTTACTGTGGGAGTAATCTTCGGATCGCTCTCGCTACGCAGTCCTTGGCCAATGAGCTGGCTGGGGGGCACTGCGTGTTCGGGTGACTGAAGCGGTTTGGGTAGCCTAAACCGTGGAAGCGCTCGGACGAAACTTCCTCAAAATTTCTCCTTTTTTAGCCAAACGAAGCTCGCAAGGCTGGAAAAGGAGAATCAGTGTGATTCTACCCGAAAGAAGTTTTTAGCCGGAAACGGCGAGAGGAGGAATGTATGACCTACATCAGAGCTCCACCGGGGGACTTGCGAAACACGCAAGTCCCTCCATCCTTTACTAATTTAGCACTTCTTTAGCACTTCCAAATGATGACACGCGATCAATACATGAAGTATTCTCGTTCAATGGAATCGCAAATCCAGCTTTCTACCGAGCATATTTTGGCGAGAAGGCAGCTTGATGAATACCTTGGAGCGATAGTTTTGCCTATTGCTTTACCAAGCAGAAAAGGATCAGAGCTGCACTGTAGTTTTATTAGAGATCCCGACCAAGAGGAAAAGTTACGCGAAATAGTGGCTACTAGAAGAAGATCTAAAGAAAAAGAAGTTTTTTACGGAAGAGCTTCTCGTAAAATTCAAGTTAAAAAGAGGATTGAAGAAGAAGAATCTATAGCAGAAACTGCTAACCGCATGGCTTCCCCAAATGACTTTTATGGATCTCTCGTATTGCAAGAGGGAGACCGCGTTGGGATTTTGGATGGATCCAAGCAATTATTAGCCTGTGGCATAGTAAAGACCAGTAGTTTGGCTGGTGTAGTAATCAACATTTCAAATCAAAAGCTTCAGAATCCTTCAGTCTATGGACTGGTTAGGATGCTGGTTACTAGGTATCTGAGAGAACAGACCGATACTTTGTTTAAATTTACATCTGATCGTTTTTCCCCCCTCTCTTCTGCCAGGAGGGAAATGTCGCCTGCGTTTTACGATGATGTAGAAACTATCAGAGAGATGGAACGTAACCTGATAGATCATTGTTATCACGTAGATGAATCTAATCCAAGCAAGACAGATAGTATGAAAATGCTTTTTACCGGAACTCCTTCGTGGAGATTCGATGAGAGCGATCTAAACTACGTAGGAGAGAAGGTGTATTTGTCACCGGGAACTCAGAGAAAGCTGGAGAATGATGCTGATCAGAAAGCTGCTTTTGAGACGTATCTTTCGGGAGTTCCTCTGATGCAAGTACAAGGTCCGGCCGGTACGGGAAAGACTACATTGATTGCCGCTATAGCAGAACATGCTTCCAATAAGGGCCAGAGCGTAAGAATTCTCTCTCATTCCAATCGTGCCGTGGACAGTGCTTTGGAAACTTGTCTCAAAAATGGGCTGGAAGATAGAGTCCGTCGTGGAGGAAGAGCGGCTGATAGTGTGAGTTCCATCCTGCAACCTTATAGAATTCTGAAGGATTTGAAAATCCCCGATTTTCCTCACAGAAGTAATTTCCCGAGGCTTTCAGGACCAGAATATAACGAAAAAGTCACCGAGTACAACAAGGCTTATCGTGCTTACGAAAAGAAACTTCAGCAGAGACTTGAAAATTTAAGAAGATTTCAAGAAAAAGAAGAAAAAGGGATAGTCTCTGGAAGTACGCTAAATTCCTTTGTGACAGATGAAATCTTGGCTAAATTGAACTCAGAAATTGTTATCGTAGATGAATCTTCAAAATGTTTCCTCTATGAATTACTGCCCGCTTTTCGAGCCAAAGGGGTCAAACAAGTTATCCTGGTCGGAGATCACAAACAACTCTGTAATATTGAATTGGATAAACACTTCAGGGCTTTGATGAAAGAGGATCCCAAGCATCCGGAAAGTTTTCAATTTACAGAGGAGCAGCTGGATTTTTTCGAAGGCAGTCCTTTTTATTTCTTGAGAGAAATGTTAGAGAAAGGCTTGTCGGAAATACCAAATCATATCCTGAGAACCAACCGTCGTTCTGCTAAGGCTATCGTGGCTATCAATAACTTGCATTATAACGGCGAGCTTATCGCCGGAAAAGAAGACAAAGGAGAAGTGGTTTTTATAGATACTTCTTCCAAATCTTCCGGAGAAAAACAAGTTGGGACTTCTTGGAAGAATGTTAGTGAATCACAAATAGCCGCTGATCTTTTGTATCAAGAAGTTTTATCTTTGGGTAATAACTGGACAGAACGTTTATATGCTTTACAGTCAAACCCCAAAGCGGTAGGTGTCATTTCCCCTTACCAAGGGCAAATCAAGACCATTGCAAAGCAAGTTAAACGTAAGCTCCTTCACTCTAAATATTCTGCCAGTGAAAAAAGAGCACTGGTAAAATTTCTGATAAAAAATTCCATAGTTAGCGTAGATGCTGCTCAGGGGGATGAGTTTGATACTGTTATTACTTCTCTGGTACGTTCTCACGAGGAGGAACAAAAGGGCATCGGGCATGTTGCCAATCAAAAACGACTCAACGTGGCTTGTTCCAGAGCAAGAAACAAACTTGTCTTAATTGGAGATGTGAATACCTTGACCGAAAGAAATCCTGATCAAGAATCTCAGGCATTCTTCGAGAAACTTTTGCATACGGTGAATCAAGTTGGACATATCATTGAAATGCCAGAAAAAAGAGCGGATTTGAGAGAATTATTGTTAACTACAGGTGCTTAAGTTTATGCTTATTTCGTTGCAAGTCCAGCCTAAAAAGAGTAGAATTTGAAAGCTATTTTCTACCTTGCGTTATTATGCAAAAGTTTATCATACAAGGCGGACATCCCCTCAAGGGAGATTTGCTAGTGAGCGGTTCCAAGAATGCGGCCTTGCCGATCTTGGCAGCTTGTCTGTTGGCAAGTGAGCCGGTCGTTCTGGAAAATGTGCCTCGCATCGGAGATGTTGAGAAAATGCTTTTACTACTTGCTAGATTAGGGGTAAAAACAGAGTGGGAAGGGGACTTGCTCAAACTGGATGCTCGTGAGGCTCAGAATACGGAACTCTTTAATACTGAAGCGATTCAGCTGCGTGGTTCAATTGTCTTGATGGGTGCGTTGCTGGCACGTTTTGGCAAAGTGCAGATGGATTTCCCTGGAGGCTGCGTGCTTGGCAAAAGGCCCATCGAGTCTCATTTGGACGCTTTCGCGAAATTGGGTGCTAGAGTGCTAGAACATAGTTGTAATTTGCATCTGGAAGTTGATGAATTAAAAGGAGCGGATTTTTGTTTGTTCGAACCAAGCGTGACTGCTACGGAAAATGCTTTACTGGCTGCTGTCTTGGCTAAGGGAAAAACCACCTTGAGATTGGTGGCAACTGAACCGCATGTGCAAGATTTGTGTCATTTCTTGAACAAACTCGGTGCGAAAATTACCGGTATCGGAACTCCTTACTTGGAAATCGAAGGTGTAGCAAAACTTGGTGGAGGAACTTATAAAATTACCGGTGATTATTTGGAAGCCGGTACTTTTGCGATTGCGGTAGCTGCGGTACCGGGAAGTGTAGTTACTTTAAAAGGAATTGAGACTAAACAATTGGATTCTCTTTGGAATAAATTACGTTTGATTGGTGTTGATTTCGAGCTTACAGCAGATACTGTAAGCGTTCACGGTGCCAGTAAGCTAAAGGCGGTCGCCAAACTTGATAGCCGTCTCTATCCGTATTTCCCAACTGATTTACAAGCACCTTTCTCAGTTTTACTGACTCAAGCAGAAGGTGTTAGTAAAATCTTTGAGACTTTATTTGAAGGACGCCTAAATTACTTATTTGAATTGGAAAAGATGGGAGCCAAGATCGAAATCCTAAATCCTCATCAAGCGATCGTGATCGGCAAAACTCCTTTAAAGGGCACAGCCGTTGCCAGTTGTGATATACGTGCGGGAGCTGCGATTGTGGTAGCCGCTCTTTTGGCAGCAGGTAGTACTGAAATCAGCAATATTAACTATATCGATCGAGGTTACGAAAGACTGGACGAAAAACTACTTGCTCTGGGAGCCAAGATTGAGAGGAAATAAGACAGTGAATAGTGGATAGTGAAGAGTGATTAGGATATACTTCATTGCCACTAAGCACTTATCACTAATCACTTTTTACATGTTATCCAAGCGTATCGCAATTGATCTCGGAACGGCCAATATCTTAGTCCATTTGGAGGGCAAAGGTATCATCGCCAATGAACCTTCCGTAGTGGCAGTTTCAGACGACAATCGTATCGTAGCTATTGGGAGAGAGGCCAAAGAAATGTTGGGTCGTACGCCGGACCTGATTGTGGCGCATAGACCTATGCAGGATGGTGCCATTGCGGACTATCGTGTGACAGAAGCGATGTTGGCCTATTTTGTAGATAAAGCTTTGGGGAAAGTACGTTTGGTACGTCCCGAGATTATGGTTTCAGTACCGGCCGGGATTACCAGTACGGAGCGCAGGGCTGTGATTGATGCGACACGTTCAGCCGGTGCCAAAGAAGCTTATTTGATTCAAGAACCACTAGCTGCTGCGATCGGTGCTAATATTCCAATTGCAGATCCGGTTGGGAATATGGTGATTGACATTGGAGGTGGTACGACCGAGGTGGCAGTTATTTCACTGGGAGGAATCGTAGTTTCCAGTTCGGTGCGCGTGGGAGGGAATCGTTTTGATCAGAGTATTGCTGACTATATTCGTCGACGTCATAATTTGTCAGTGGGAGACAGTACGGCCGAAGAAGCGAAGATTAAAATTGGAAGTGCTCTGGCACTCAAAAAAACAGATACCATTAGTATCCGCGGGCGAGATCTTGTTTCCGGTTTGCCAAAAGTGATTACAATCCATACGAATGAAATAGTAGATGCCTTGCAAGATGAACTGGGAAAAATCATTCTGGTTGTGAAAGAAGTTTTGGAAAAAACACCGCCTGAACTTTCGGCCGATATCTTGGATCATGGTATCGTCATGACAGGTGGCTCTTCGATGTTACGTAATTTGGACAAATTAATTTCAAGGCATACCGGAGTTCCCTGTTTTGTGGTCGATGAACCGATGTTTTGTGTGGTGAGGGGAGTGGCTACGGCGCTTGAACACTTACCATCCTTTAAACGTAGTGTGATTGGAAGAAAATAAAGGCTAGCGCCTACTACGAATCCCTGCCTGCCGGCAGGCAGGTACGAATGGATGATGCGAATAATAGCTAATCTAAGTTATGGATAAGAAAATCGATAAGCTTATATATCGCGGATTGATTCTACTGCTTGCCTTGCTGCCCTTCCACGCCTTCTTCAAGACTTGGTTTTCTTCGTTACTAACGGAAACCAACATTGATTATCTCTCGCTTGGTTCTTTTGTGATTGGCAGCTGGAAAGAGATCTTGATAGCGTGCTTACTTGTTTTGGTCTTGATTAAAATCTTGCATGAGAAAAAATGGCCTTTTCACTTCCATAAAGTTGATATAGTTCTGCTTGCTTTTAGTTTGATTTTGCTCATATCTCCGCTCTGGAACAAGTTCGACCTTGCAGCTTATTTCTGGGCGCTCAAGACAAATCTGGCGTTTGTACTGCTTTATTTTATCATTAGAAGTATTGCCTGGGACCGTAAACGCATTGATCTTGTCATGCAAGTGATCTTGGGGTCTGCGCTGATCGTGATTGTTTTTGGGCTGATCCTATATTTTTTTCTACCCAAAGATTTCTTACAAAATTTCGGCTATACCCCTTACATTAGTTCTTATGTGGACGAGAAACCCTTACCTTTTGTGCATGGTATGGGCGAAGAGCTTGCTATCCCCAGATTGGCCTCGACACTCTCCGGTCCGAATCAGTTTGGCAGCTACCTACTCATTATTTTAGGTATTGTCTTTGCCTCTATTTTCCACAAGTATAATCTTGGTAAACGAAAAGCTCAGTATTTCGAATTATTCTTGGGAGCACTAGCTTGTCTGGTACTTACTTTCTCGCGTGCGGCTTGGTTGGGATTCCTAGGGGCAGCGCTGATTGTTTTCTTATCTAGAATAGATCTGAAGAAACAAGGGAAACAACTACTTCTAATTATAGTTTGTTTATTAGCGGTGACCTTCACAATCTTCCTTGGCAATACCGGTTTGCGACAAGATTATCTGCTACGCCTGAGTTCGACTATGGGACATTATGAACAAACTTTGGAGGGATTAGAGATTGTCAAAGAAAATCCTTGGGGCCTCGGCATGGGTCAGGCCGGCCCGGTTTCGCGACGTATTTATGGTGAAGAAGCCGGGATTATTAGTGAAAACTGGTATCTCCAAATTGCGCAAGAGGCCGGCCTGGTGGCTCTCCTTTTGTGGTTCGCCTTTTTATATTTAGCTTTCAAAGATTACTGGAGGCAGAACACTTTCCTGGCGACCGCGTCGTTCTTCCTACTACTTGCAATCTCGATTGACGCGCTCTTTTTGCATGCTTGGACCGATAGTGTGACCGCCTTAATAGCTTTTAGCGTGATTGGTATTTCTTTTAGTTTTGCGCCTGAATCAGAGTAGGAAACAAGGGAGCAGGCTCTCCTTGTTCAATAAATTTGTTTTATGAAAATAGCTCTTGCACATGACTTTCTGACTTATCTCGGCGGAGCCGAACGTGTACTCAAAGTTTTGAGTGATATTTTCCCCGCTGCCCCGATTTACACCTTGCTTTACGATGAGGAGAAGATGGGACAGTATTTTCCCAAAGAACGCGTGCGTAGTTCCAATTTGCAACATTCAATCTTCAAGAACAGAAAACAATTTTTGCTTAGCAAATTCCCAATTGCAGTTGAACAATTTGATTTTTCAGATTATGACCTCGTGATCAGTTCTTCCGGTGCGTGGATGAAGGGTATTTTGACCAAACCGGAAACTAGGCACATCTGTTATTGTCATGGACCGATGCGTTTTGCTTGGGATAGACAAGCCGAATATTTAGCTAGTAAAAACATCAAAGGTTTAAAAAAATACTTCGTTCTCAAACTTCTCAATAAAGTGCGTAATTGGGATAAATTAAGTTCTGACAGACCGGATCTTTACTTGGCAAACTCGAATGCTATCAAGGAGCTAATAGCTAAAAACTATAAGCCCCAAAGGGGCCCCTTGGCGGGGCTAGAAGCTAGGGTGCTGTATCCGCCGGTTGATGTGCAGCGCTTTGAAATTCACAATAAAGATCAAGGATATTATTTAATAGTTTCCAGACTTTCCCCCTACAAAAACATCGAATTGGCAGTGCGAGCTTTCGCTGATTTGCCGGACCAAGAATTAATTATAATTGGTACCGGTGAACAGCAAGAATATTTGAAAAAGATCGCAACATCCAATGTAAAACTTTTGGGATTCAAGGCTGACAAGGAAACTAAGAAATATTTTGAAAATTGTCATGCTTTTATTTTTCCGGGCGAGGATGATTTCGGGATTACGCCAGTAGAAGCAATGGCCTGCGGTAAACCCGTGCTGGCTTTTGGCAAAGGCGGTGCCTTGGAGACAATCAGAGATGGTGAAACAGGAACTTTTTTCAGAGAGAATAATAAAAAATCTTTCTTAACCGCTTTGCAAAAACTGGAGCAGACTAAGTTTGATCCTGCCAAGATTAGAATGCGTGCGGAAGAATTTTCGACTGAGGTTTTTGTGAAGAAAATTAAGGAAATTGTAGAAGATAATCGATCCTAATCTACAAATGAATCCGAACCCGCCTGCCCTGTGTCGTTCGCGAACGACAGGGCCTGCCGGACGGGCAGGTGCCACGAATGTACGTATTCTATCGCATTTAAGCGAACTAAGATCTTTACCAGATATTAAATAAATATTAAGAGAATTTTAAAATGATTAGAACGTTGATTGTTGATCCTTTTCAAGTTATCCTTCAGATACAGAGCGAATAAACGTATGAAACCAAACCATCTCACATCCGCGGTTTTCATTGGCACAAGTGTCTTGCTTGGTTTTGTGCTGGTTTCCCAGCTGGTTTTTACCAATTCTTATTTGAATAGCAATCCACTGGAACCCTACAACGAACTTCAAAACTCCATTCGTGCGCTTTCACAGGAGCAGGAGACTTTGCAGGAGAGACTTGCTTTGTTGCGCGATGAACTTTCCAATTATGATCAACTGGAAGTTAGCTCAACTCTCAAAAAACAACTCGAAAGCCTTAAGGGAGATGCCGGATTAACCGAGATTGCCGGACGGGGAATCAAGGTCACTTTGGACGACAAATTCTCGGAAAGCCCGGATTATGCTGTGGTAGATAATGTTTGTTATGCTTCTGACTTGAGAGATATTGTGAATTTGATGCGAGCGGCCGGTGTGCAGGGGATTGCGATTAATAATCAACGGATTACCTATTCAGCCTCGATTACCTGCGTGGGGACGAGTGTCTTGGTGAATAATGTGCGTATGCTGCCGCCTTTTCAGATCACGTCCATTATTTCCAACGCTTGGACTCTCAAAAATTATTTAAGCACAGAGAAGTTCTTGCCCGGAATTTATACACGTCTCAAGCAAAACGAGTTGGTGTTCTTGGTGGAGGACAAGGCAGATTCAGTCTTGCCCGCTTACAAAGGCAATCTCGCTTTTGATTATCTAAAAAAAACAGCGGATGAAATATAGATCAATTTTTCTTTTCACGGTCAGTTTGTTTATTGGATTTCTCTTGATCATACAATATCAATCCTACAGACATGCCAAAGACGAATTAAGTCGCGATAGTTCCTTGAACTATATTAATCAAGTGAATCTACTCATTCAAGATAATGAAGATCTCAAAGCTGAAACTGAACGTCTGCAATCTGAACTGCGAAATCTAGCATCTACTGCTGACGCAAATGCCTTGTTGGAAAATGAGATTGAAGCATTTTCTTTACTGAACGGAAAGACTGAAGTTTCAGGGCCAGGGGTGAAGATCGAGATTGATTTGCCTATCGAGAACTTTTGGTTGGTGGATCTTTATAATGAACTTTATCTGGCTGGCGCACAGAGCATTAGTCTCAACAATATGCGACTAACGGGAAACGAAGGGTTTATGACGCGTGAAGATAGCGATCAGACTGAAATTTATCTCAATAATACCAAGTTGCTTAGTCGGCCTTACGTATTGGAAGCAATTGGCGATGCTAATACTCTGTACAATTATCTTACAGAATACAATAGTGCTTTGCGTCGTTTGCAGAACGGATTTGTGAATGGTGTTACTTTTGTAAAAATTACCAAGGAAGATTCGATCAAGATCCCGGCTGCGGTCTAGGCAGGAGTTACCTGAACAGACCTTATCCATCGGCCAGTCAAAAAACAGGTCTCAAAAGTCTTTTATAAGGGACTATAAGCTAATAGCTAGAAGCTAAGGGCTGTGTTAAGAGTGCAAGTGAAATTGAGAGTGCAAGTCACTAGTCACTCGTCACTAGTTTTCCCACCCTAGCCCCTCTTACCCTATACCCTGTTTCCATTCCCATAGCACAAAAAGATTAAGGAAACATTAAGATGAAAAGTTGCGTCTTAATCTTTTCTTAATGTTTGTATGTTATACCTGAAGGCCTAACATTAATTTAGCTTTCTATGAAAACGCAAAAAGTCATCTCTCTGCTGTTCCTCTCGATTCTAGCCGCACTGTGCTGGCAACTCTGGTCCCAAGTTCAAGCTGAGGAGTCGGATTTCAAGGTGCTTATTAGCGAGCTAAGTCCGGCAGATAGTACTCATGATTGGGCTGAACTTTATGTTTTGAGCGGTTCCGGTAATGTGGCTAATTTTGTTTTGACTGATTTGGATGGGACAGACAGTATGCTTGCTCAAGACGTTGTTACTCTTACGGAAGGCGATTATGCGGTCGTACATTGGACTACAGGTGTGGATGAGACGGATCTAGTGGGTGACAGCAACAACAATGGCTATCGAGATCTTTATTTAGCTGATTCTTCACTCTCGGCTACCGATGATCAGCTGGTTTTGCTGAACGACGAAGAGATCCTGGATGCGGTGATTTGGTCCAACCATGATGGTAGTTTAGCCAGTTCTGAGCTCGATGATAATCTTGATCTAGTTGCTGCTGAAGCTTGGCAAGGGACTTTTGCCTTGGATGATCAGTCTGGTGCTGTACTCTTGGGGGAGATCGATCAATCAATTGCACGTCTTGAGACCGGTGATACCAATAGCAAAGATGACTGGCAGATCTTAGCAAGTCCAACTCCGGGGGCTGCCAATATTGTCCATACTCCGCCAGCTAAACCTAATTTAATACTGCAAGAAATTGGAACAGGATCAGCGTTACTGGCTTGGGATAGCGTGGCAGAGATTAGCGGTTATGAACTGTATGAAGCGATCTTGAGCGGTGATTATGCTCTCCCATTGGCTACTTTGGATACTACGGAAACTTCCTACGAAAGCACAGGTCTTGAACAAGATGAGATTTATTATTACAAGTTACGAGCTTTGAATGAACAAGGGCTTTTTACGGATTCCGATGAACTGGAAGTGCACACCGAAAGTTCCAATGAGACTCCTACGGCTTATATCAATGCTCCGGAGCAGGGTTTCACGGGTGAAGAGTTGGTACTCGAAGCTTCCGATTCTTTTGATCCTGAGGACGAACCACTGCTTTTTAACTGGGCTGAAGATGAAAATAATCCGCAAAGGGATATTCTAGAAACTGACAACGAAGAAGCGCGTTTTGTGGCGGAGGAAGCGGGTGCTTATAAATTTAGTTTGGTGGTGACAGATGGAGAAAATGAAAGTGATGAAGTGTTAGCTGAGATTGATATTTTAGTGCCGACAGCTGAAAGTTATTCAGACGAGATTGTGATTAATGAGATCCTGCCAAATCCGGTTGGAGCTGATACGGAAGACGAATTTATTGAGCTCAAAAATTTGGGAGATGAAGCGGTCAATCTGGTAAATTGGCAACTGGACGATTTAGCTACCGGTGGCAGCAAGGCCTATACTCTGCCAAGCAAAACTATTCAAGCCGACAGTTTGCTAGTAATCAAGCGTTCGGAATCAGCCTTAGCTCTGAATAATGATGCCGATGAAGTCAATTTTTTGAATCCGGCCGGAGAAATCGTAGATAGTATTTCTTATGACGAATCTTTTGGAGAAGGAGAAGCGTATGCCCGTACAACAGCTGGAACTTTTCAGAGAACTACAATCGTGACGGAAGGAAAGGAAAATGAATTTTCGGAAGCAGAGGAAACTGACGATACCCCAAACGACAGTACTTCCTCTGCTTCTAGTTCTTCAAATACGCAGACAGCCTCAGCAACTTGTGAAAAACTCTCATTGGAAGCTGCCAAAGAGAACTTGGAAGATACTCTCTGTATAGAGGCTTCAGTTAGTTCTGACTGGGGACAACTCGGCAAGAATCTTCTTTACTTGCAAGATGGAAATGTTGCTGTTCAGGGCTACAGTAGTACGGAAATAACAGCTCAAATCGGACAAAAACTAGCACTGGAAGGCAAGATGTCAGAGCTGACAAGCGGTCTACGTTTCAAAATAACAGCTTGGGAAGAGCTGACGGGAAAAACTGAATTCACAGCCTTAGCGATCAATGCCGACGCTCTCTCGGATGAATATCTGGGACGTCTCGTGAAAGTTTCGGGCGAAGTAACTAAGAACAGTGGCAACACTTTTTATCTCAATGACAGTACGGGCGAGCTCAAGATTGTAGTCCAGGAAAGTGCTTTCACTAAACCGGAAACTCCCAAGGGCACAGAACTGGAAGTTGTCGGAATCTTAGATCAAACTAGCTCCGGATACCGTATTTTGCCACGTTCTCTAGATGATCTTTATTCAGCTACTACAAAGCTAGTAGCTCCAGCTGCTTTGAGTAAGACGGGAATAGGGCTGTCATACGGAATAATACTGTGTATGCTATCTTGCTTACCTATACTTCTAATGAGAGTAAAGTTTTGCAAGTTTCTTTGAGTTTCATTAAAAAGCTCTTAAAGTTCCCTAAATCATTTTTGAGATCAGCATATCTGTCACTTCCTTTTATCTCTGGTCTGCTGCCGTGAACTCCGTTGTTCACAACAATATCTTTGTGGAGTTTTGAATGATATTTGGTTGAGAAGGTATAGCGAAAATGTTCAGGAGAACTCTTATCCGGATCTTGCTCTGGTCCGGTGATCTCTCTCCACTTATCAAGAGCATTTTCTCCCACTAGTAGGAACGGAGTAAGAGGACCATTGGTTAGTAGTTTTTGGAGTTCTCCGTATACCTTGGTCAAAAAATCACTATTTTTCTCGAGCAAATGTCCATACATAACTTGCATATCTTTTTTTGAGGGAGCTAAACTAATTGAAGTCAGTAGCTCTAAGCCACTTTCAGCTACGATATGTGTCATGATCCAGTTTGCTCCAATATCTTCTCTATCATGAGGATCTGCTGGCAAGCTGATAGGAGCCTTGAACCATCTTTGTATTTCTGGAGGACGGTGTTCATCGAGAGCGTGTTGCTCCCATGGTGAATCCATAAGAGGTTTAACGGCAGCATAGGTTACGTAACCTTTATTGACAGCTTCTGTAAAACTGGGAGATGCGAGTGCTGCCAGCATGTTTGTAACCTGCTCTAGAACAAGTCTGAGAGCGATTTTATCCGGTACCAAAATTATATCTTTGGCCTTGGCTCTGATGTCTTCTGTATCTAATAATTCCACAAGTATTCTACTGGTCTCGATACCATCTCGTACGACTTTTTTTCTAACTCTACTCAAATTATCTCTGCCGATTGGATTTATGATTTTGCTATCAATTTCTTTGGCAGAATTATTAGTCTCCCTAAAAGTTTGATGTAGGCTTTTTTCAATGGATGGCATAGTGAATTTTTATTACAGATAGTATCTTTTATCAGAAAATTCTTGTCAGGTCAAGATCGTAAACTAAGCAAACCTGAGTTTTACCCCTTCACAAGGTGGGTACTTTTGTGATATAATAATATGAAAATTAAAACAAAACCATGAAAAAACTAATGAGCTTGGCCCTTGTAGCTTTGATGCTGACCGGTACGCTGGCGCTAGCATTGCAAGCTTCTGCTGACGCAGGATCTAGCCTCAAACTTGTTTCCGAGAGTGATACTTATGCGGTCGGGGACAGCTTTGACCTTGAAATTCATCTCAATACGGCCGGAGTCGAATCTGATCATGTGGAAGTTCTCCTGATGTATGATCCGCTTTTCTTGGAATTAATAGATGCCGACGCCGAAGAACTGGGTCTACAAATCACTCCCGCTGACCTGTATGAAACTGTTTTGAGTAACACGGTTGATGCGGAAGAAGGTTTGATCGATTTCTCGATGCTTTCTCTTGATCCTGAGAATTACAACAACACTACTACAGATGAATTACTGGCTACTCTAAGCTTCAAGGCTTTGCTGGCTGGTAGTACGGATGTTGAGATCGTTTACAGCGCCGAAGAGCAAGATCTTGAAGATTCTAACGTTTACAACGCTGAAACCAACGAAGATACTTTGGTAACAGTTGAATCTGCAACTCTAGTGATTGAAGCAGCTGAAACCGATACTGTTGTTGAGACAGCTGAACCGACTGAAGCTGATCTTGCAGCTACTGTGGAACCTGGAACAGAACTTGTTCCAACAGCAGAAGAAGAGGCTATTGCCACTGAAGAAGCTCTCGTTGTTCCTCAAGTTACTAAGATACTTTTTACTAGTAATAAATCTGTCCTATCTGCCAATGGGATCGACGAGCTGATCTTGACTGTCACAGTTTTAGATAACAATGATTTGGCAATGCAGGGAGAACTGGTTGATTTGACTACAGATGGTGATGGCACTCTGGACGAAACAGTTGTCACTACCAATGCCTCCGGACAGGCCAGTACGGTCTACAGAGCCGGTACTCAGAGTGGAGATGTCACTGTCCTAGCTACTTCTCGTAGTGACTCTACTATCAACAATAGTCTCACTATTACTCAAGAAGAATTGATTGTGGATGAAGATCCAGTGACAGATTTGATGCCTGTTCCTGGAGAGGCTCCAGTGGGAGGGCCTAGTGAAGCCGAAAATGCTCCCGAAGACATTAGTGGAGTTGGTCCGGCAGATCTAGCTCTCTTGTCACTCATCGCTTCTTTCTTGATCGGTGCTGCCTATTACAAGACCAGAGAAGTGTTTGAGAAATAGTAGGAAGAAGTTAAAAAGTACGTAAGTTAGTAAGTACTTAAGTAGGGAACTGGCTGAATAAACACTGGTCACACTGGCTATTCCCAGTTCGTGGACTGGTTAATTGTTACATTGCTATATTGTTGCATTGTTATCTTGTTTCTTAACAATATAACCATATAACAATATCTCTCGTTTCTTAACAATGTAACAATTTAACCATATAACAATGTATTTCGTTCTCTGTTGTCTGTTTCTCCTTAAGGCGTTATATTAAGAAGGCTTCAAGAATTCTCATAAAAAATAAATGAAAAAGTTAGCCTTTTTGATCGGAGCTATTTTATTGGCAGGATTAGCTGTTTGGTTTTATGCCGCTTTTATGCTTGGAGATGCCAGCCCGGCGGTTTTACCGGTTGAGACTGAGACTCCTCCCACGCAAGTTTTAGAGCCGGATCCTTTGAGCGAGGATTTGACTGAGATCGAAGAAGAGCTTGATGAAAATACTGATGAAGCTGAAGTGTTGGACAACGTCTTTAAAACCGGAAATGAGCTGATTTTGGCGAAGGAGAATTTTACTCCGGGCACTGATTCACCCAAACCACTGGTCAGAAAAGCCAAAGAATTAATCTCACAAAATAAGTTTCGTGAGGCTTTGGATATTTTCGTACAAGCTGACGGACAGGAATCTGATCAGGTTACGCAATATTATATTGGCATTATTAATGCTTACTTGGGCCAACGAGATCTTGCTAAGGAGTATCTTCAAAAAGCTGTACTTACAGCAACTCATCCCAAGACTACGCAATATGCTAGTAATTTTCTGAAAGTTTACGAATACTTTGATACTTTTCAGGGAGCAGGTCCTGAATTCTTGGACACTTTAATTGCGAAAGAGCTGCTAGCTTCCGGTGAATTTGAAATTGCAGTCGATAAGCTGCAGTTTATCACTTCGACAGTGACTGACTATGTCGATGCTTGGGTGCTTTTGGGAAGTGCGTATTTGGTACAAGGGCAGTACCAAGAAGCTACCAGTACTCTGGATAAGGTCCTGCCAAGTCAAAGAGCGGAAGTCTACTACTGGCTGGGATTGGCCTATTACTATCAAAATGATTTGAGTAAAGCGATTGCTGCCTATACACAAGCCTTGAGAAAAGGATACCAGCCACGTTACCGACTCTATGAGAAAATTGCCGATATTTACCTTGATAAGGGAAACTATGAGAAAGCTGCTCAGAATTATGCGCTGGCTTTGGAGCAGGACGAAGCTAAATATTATATCGATCTCTATGTGCGTCCGGTCTGGCTCTACAATGATGTTCTAAATAATCCTTCGCAGGGACTTTTCCTGGCAGAACAGGCGCTGACTTATCATCCGGAACATGCGATGGCTTATAACCTCGTTGGTTGGTCCTACCTGTCTTTGCAAGATTATGAACAAGCCAAATTCTATCTCAAAAAAGGCAAAGAACTTGATCCGAATTTGGCCGCAATTTACCTCAATTTGGGACGATACTTTGAAGCGGTGGGAGAAATCCAAAATGCGATCGATAACTACGAAGATGCTTTGCGACTTGATCCTGAGGGAGCAATTGGAAAGAGTGCAGGGGAGAGAAGTGTGAAGCTAGTGACTAGTGAATAGTGCTTAGAAATACACTGCTTTTTACTAACCACTAATCACTTTTCATGGATCTCACAGACCTTGCTCAGCTCAAAGCTCTACTCCAAAAACACAGTCTTTGGGCCAAGCACAGTTTGGGACAAAACTTTTTAGTTAGTCGTAAAAGCTTGGAGAGAATCGTGCGAGCCGCCGAACTCAGTGAAGATGATCTGGTGCTGGAAGTTGGTCCCGGACCGGGAGTTTTGACACTTGAGTTGTTACCAAAAGTAAAAAAGGTGATCGCAGTCGAACTGGATCGAGAAATTATTCCGGTACTTACCGAGACAACGATTTCCTATCGAAATCTCGAGGTGAGACGTGAAGATATCCTGAAATTTGTGCCACCGTCGGAAAACTATAAAGTGGTCGCGAACATTCCTTATTATCTGACCTCGAAATTACTCCGACATTTCCTGGAAGAAGTTGAACACAAGCCATCTATGATGGTTATGCTGGCGCAGAAGGAGGTAGCGGAAAAGATCTTGTCAAAGAAAAATAATCTCTTGGCCTTGTCTGTGCGGGTCTATGCGCAGGCTGAGATCATGGCAGCTATTCCGGCTGGACATTTTTATCCTATTCCAAAGGTTGATTCAGTGGTCCTGCGCTTGAGGCTGTACGACAAACCGGCTATCAAATCCGATCCCAAGACTTTCTTCAAACTTGCTCGTGCGGCCTTCATCGGTAAGCGTAAACAGCTCAAAAATACAGTTAGCAATCTTGGCATCCCAGCCGAAGAAATCAAAAAAGCACTGTTAGAACTTGGCCATACCGAGCAAGCTCGGCCGGAAGAGCTTAGTTTGGAGGATTGGGATAAGTTGGTGCGAAACTTAAGTTTCTAGTTTTTGATCCTCCTTCTCCCATGCTGAAGCGATTTTCTTAGTAACCTTTGTAATTTTGAACTTGGGATATTTGTTATTATTAAGCAGGCTCTCAGCTAAGACTATTTTCGTTGAGAGAGACATATCTTCTCTCGCATCAGAGAATAGATCATCTCCATGATGTATAGGATAGGGAAAACACCCCTCATTGTATTCTAATATAATGTCTAAAACGTCTCGATCACTAACATCTTTTCTTCCTAGCTCAATAAGTTCGGATTTTATACCTGAAAATTGTTGAAATGCTTGATCAAGATCGGAATCCTCTTCGAAGTCTGGTATATTCTTTTTAGCCCAACTGCGTGCTTTGTTACGTAAATCTTCTGGAACGGTAAGAGGACTTTCTAGATGGGGGGCACGGAACTGTTCTTTTGCCATAAAAGTAATTTTTAATGGTAAGGTGCTAGTGTATCATGCTCAGCAAATGATTGCAAAAAAAAGAGCCCAGCTTTGTGGCTAGACTCTTTCCTGAGGATTGTCGGTACTATTTATCAAACTTCTTAAACACTAAAGCAGCAACGAAGACGTTGATAAGGCCACTCACTGTCCAAAGCAAAGTCATAGCGAGAGAAACTTGGAAGCTGCTATAAGAGATCAACATTCCAGGTACGGTAGCTATGAAGAAATAAATCAGAACGAAATCCCGAATTTTACCGTCTGTCAGAACTTTCTTGACCTTGTGCCAAAACCAAGCCAAAGCGAGACACAGGACGAAAGGATAAGCGAAGAAGAGAGACATGAGTGGATCGTCCCAGGCTCGGAAGAGTGCCGTATTTTGATATTCTGCGGCTAGGCTAGGAGAGAGGAAATTCATCAGATAAGTTATTCCGGTGCCGACTAGGAGCGTGAGTAATCCTGCGAGCAGTCCGAGCCAGACGATTTTTTTCATGTGGGTTTTTGGGTTAATCTAAAAACATCTTACTCAAAAAGATGAACTTCTGCTAGAGCTAATCTCCAAACTTTCCTGACTCCAAGAATCTAGCAGTAGCCTGTATTACTTTTTTGTCATACATAATAAAAGAATGTGTACCCGGAATTATCATAAAGTCCTGCATATTAGCGAGCTTGGCACTTTCCACTGAGACTATGCTGTCGCTTTCACCTGAAAAGATAAGTGAATCGAGCTTTGCGATCGGTTGCTTGGCCATAATTACTCCAAATTCGAAATCCGGGAGAGCTAACTTCAAAGGTAAGCTGTTTTTGTCTGTTCCGAGCTGGCTCAGGGCATCTCCCATGATAAACTTGGCAAGTTTATACTTCTGAAAAAAGTCTGCAATCTCGCTGCCTTTATTGGGCGGCGAGAGCATGACAACTCTACCAAGATTTTTAGGTTTATATTTAGACAGAAAATAGCGCACAATAATGCCGCCCATGGAATGAGTCACGAAGTGGATCTTCTTATTCTGATCTGTGCAGTATTTCTCCAAGGCTTCCTTGAGATTATGCTCAGCTAGTTTTTCGATGGGATATTTCCTGGAGGGGTATCCTATATTGTGGACATAGTAACCCTGCTTCCGGAGAAATCTAGCCAATCTCAACATCGAGAGCGATGTCCTGCCTAGACCGTGGAGGAGGATGACGTAATCGTTCATAGAATGAATTTACTCTGTGATTCTAGCAAAAAGAAGAGAATATGCTAACTAGAATCTCTTTAGTTTATCATTCTTATGCTCCAAATATTGGGCAATTCTTTCTTTCTGATCATTTCCTGTTATTAAATCAACTTCATTCAAGGCTCTGAGTATACCTTTGCCAAAAAGCTTTTCAATTTTCCTGAGCCACATTACGGTGCCAAATAAGTAAGCTTTTTGTAGATCTTCCCAAATCTTAGTTCTCTGTGCTTGGAATTCTTCTTCGCAGCTACTTTGGCTATATGCTAGTCCATCCAGGATTAAATTGAGGATCTTAAGCTCTAGATCATATGAACTGCTTGTGCAGTCAAAAGAGTAATTATTAATAATTGCTTTTACCTCCATTGTCTTTTTTCCCTCTGATCCATTTGATAATATAGGTTTTTTAAAAGCTTGATATGTGGAAATAATATTTTCTTTACTACTTTCTAAATCGCGTCTTCTAAAATCTAAATAATCTTCTAATTCTTCAGAACTTACTTCTGTGCTTTGACTTAATTCTTCAAAGTCTTTTTGAAATTCTTTTTCTAACTCAGAAATTGCTGCTTCCGCTTTCCGATCGAAAGTTTCGGTTATGTCGATTAAATGTTTTTTATACGTTTCCCAATAGTTTTCAAAGTTTCTTAATGCCTTTTCACAGCGTCCAGCAAATAAAGGTTTTAGATCTTGAATACGATCTCTTACTTTTGCTATTATTTCTCGAGTTATTTTTTCGGTAACGGCTTCATTTATAAATTGGAAATTCTCCTTTGACGAATCATCTTTAGAAAACCAGTAGCTATGAAATCCAGATTTAACATCTCTCCTATTTTTTACATCCTTGCTAGCTATTTGTTTCACGAACTCATGATCTAAATATTGCCACTCTGAAGAAATTGAATGAGTTAATTCGTGCATTAAAGTTGTTGCTGATGCTTCTAAGCTTCCATAAACAAAAGTAAAATCAATGGTGGAATTGTACAAAGGAAATAATGTTCGAATATGGAACAAAATTCGGTGATCTTCAATAGTCCGTCCTTCTACACTAAGTCCTTTTAGATGAGCAAAGATGGCTGATCTAACTACTTCTATGATAGCCTTTTGGCCTTCAGTTTTCTCTATTTCAGAGACTCTTTGTCCTGCTAAATAGAAATCTTCTATGCGAGGTAGAGAATGGTTATTATGGATGTCCTCATAAGAATCAAAATGATATAACTCTGCTTGCATAAGAATTTAAAATAAATAGGATTAAGATTATCAATCAATTTAAGATAAAAGTCAAAGAATCTTCTGTCAGAGACTTACTGCTAATTCAATATTCATGCTAGATTAACGGGGCTTTTAATAGTAGATATGAAAGCCACAGATTTCGATTACAACTTGCCGCCAGAGCTCATTGCTCAGCATCCTGCTAGTCCCAGAGATGCTTCACGATTGATGTTGCTTGATCGTTCTGAGGGGAGTATCGAGCAGCATATTTTTCGTGAACTTGCCGACTTATTGAAAGCCGGAGATGTGCTTGTTTTGAACGATTCGAAGGTGCTGCCGGCACGTTTATTCGGCAGAAAAGATAGAACTGGCGCACATCTTGAAACCCTGCTTTTACGAGATCTAGGAGCAGGGAAGTGGGAAGCGCTCGTGAAGCCTGCTAAGCGCGTAAAGGTCGGTACCAAGATTTATTATCGCAAGTTTTTTACCAGATTGTGGGGAGAGGTGATGGAGGAATTGGGGGAGGGGAGATTTGTAATACAATTTTCAGAGAGAGGCGGCGTTTGTGAAGGGGCCAGGCATGCCTGGCCCCTTCACAAATTGGCCAAGGCGCTGGCGCGCCTTGGCCAGGCGCCGCTGCCCCCGTATATTTCACAGGCGCGAAATTTCGCGCGCCCACAAATGGTAAAAAAAGACTACCAAACCATCTATGCCCGTGATCTAGGCTCGGCAGCGGCGCCCACCGCCGGACTGCATTTTACTGACAGAGTTTTTAAAAACCTGCGAGAAAAGGGGATTCAGACTGAGTTTGTGACCTTGCATGTGGGACTCGGGACCTTCTTACCTGTCAAAACGGATGATATCAAGGATCACAAGATGCATTCAGAGTACTTTACTTTGGCTCCTGAGACTGCCGAGCGCTTAAACCAGGCCAAACAGGCCGGTAGACGGATTATCGCCGTAGGCACGACCTCAGTGCGTGTACTGGAATCTTGTACTATCGATGGAGTTTTGAAGCCCCAAACATCCGACACCGAGATCTTTATTTATCCTGGATATAAATGGAAATTCGTAGATGGATTGCTCACCAACTTTCATTTACCAAAATCAACCCTCTTGATGCTGGTTTCTGCCTTCGCCAGTCGCGAATTTGTGCTGAAGGCTTACGAAGAGGCCAAAAAAGAGCAGTATAGATTCTATAGCTTTGGTGACGCAATGCTAATCCTATAGTGTTTACTCTTCGAAGCTGAGAGCGTAGAAGAGGAGACTGCATGCTCATATTATAACTGCGAAGCCCTTCGTAGCTAGGAGTGGAACGACAGCGTAGAAGGGGCGATTGTATGCTGATCTTGTAATCTTCAGAATAAGTCTATAAGATAGCTTCCCTTAAATAAGCTTTATGCCAATCAACTTCAAAGATATCGATTTACTTGCTGAAGTTCTATCTCCAGAAGAGGGAAGAGTTGTTGATCAAGAAAGTGAGAAATTACTTTTTCTTAATCCTGCTATTCCTGAACAAAGAGCTAAACTGCAAAAATGGATTGATATGTTCCAGCGAGAGGTGGCATACAGTGAAGGAGACTGTATAGATTGCAGAAATTCTCCCCTGCGCGTGATGGCGAATGTATCGCAGCAGGTGATAGATCGTTATGAAGAAGATTAGTGGAAGCAAGCATAAGAATCTGTAGAGTTCATTAGTCAGAGGCGGGTTTAAACCCGCCTCTGACTTTATTTTATGTATATCAAAGAAACAGCTGGATCAATACTCGAGCTATCCAAAACATCCAAATAAGCTAATACCGCAAACTAACCTTTGCTCCACCCGTTCGATAAAACTTCCTTCGACTATGCTCAGGATCTTCGACAAGGTGTCGTGCGCTAACGCTTGCTCCACTGTGGTGCTCTTCTGGCGCGTTTTAGACCTGGTTTCTTTCTTTCCTTGGCACGTGGATCACGTGTCAGTAGGCCGGCTTTTTTGAGAGTGGGACGAAGTTCGATATCAAACTCGAGGAGTGCTCGTGAAATACCATGACAAATAGCATCAGCTTGAGCTTCTTTGCCGCTACCGCGAACCTTGATCGAAATATCAAAAGTTTTTTCATTACCGGTTAACTTGAGAGGAGCAGCAATCGCTGTGAACTCGCTTTGTGTATCAAAATACTCTTTAACAGTTTTGTCGTTAACGGTAATTTCACCCTTACCTTTCTCGTACAGTCTAACCTTAGCAATCGCTGTTTTTCTCTTACCGGTGCCGTAGTAATACTTACTTTCAGCCATAATATTTAGTTAAGTTCAATTAATTCTGGTTTTTGAGCCTCATGAGGATGCTCAGCTCCTGCATAAACCTTAAGATGGCTCATCAGTTTATTCTGTAGTTTGTTCTTGGGTAACATGCCGATCACAGCATGCTTGATCAAGAAGGTCGGATCTTTAGCCAGTTTCTTACCGGCACTGACAGCCTTGAGTCCTCCCATATATCCACTGTGTGTGTAATAAAGTTTAGCTTCCAGCTTATTACCTGTTAGTTTGACCTTCTCGGCATTTATCACAATGACTAAGTCGTTGTTTAACAAATGAGGAGTAAAATCCGGTCTGCGCTTACCATTAAGTAATTTAGCGATCTCGCTAGTTAAGCGTCCGAGTGGCTTATCAGTTGCATCGACAAGATACCATTTTTCAGCGAGGTCTTGTTTTTTGGGAATATGAGTCTTCTGCATGACAGTGCTTTAGATTAATTCAATACGAGCGGTAGTGCTGCCATCCCCTGAGCGGAAACCAGTGGCACGAATCCGTGTGAACCCTGATTTGCGATCCTGGTAACGTTCTTTGAGCACTTCTAGAACTTTTTTGGAAGCAGCCTGGTCAAAAAAGTAAGCGTCCAGCTTACGAATTGCTTCACGTGGTGTGTCTTTTAAGGCATAGCCCATCAATCTTTCCATGATAGGTTGCAAAGTCTTAGCTTTGCTGATGGTAGTCTCGACGTGCTCCTCAATCACTAGGGAAGTAGCTAGGTTTCTAAGCATAGCGTTGCGGTGGTCGCTAGGACGTCCGAGCCTTGATTTCTTGATACGGTGTCTCATCTATTTAAGAAAATTTTAGATTATTCTTGTTGAGGGCATCAATTACTTCGTTCAAAGCTTTCTTGCCAAAGCCTTTGAACTCTGCCAACTGCTTTTCTTTGTGCTTGAGCAGTTCTTCTACAGAACCAATGCCGTTATTGATCAGAGCATTGACAGTACGGGATGAAAGCTTGAGGGTTTCGATCGGAGTGTAGGATTGTTCATCGTCGCCGGCTCCTGTGCTGCTTTCTTCTTCAGCTTTTTCTTCAGTCTTTTTCTTGGGAGCTGAGAAATCAAGTAGCATGGCGTATTCACTCAGGAGACGTGCACTGTAGCTTAGTACATCACGTGGAGAAACTGAACCGTCTGTTTCGATTTCGATATCCAGTTTATCCAAGTTCGTCATCTGTCCGACACGAGTATTGGTAACTTCATAACGTACTTTCTTGACAGGCGAGAAGATTGCATCAACTGCAATCATGCCCTTTTCGGTTTCTTTCTGTTCGCGTAGGGAAGCAGGTAGGTAACCGGTTCCATTTTCAATGCGAATTTCCATTTCGAGCTTACCTTTCTTGCCGAGCGTGGCAATAACCAAGTCAGGATTGATGATTTCCACTTCACTGGATGCTTCGATTTGAGCAGCTGTGACAGGACCTTCTTTGCTAGCTTTTAATTTTAGCAGAACGGGTTCTTGGTTGTATTTGCGTACACGTAATTGCTTTAAGTTTAGGATCATATCGATGACACTTTCAACTACTCCAGGCAGAACGGAGAACTCATGAGAGGCTCCAGCAACCTTAACTCCAGTGACTGCTGCTCCGGGTAAGGAAGAGAGTAAGATTCTTCGCATAGGATTGCCAATCGTCATACCGTAACCGGGAGGAAGAGGAGATAATGTGATGACTTCTAAATGCGGGGCTTTGGTCTCGACAGAGACCTGTGAGAGATCGAGAGCGATCATAGTTGGTGGTTTTGTTAGCGTGAGTAGAACTCAACGATAAGCTGACTATTTATGTTTAAGTCTTTTAGGCTTTCTTCAGGAGGGAAGTCAAGAACTTCACCTTTCATAGTTTTGACATCAAACTTGAGCCAAGCTGGAGACTTAGCTTTAATCTTGGCAAGTTCTATACCAACCTTGCTTTTCTTGGAATGTTCTCTGAGTTCCAAAATATCGCCAGGTTTGACTTGGATGGACGGAATATCGACTCTACGACCATTGAGCAAGAAAGCTCCATGTGTGACGAGCTGTCTGGCGTGGCGAGGAGATTCAACGACTCCAAGATTATAAACAACGCTATCCAAACGCATGGTTAGCAGTAACAATAAATTTGTACTGGTATCACCAGAGCGACTACTGGCAAGTGTGTAATAATTTGCGAGCTGCTTCTCAGGGATATCAAAGATACGACGTGCTTTCTGTTTCTCACGTAACTGACGTCCATATTCTGTTAGTTTCTTGAAGGCTTGACCATGATTTCCAGGAGCATAACTGCGGCGCGTAAAAGCGCACTTGTCGCTGTTGCAGCGAGCTCCTTTAATAAAGAGCTTGTGACCTTCTCGGCGGCAGAGACGACATTTGGGACCTATAAGATGTGCCATTCTGGATGATTGTGATTAGTAATGATTAAACTTGATTATACTTTTGACCTGTGACCCCCTGTCAAATGTCAGTGGTCAAGTGTTCTAATTAAACGCGCCTGGCTTTTTTGCGGCGGCAACCATTATGTGGAATTGGAGTAATATCTTGTATGGATAGGATACTAATGCCATTTGCTTGAATAGAGCGTAGAGCTTGTTCACGACCGGAGCCCACTCCTTTGACGTAAGCATGTACTTTCTCAACACCGAAGATTTTAGCCTTTTCGACAGCCTGAGTTGCGGCTACGGAAGCGGCATAAGGAGTTGATTTACGTGGACCCTTGAAGCCTGCTGAACCAGAACTGCTCCAAGTCAGGATTTCACCACTATTATCAGTGAAAGTGACGATGGTATTGTTGTAAGTGGACTTGACGTAGACACGTCCCTCATTTACAAACTTACGAATTTTTTTCTTGACTGTAGTTACCATGTAATCTAGGAATTATGAGCTAGTTTTCGAGCTTAAGTTTTCTGAGCTTTTATTTTTCCGCTACCAACAGTGACACGCTTACCACGCTTGGTACGAGCATTGGTTTTGGTGCGTTGCCCGCGAGCCGGCAAACGTCGCAAGTGTCTAAAACCACGGTAACTGCCTATTTCTTGTAAACGCTTAATGTTTTGTTGTACGTCACGTTTGAGATCACCCTCGACCTTGATAACTGCGATAATATCACGCAAAGCATTTTGTTCCTTCTCACTCAACTCTTTGACGAGAGTGTCAGGATTAATCTTAGCTTCACGTAAGATTTTATTACTAGTGACTCTGCCAATGCCATAGATATAGGTCAGACCTATTTCTATGCGTTTCTCCATTGGAAGATTTATACCTGCGATACGAGCCATTGATAAAATTTTAAATTATGAATGCTGAATTTTGAATGGAAGATCAATTAATAATTTAGAACCCCAAATTAAAAACTTGACTTAGCCTTGGCGTTGTTTGTGGCGTTTATTCTTGCATATAATACGCACTATGCCTTTGCGGCGGATAACTTTACAATCCTTGCAGATTTTTTTGACTGATGTACGGACTTTCATCTTGGACTTGAATTATTTTTCACGGAAGACAATACGTCCCTTGGTGAGGTCATAGGGAGAAACCTCTACGAGGACAGTATCTCCTGGGAGGATACGTATGAAATTCTTACGCATTTTCCCGGAGACATGAGCTATGATAATGTGTGTATTTCCTGATTCTTCAACGTCTCCTTTTCCTGGTAACTTGACCTCGACTTTGAATTTGGCGTCTGGATAACCTTCAACAACTATACCCT
Source organism: Candidatus Altimarinota bacterium (assembly GCA_028704165.1). Lineage (GTDB taxonomy): Bacteria > Patescibacteriota > Gracilibacteria > RBG-16-42-10 > JAQVLK01 > JAQVLK01. The sequence continues at coordinate 7,201 of JAQVLK010000013.1, read as the reverse complement.
CGACCTGTAAAACGTCTTTTGCCATCTAAGAATCAAAAATTAGCGAGTGAAATTCTATTACAAATATATGATTAATGCAAGTCTTTTTTTGATAAATCGTGCGAAACTTTTGACAGGTCTCTTATTTGGTTACTAAGTCAGTACTTCACAGCCGTCTTTTGTGATCAGGAAGGTATTTTCGAAGTGCGCACTGAGAGAGTTATCTGCGGTTACAATCTTCCAACCATCGATGATGACGTTGTAATTACCCACTGTTACCATCGGTTCGATGGCAATTGTCATACCCGCTTTGAGGATAGGTCCATTGCCGGCTCCTCCAAAATTGGGAACAGGGGGATCTTCATGTAATTCTTTTCCGATCCCATGACCGACCAAATCTCTCACTACTCCAAACCCTGCTTGTTCGACATGGCGTTGAATGGCATGGGAAACTTGGCCAAGTTTGACGCCATCTTTCAATTCGGAAGCTGCGAGCTCAAGAGACTTGCGGGTCACTTGCATGAGACGATCTTTGAGTGGATTACTTTCGCCCACGACAAGGGTCAAAGCTTTGTCTGTATGTAGACCCTGATAAAAAACTCCACAATCCAGACTCAAAAGATCTCCGGATTGCAAGACTCTCTTACTGGGAATGCCGTGCACAACTTCTTCATTGAGTGAGGTGCAAAGCACTGCCGGAAAACCCTCGTAACCCTTGAAAGAGGGGAAAGCTCCTGCCGCCAAAATTAGTTGCTCTGCTTTTTGGTCCAGCTCCATCGTGCTTACGCCGACTTGAGCTTCTTTTGCAATAGACTCTAGTACGCTGTTAAGGATCTTGCCACCTTCCCTCATAATCTCAATTTCCCGAGGGCTTTTTATGGTGATTTTCATAGTAACTTATTTAAGCCTTTGAGAATTTCCATATTTACTTCTGCAATGCCTTGGTCTCCATTTACACTGAGAACTGTGCCGTCATTCTTATAATTTTCAATTACAGGTAAAGTTTCTTTTTCATAAAGCTCCAATCTTGTTTTGATACTAGCTGTATTATCATCAGCACGTTTTATTAGTTTGCCACGACATTCTTTTTCAGAACAGCTGTCTCCTTCATAAAAAACCGGATAACTAGTCTTGCAAACTTCACAAACCTTACGTGTAGTGAGACGGTTCAGGGCTTGGGCAGGCCCAAGCTCGATCTCAATTACTAAGGGATCACGTTCCAATTCTTTCATCAAATTATCAAAAAGTAATTGTTGGCTGACGCGTCTGGGGATACCATCGAAGATCACGTGTTTTCCCGCAGGCACCCGACGCAAGAAATTTGCGATAATATCCATCACAACCTCATCGGAAACTAAACTGCCCGAGTCTATAATCTCTTTGACTTTTTGTCCGAGTGAACTACTGCTTTGTGCCAAGGAACGTAACTCTGCGCCTGTCTCGAAAATTTCCATATCAAACTTCTCTGCGAGAAGTCTGCTTTGGGTACCCTTACCGCTACCTTGGATACCAAAGAGGATAAAGTCTCTCATAATAATTTTAGTAAAGCTTATCGTAATCTTGCATGATAAGCTGTGCGTTGATCTGGCGTACGATCTCGAGTACGACACCAACGATGATGATCAGTCCGGCGCCGGAAATTAACATTGGGACACTAGCCTGTAAAGTACTGGAAACACTCTGCACAATATAAGGGAGAACGGCTACGATACCCAAGAAGGAAGATCCCAGTAAAGTAATACGATTCAAAACACTGCTAAGATATTCAGCGGTTTGCCTACCTGGTCTGATACCGGGGATAAAGCCACCTCTCTTTTGAATATTATCGGCGACCTGTTCGGCATTGAAGGTCAGGTTCACGTAGAAGAAAGTGAAGGCTACCACGAGTACAAAATAGAGCAGCATATACAGATAACCACCTTGGTTGAATTCATTTAGGAGCCAGACTGCAAAGTTCTTGACCCATTCAGTCTTCGCATTCTGAAAGAAATTGGCAATGATACCTGGTAGAGCAATAATAGAAACTGCAAAGATGATAGGAATCATCCCTGCCTGGTTGACGCGGAGAGGGATGTGAGACATGGTCTTGCTCTGTGAGCGGAAGGAATGACCGGCATAGGTCACAGGGATCTGACGTTGTGCCTCAGTAACCACCACTACGATCGCTGTCAATAAAACAGTAAAGATCATGATTCCAATAAGAGGTATCAAATAAGAAGTATCTTCAGTTGAAAGACTCAAAGTTGGTCCCAAAATAGTGGGGATTCCGGATACGATACCGGCAAAGATCAGAACGGAAATTCCATTTCCAATGCCTTTTTCAGTGATGATTTCTCCCAACCACATCAAGAAGAGGGTACCGGTAGTTACTACTAGCATCGTGAAGAGTAAATTGCTAAGAGAACTGTCAGTTAAGACCGAAACATTAGCACCTAGACTACGGTTTAAAAGGACGATCATACCGTAGGACTGAATAAGAGCTAAAGGTATAGTTAAGTAACGAGTGTATTTATTGAGAGTTGCCCTGCCTCGTTCTCCTTCCTTGGAAAGATCTTCGAGCTTTGGGATGACAACGGTGAGTAGCTGGACTACGATCGAGGCGGTGATGTAAGGAGAGATACCCATGAGGACGACCGAAAATCTCTCAATGCCACCTCCGGTTAGCATACTAAAAACACCAAGAAGTTGATTTCTTTCCATGACCTGACTAATGCCTTCGATGTTAGCTCCCGGAACAGGAATATGTGCTACCAAACGAAAAATAGCAAGCGCAGCCAAAGTAAACAGGATCTTTGCTCGTAAAGGCTTGGTGTTCCATATTTGAGTAAGGATCTTGAGCATAATTAGTGATTAGTGACTAGTGATTAGTGATAAGCACTATACACTTTACGGAACTATTTCTTGGCAGTAGCTTTTTTAGCGGTTACTGGAGCTTCTTTTGCTGCTGGTAAAATCACTTTGCCGCCAGCCTTCTCAACTTTAGCAATCGCTTGAGCTGAAGCTTGGCTAACTTCTATCTCAATCTTCTTTTTGAGTTCTCCGGTAGCTAGTAATTTGGTAGGAGCTTTGACATCCGGAATCAAACCAGCTTGGTGTAGAACCTTATTATCAATCTTAGTTTCACTTAAGTTTTCCAGATCTCTGAGATTAACTGCCTGGTAAGCAACGCGTCTGAAGTTTTTGAAACCTCTTAATTTTGGCAATCTCTGATGTAGGGGAGTCTGTCCACCTTCAAACCAAGAGGGAACATTACCACTTTTTCTTTGCCCTTGGCCTTTACAACCACGTCCACAGAAAGTGCCCTTACCTGAGGCATTTCCACGTCCCAATCTCTTGGAAACTTTGCGTTTCTGAGCTGGTTTTAAAGTATCTTGTCTCATTAGGATTTATTAGGTTTAGCAGTTTTGGTAGTTTTGGGGGCTGGTGTTTGCTTGGCTTTCTCTTCTTTTACGACTGCTTTCTTAGCTGGAGTTTTGGGAGTTTCAGCTTTTTTGATCTCTTCCGTCTTAAGCTCTTCCTTCTTCTCCTTAATCTCTACCACTTTCAGTTTGGACAGAGCAAGGAGAGCAGCCTTGGCGGCATTAATTCTATTATTTGAACCGTGTGATTTACTTAGAATGTTCTTGAGACCTACCAATTCAGCAATAGAACGAAGTGCCCCACCGGCGATAATACCTGTTCCTTGTCTGGCCGGGAGAATCATGATCTCAGAACCTTTGAATCTGGCGTAGACCTGATGTGCAATCGTGTCGTCGACCAACTGAATGCGCATGAGAGATTTCTTGGCTTTGGAAACAGCTTTTTTGACTGCATTAGCAACTTCTTCGGATTTTCCGATTCCCAAACCGACTAGTCCTTTTTGATTGCCGATCGCAACAGTAGCTCTAAATCTTAATCTACGACCTCCCTTAACAACACGATTAACACGATCGATTTTTAAGACAACTTCCTTGAATTCAGATTGTTCCCTCTGTGGTTTGCGGCGTGGTTTCTTGGGCATGAGTTTTTTAAGATTAGAATTTGAGGCCAGCTTCGCGTGCTCCGTCGGCAATAGCTTTTACAATACCATGGTATTTGTAGCCTGCTCTATCAAAACAAACTGAGGTGACTTTATTTTCTTTAGCAAGCTTGGCGATTTCGGCCCCGATCAGAGCTGCTCTTTCGAGACGAGTTCCTTTCATAGCTTTCATGTCAGAGCTGGCACAGATCGTCTTGCCACTTTCATCATCGATCAGTTGAGCATAAACGTGTAACAAGCTGCGGAAAACTACCAAACGTGGACATTTCTTCGTACCTATAACACGTGCTCTGATCTTTGATCTGCGACGTACTCTCTTTAATGATTTTATACTCGGCATGGTATTGGAATTTTATGATAATTATTCTCCGGAGGCGGCTTTCTTGCCTTCCTTACGTACAATGTGCTCGTTCTCATACTTGATCCCCTTGCCCTTATATGGCTCCGGTTTGCGGAATGAACGTATTTTAGCAGTGAACTCACCGACAGCTTGCCTATCGAAGCCACTAATGGTAATGGTATTTTCTTTCTCATCTACGGCGACTTCTATGCCTGCCGGAGGAACAAGCTTAACAGGATGTGAGAAGCCTAGATTGAGAACTAAATCCTTACCTTTTAAGGCAGCCTTATAGCCTACGCCATTGATCTCAAGTTTCTTGGAGAAACCTGTGCTAGTCCCAACTACCATGTTGTCTGTAAGTGTTCTGGCAAGTCCAAAGAAGTTCTTTTGATTCGGATCAGGACAGCTAAAGACAATCTGATTATCTTCGATTTTGAAGGTGATTTTACCTGGCATCTTGGCAGATAGTTCACCTTTGGGACCCTTGACTGCGATCACGCGTCCTTTGATCTCTACAGTGACTCCTGCGGGGATGATAACCGGCATTTTTCCAATACGAGACATAATATTTGAATAGTTTTCTTGCTAAGCTTACTGATTAATAAAGTTCACAGATTACTTCTCCTCCCACTTTCTGTTTACGAGCTTCTTTGCCAGTCATTAGACCTTTCGAAGTTGAAAGGACAGAGATGCCGTAACCGTTTAAAACTTGGGAAACATTTTTGGACTTGCTGTAGATACGTCTACCGGGCTTGCTAACACGTTTTAGCATGGGTTTTTTTTCCAAATCCAAACTCAGTTTTAACTCCTTGAACCCTTTCTCATTCGTAAGGACTTCAAATCCCTTGAGGTAACCTTCTTGTTGTAAGACAACGCTCAATGCTTCCTTTAATTTGGAGTGCGGACAAACAGTAATGGCTTTATTAGCCATCTGAGCGTTACGTATTCTCGTGAGATAATCTGCTATAGGATCACTGTGCATAGTAAGGGATATTAAATTTTACCAAGATGATTTGCGAACTCCAGGAATTTCTCCACGATTTGCCATCTCTCTGAAACAAATACGGCACATGGCGAATTTTCTCAGATAACCATGCCTACGTCCGCAGACTCTACAACGATTATAAACCTGTGTAGCTTTCTTCATCTTGCGTCCATTCTTGATGGCATTCAATAGTTTCTTTTGTCCTTGACGAGTTTTATTGATCAGTGCTTTTCGAGCCATAAAGATTTAAGACTTATTTGTTATAGAATGGGAATCCCATTTCTTTCAAGAGAGCGAATGAGTGTTCTTTGGACTTGGATTTAATAACAACCGTAACTTGTAAGGAAAAAGGTTTCAGCTCGTCACTTATTTTGGCTTCCGGGAAAACACCATGCTCTCTAATCCCTAGTGAATAGTTACCATCTTTATCAAAAGCTTTGGGAGAAATACCTCTAAAGTCTCGTACACGTGGCAGGGCAACATTAACCAGTTTATTCAAGAAATCATACATTCTAGTTCCTCTCAAGGTGACAGTCAGTCCATTGGGAGTATTCTCTCTCATTTTGAAGTTTGAAACAGAGGCGCGCGAGAGACGTACGGATGGTTTTTGTCCGGTGATTAAGCTGAGATTCTCTTCGGTGACACTAAAATCTTTACTAACGGTGTTGTAGTATTTTCCAATACCTACATTGACAACAACTTTGCTGATTCGTGGAACATCATGCTCGTTCTTAATCTTCAATTCTTGCTTGAGTTTCTTTATTACCGTCTTTTGATATAAGTCCTTGAACTCGTTCATAATTATTTCTTCTTAGTTTCTTTGACGAATAAAATACTTTGATTACATTTTTTACAGATACGTTCTTTTCCCTTATCTCCGCTCAACTTGTGTCCTACTCGTGTCTTTTTCTCACAGTTGGGGCAGATGATACTTAGATTGGAAATAGCAACTGGGGCTTCTTGGGGGATGATACCACCTGGTCTCCGGTCACTTGCCTTGAGATGTTTCTTGTGCATATTGATACCTCCTACCACGGCCCTAGCCTTGTCTTTGGAGAAGCGCAAAATAAGACCTGTTTTCCCTTTGTCTTTCCCGCTTAGAACGATTACTTTGTCATTAACTTGGAACTTCATGCTGATAAATTATTTAGAGTACTTCTGGTGCTAAAGAAACAATCTTGGCATAGCCTCTGTCTCTCAATTCTTTGGGTACCGGTCCAAAAATACGTGTCCCCAGTGGTAATCCTTGAGAATCAATGATAACCACGGCGTTGTCATCAAAACGGATATATGACCCATCTTTACGTCCCATCTCTTTGGTAGTACGAATCACCACAGCCTTCTTAACCTCTTTCTTCTTAACAGTTCCTTGCGGTGCAGCGCTCTTGACTGAGACTACGATCACGTCTCCTACTCTGGCATATCTACGGCGGCTGCCTCCCAGGACCTTAATACACATGACCTGTTTGGCACCTGTATTGTCTGCGACATTTAATCTGCTTTGTACTTGTATCATGGCTTAGAAATATAGAATTTTGATCTAAAAGTTAGAAACTATTTACTTTGTTCTGCTGCTGCTTCGGCAGGAGCTTTTTCTTCAGATTTCTCTGTAGCTTTTTCAACTGGCTTCTCTTTCATTTCCTTGGCAGGCTTGCTTTCCTCAACGGCCTTTTCTGCAACCGGTTCAGCTGCTGGAGCTGGGCTTGGTGCCGGAGCTGCAGCTGCTAAAGTCTTACGTTTATTGGAATTCATTTTTCGCTTAGTATGTTCCAGTGTGATGGATTGTTTGTCGCTAATGTTCTTGATTTCAGTCTTCTTACTGGCCTTGCTGGCTTGAGTGCCACGATCCTGTTCGATCAAAGCCTTTCTGCTTTCTTCC
>JAQVLK010000051.1 GCA_028704165.1 Candidatus Altimarinota bacterium | reverse complement strand
AAACCATATGAATTCGGTTAAGCGCAAGGACGATTTGACATCGTGATAATCAGCGATTTGACGAGAAAAAATAACCTTTTCCCTCGTTCCCAGGCGATTTTTGTCAATGGCAGTCAAGAATCGGAATTGTACTTTCCCCCTGGTTCGTCTTTCTTTGAGAAGGAAATCTTCTCGATGGAGGACATGATGCCCAGGCCACCCAAACTTGACCCCGAAAAAGCTCTGGCAGATTCTCTTGCCGAAGTAGTTCGCTTGTTTCCCCCAGAGGACATTCGACTTGTAGCCCAAGAAACCGGATTTATTCAGCGATTGCGAAAAATTGATCCGGTTGTGTTTTTCTGGAATCTGATTTTGGGGTTCAGCTGTAGTGCTCAAAGGACCTTGGATGCTTTGCGCAGGCAATTTCAGACCATTGCTGATGTTGATTTGGTCCCGTCCTCCTTTTTGGATCGCTTTTCTCCGAATTTGGTCAAATTTCTCAAAACCCTCCTTGAGAGAGCCTGGAAAAACTTCTGTCAAACGAGCCCACTGACCGGTCCTTTGGCTCAGTTTGCCGACATCAGCATTTTTGATGGCACTATCGTAACCTTGTTCAAAAGCCTCTCCCGAATTTTTCCAGGCGTGAAATCTCCGGCTGCCGCAAAAATTACGGTCGTGATGTCCGTCAGAAACTACAATGCCAAGTCCATCCATATTTTTCCCGGATCGAAAGCCGATGCCGAAACAGTGCGGTTGGGTCCCTGGGTGAAAAACCATCTTTTGCTTTTCGACCTTGGCTACTTCAAATATCAAATCTTTGCCAGAATCTTGAAAAATGGTGGTTCCTTCGTCAGTCGTTTGAAAAAAAGCGCGAATCCCTTGATTGTGAAGGTCCACAAGACCCATCGTGGAAACGCCATTCCCATGGAGGGGAAGCGCTTGCAGGATGTTCTTCCCGCTTTGAAACGGCAGGAAATTGACGTCGAGATAGAGGTCGCTTTTAAGCATCGAATCTACGGCGGAGAAGAACGAAAGGACACTCTGCGGTTGCGCCTTGTTGGAATGATGAATGCTGAAACCGGGGAGTATCACCTGTATCTGACGAATCTGCCTGAAAGCACTTTTTCGCCCGAGCAAATTTCCCAATTGTATCGCGGGAGATGGTTTATTGAACTGCTTTTCAAAGAATTGAAGTCGCGATATGCTCTGGATGTCATCAAGACTTCGAAAGCTGAGGTGGTCGAAGCGCTGATCTATGCTGGGCTTCTGACACTGACGGTCAGCAAAGCCATGTTCCTGATGTATCAAAAAGCGATGATTCGTTCCCACCGCCGAATGACTCCGCTCCGCTGGGCAACCATTTTTTACGAGCAGGTTCCGCGCCTCATGGTTCGAATTCTTAAAAAGAGCGGCGTAGACGTATCTTTGGGGGACTTGCTGGCGCAATCCATGCTTGAAGCCGAAGACCCCACGCCCCGCAGAGAGCGCCTTGAAGATGTCTGGGATCTCTGAGAACATGATCATTCCTTTATGCGAACCCTGCCTCCGAAATTGTAGGGTTTCCCTTGTACAGTTCATAACCCGTGAAAACGCTGTTTCAATCAATATGTGCCAAAAATGAGCAAACCTGATGGGAGTAACGAAAAACACGTTGAAAAGTCATTGCCAGCCTTTAACCGAATTCACATGTTGAAAAACAAAGGGAAATTTCAAATCGTTAGCGATGATGGTTTCTATCAATTTGATGCAGGCGGCGAAACGACAAATTCTTTCTCAGAGCCTTTTCCAGGCTCTATCGTCAATCTGCAAATTAGAACAGACGATTCCAATTCCTACGCATTAAAAAGCGAAATCCGTTTGGACGATATCTTCTGAAAAGGAGAAAATATGGACGAAATAGTAATTCACGTTTTTAATATTGTCGGCAATTCTTTTTGTGTTGAATCGGCGGATGGTGAAAAGGTTTATGCGCTGATTGCCAAGGCTATGAAGGAAGGGAAAAAGGTTAAAATTTCTTTCCAAAATGTGGAAATGCTTACTTCCGCCTTTCTCAATACGGCAATCGGTCAGGTTTATAAGGGGGATTTTACTGATAAGGAGATAAAGGAAAAACTTTCTGTTGATCAGATGGCTCCAGAAGATATCTCATTGCTAAAAAGGGTAACAAAGACAGCCAAACTTTTCTATAAGGACCCTGCCCGAATGGAAAAATCCATAAAGAAAATTCTGGGGGAATAGCCATGGCCAACCGTTATCGACCACAAGACATCTCTTCGCTTCCGGAAAAGCCGATATTTTTTGATGCCAACGTAATTATCTACGTTTTCTGGCCCCTCGGTAAAACCAATTGGGAACAAACTTATTCTTCAGTTTTTGGCAATCTCTTGAAACACAAAAAGAAAATGACTCTCGATGTAACCGTTATTTCAGAGGTTATCAACAGAACAGTCAGATTTGAGCATGAAAACCACCTTACCGCCAACAACCTCACAAAAGAAGTATGTTCTTTTAAAAATTATCGCGACTCCCAGGAAGGTAAGGACGCGATAAAAGACATTTACGATATCCTTAAACTAAAGATTTTAACGAGCTTTCAAATTTTGGGGAAAGCTTTTAGTCAAGCAGATATAGAACCGCTACTATCCGTCGATACCATCGATTTTTCGGATAAAGTTATCCTAACTTTATGTAAGGAAAACGACTGCATTTTGCTGACCAATGATAAAGATTTTGCCTCATCGAATATTGATATTTTAACCTCAAACCCGGTTCTGTTGCGGCACTAATGGCGATATTTACTGAGTCTGAAATTGAGAATTTTTCTCTCGACGAGCTAAGTCGCCTTGGGTTTTTTTATATTCCTGGTCCATCAATTGCTCCAGATGCCGAGCCCTTACAAAGGGCTTTTGTAGCTGAATCGCCGGCTCCATTTGAGGAACCGGAAAAAAGAACAAGTTACAACGAGGTTGTCTTAAAACATACCCTGGAAAAAGCAATAAATCGCCTGAATTCTACTATTCCGGCATCAGCCCGGCAGGAAGCCCTTAAAGCGGTGTTGTCCATATTTTCTCCCCAGCTTATTAATGCAAACGAAACCTTTCATAAAATGCTTGCCGAGGGGGTTCAAGTTGCAATTCAAAAAGATGGTCAGGAACGCGGGGACAGAGTTTGGCTTGTGGATTTTCAAAATCCGGAAAATAATGTTTTCTTTGCCATAAACCAATTCACCGTCATCGAACGGAATCAAAACAAACGCCCTGATGTAATCCTTTTTGTGAACGGTCTTCCACTTGTGGTCATCGAACTAAAAAACCCAGCGGATGAACACGCTACCGTTCGAAAAGCTTTTGATCAGCTTCAAACATATAAAGCGGTTATTCCGTCCCTTTTTTTCTATAACGCCTTTTCCGTGATTTCCGATGGCCTGGAAGCTAGAGCGGGGACAATTTCTTCTCCGTTCAGTCGGTTTCAGGCATGGAAAACCATTGATGGAAAAAAAGAATCTTCCGCTCATGTGAGTCAACTTGAAGTGCTCATCAAAGGCATGCTGAACAAAGGAACGCTTCTTGATTTGATTCGAAACTTCATTGTCTTCGAGAAAGACAAAAAAATTGATGCAAAAACCGGTCTTACCCAAATTGAAAATGTTAAAAAGATTGCGGCATATCACCAATACCACGCGGTTAATAAAGCTGTAGAAAGCACTAGAACTGCCACAACCGAAAAAGGTAACCGGAAAGCCGGTGTTATTTGGCACACGCAAGGTTCCGGCAAAAGCCTTTCCATGGTTTTCTACGCAGGAAAATTAATCCATAATTTAGATAACCCGACCATTATTGTTATTACTGATCGAAACGATCTGGACCAACAACTTTTTGAAACCTTTGCCGCGTCAACAAGCTTGCTAGGCCCTGCTCCAATACAAGCGGAATCCCGCGACCATTTAAAATCCCTGCTCATGGTTGCTTCCGGTGGCATTGTGTTTACGACCATTCAGAAGTTTTTTCCCGAAAATGACCGCTCAACATACGATCGGTTATCGGAACGCCGTAATATTATCGTTATCGCAGATGAAGCCCACCGCACCCAATACGGGTTCAAGGCGAAGTTCGTTGATACGAAAGATGATAATGGCAACATGAACGGCAAACGCCTTGCATACGGTTTTGCTAAATATTTGCGGGACGCCATTCCGAACGCAACTTTCATCGGCTTTACCGGAACTCCGGTTGAAAATACCGACATTAATACCCCGGCGGTTTTTGGCCAATACATCGATATATACGATATTGCCCAATCCGTAGAGGATGGGGCGACGGTAAAGATTTATTACGAAAGCCGTTTGGCAAAGATTAATTTAACGGAAGACGGTCGAAAATTAATAGAAGAATTTGACCGTGAAATGACCGATGATGGCGCTTCTGAGACTCAGAAGGCGAAGGCCAAATGGACAAAACTTGAAGCTATTGTCGGTCATCCCAAACGATTAAAAAATTTGGCCCAGGATATTGTTTCCCACTATGAAAAACGAGCTGAGGTTTTTGACGGCAAAGGAATGATTGTTGCCATGAGCCGCCGAATAGCGGTTGCCCTTTACGATGAAATCATTGCTCTAAGACCCCAATGGCATGATGAGGACTTGAAAAAAGGTGGCCTGAAAGTCGTTATGACTTCTTCTTCTTCCGACAAAATAGAGTTTGACCCGGAAGACCCCGACAGTCTGGTGATTCCCGCATATCATCGAACAAATAAAGACGCCCGGCATTTACTTTCTGACCGTTTGAAAGACCCGCAGGACTCTTTGAAAATGGTTATTGTCCGGGATATGTGGCTGACTGGCTTTGATGTTCCATGCCTTCACACCCTTTATATCGACAAGTTGATGAAAGGTCACACTCTCATGCAAGCAATTGCCCGGGTTAACCGGGTATTTTTGGACAAACCCGGCGGTTTGATTGTCGATTATATTGGTATTGGAAATGCCCTAAAGGAAGCCCTTTCTTTCTATTCAAAATCCGGCGGGAAAGGTGATCCGGCAGAAACCCAGGCTAAAGCCCTTGAATTGCTGATTGAGAAAATGGAGATTGTCCGCCAAATATTTCACGGCTTTGATTACATGCCATTTTTCACTGCTATTACATCCGAACGGCTTTCCCTCATTCTTCAAGCCGAGGAATTTATTCTTACTCAGGATCAGGGGAAGACCCGTTTTATTAAGGAGTCAACGGCACTTTCAAAGCTTTTTGCTTTGGCCGTTCCTCATGAAGACGCTCTTTCTTTGTCCGAAGAAATCGCTTTTTTCCAATCGGTTCGAGCCCGTCTGCTTAAATTCGAAGGTCCCGGTGGCGGTGGCGATGAAAGAAACTATGAATCCGCCATCCGGCAAATTGTGAATCAAGCTGTCGAGTCAACCAAGGTGATTGATATTTTCGATGCGGCGGGTATAAAAAAACCCGACATTTCCTTATTGTCCGAAGAATTCCTTAAAGACGTAAAGGAAATGAAGCATAAAAACCTTGGCTTGGAACTCTTGAAAAAAATTCTCAGTGATGAAATCAAAATTCGGCTGAAATTCAATCTTACAGAAGGCAAAAACCTTCTGGAAATGCTGGAATCATCGATTAAAAAATATCAGAACAATCTTCTAACAACCGCTGAGATCATTGAAGAATTGTTGGCTATCGCCCGTCAAATCCGCACCGTAGACGGCTTGGCCGAAAAGTTGAAATTATCGAAAGACGAATTCGCTTTTTATACCGCATTGGAAGTCAACGATAGTGCTGTCCTGGTGTTGGGTGATGAGACCCTGAAAAAAATTGCCCGTGAAATCGCGGAAAAGGTGAAGAAGAACGCTACCATTGATTGGACCATGAAGGAAAGCGCCCGAGCAAAGCTTATGGTCATCGTGAAACGAACCTTGAATAAATACGGTTACCCACCAGATAAGCAGCAAAAGGCCGTTGATACCGTCCTGAAACAAGCTGAAGTATTGGCTGATTTCTGGGTAAATCAATAGGTCTTTTTTTTCTATCTCGAGTTATCAATCACTTTTTGGCCTTCTTCGAATTTAATTGTATTCTTTTCCAATAAAGCATTTAGAACCTCTACTTGAAGCACAATAACATTATATCCTCCGATTAAAACCCCCTCACTCTTCTGGGCTTTCCCGATAATGTTATTGGCTTGGCTAATGGTTAGAACATTTTTAGCGACCAAGCTGTTAATAATTATTTCGCAAAATTTCAACACATTTACTCCTCCAAAAAGAACACCATCCTTTGATGACTCCACCATATTTTTTATTTGAAAGGCTTCACTTGGATTGATTAAACCCTTTTGTTGTAATAGTCGAAAAATTCCGTTACTCATCGCCACGGGGTCATAACCACCTAAAAGTACTCCAGATCTTCCAATTTCACTATCAGAAGCAACAATTGGGCTTGAGGGTGTTGCGATGACAGTGTTGGTGCTTACTGCTTCCTCTCCATAAGCTGGTGTCGAAAAGAAATTATAAGAAGTTTGTGTCTTAACATTAATCTTGGTTGTTTTTGTCCAATTTTTTCCCTTGGATATAATGGCCCATTTTACTTCCTCTGCGGATTTTACAAAATTGTCAAGCGTGAAGCGGTATTCAACAGCACATTCAGCTGGAAATGAAGTAAACCTTGCTGTGAAAGCATTTTGCTTCTTGTTTGGTTTCGTAACTCTTTCTTTAAAGGTTTCTGGGTAATAATGTTCTTCCATGGTTTTGATCTTGAAATTTTCTGGAAAAGAAATGTTGAAAAGAAGGTCTTCATCCCCTCCTTTTCCTTCATTTTTAATCTGGAAAGTAACCCAAGGTGTTTTATCACTCACCAAGTCTAATCTGAATGGGCTTGTAACGCTTGGCTTAACTCCTGTATTAATTACGATGTTCGATTCAATTTGTGGCAAAATAGGCGGATTAATGTAGTTGATTACCAAACAGGTGACAATTATTGGAATGATAACGGGGAGCAAAATTTTCTCACAGAAAAACAAGCCGTAATGTTTAGCCTTTTGCCAAAGGGTCATGTTTGCTGTCTTACAACTAGGGCAAAGTATATCCTCAACTTTTACCCCGCATTTGGCACAGTTTATCGACACTTTTTTTCTCCGATTGTTTTTTTAATATTCTATTTCAATTTCTCCTCGTGATAAATCTTTATTTTTGTTGCTATCTTCTCCAATGCCGCCGGGGAATGATACCGGTGAACCTTGAAGAAAATATTTCCAATCTTCTCGGGAAGCGCGTATCCGAACATAGCTTCACACAGCGACCTTACTTCCCCCATCGTGTTTGAATAAGTTCCGCCGGTATGCGACCACCCGCCAAGCCGCATATAAAGCCCCAAGTCAATGGTTCTGAACTCTACTTTGTCCAGGTCCCAGATAAGTTTTTTCTGAAGCGACAGAAACCGCTTGTCACAAATTCCGCCGAGAGCCTCTTTAATCCGGTCTTTCTTTGCCTTCGGTTTCAACCTCAATCGAAGTTCCGTTTTCGGTTTTGCCTTCAATTCCATCATCACCGGCTCCGGCTCGGCTTTCCACTCTCCGCCGTGAATTCGTTCCCAGGCGGTCAGAAAGTTTATCTGGTGATCGGCGATCAATTCCCAAACCCAGTCAACTTCGTCCTGATCTACCTTTTCATACTTCTCGATGAAGGGTAGTTCCTCTTCCGGTTTCCCGATCCGGACCAGCATATACTTTCCCTTCGCCCCTTTGATGTGAACCTTTGGCGGTTCCTTGTCCTTCGCCTCGATGACGAAGTCAAAACCCTTCTCTTGATGAACGATCGGCATACCTTTTCCCCCTTCCGTCTTCATTCCCTGCAATTCTACCATTCCCGCCGAGAGCCCCCCAGGGTGGAAACTCGGCAAGGAGATTTGGCTTGCCGTCTCATTTTCAAAAACCTACGATTCCTGTAGCTTTGCCTCAACCCCGGTTTGGTGCGACTGACGGCCCCCAGGTGGGTTTCAGGGTTCCACGGGAAACCCTGAAACGGCGCTTTTCTCCGCTGAGTTCCATGAAACCGGCCTGAGTCAAACCAGGGAGCGCCGAGTGAGGCCATTTTAGCCTATCCCCCCTTCAAGACCCTGTTTTGGAGCATTTTTCAGCCAGTCGCATCTACGGGTATCGTATCCGACGCTTACCCCTCCCTTTACCTGAAGAAATGGGAAGGAATGAGCTATCCAGCTTTCCGGCCCTTCCCGAGTCGGGGAACTCCGGCGGTGTCGGTCGGTTGTCCGTTGCCGCGCCTCCGGCGGGGGGAACCAACTCCCTCCGGGACTCACCACCAGGAATGGAATTGAAAAGCCCGCCTTCCATCCCCAGCTCCGACCGCCCATCGCAGCCAGGGTGACGATGGGCGGCTCCGCCGGGGATGGAAGGCTACCGCCCGGTTTTTCGACGGACACGGGGAGAAAGACCGGAGAGCCCGTCAAGGAAGCGCTTCCGGACAATTTCACGATCCGCCGAATCGCTTTCGATGCCGGAAATGATAACCGTCTTCCAGCCGTTCCCAAGCTGCTTTTCAGAGATGAACCGCTCATCCTTTATGTAACCGTTCCACCAGTCCAAAGCCTTCGTCACCTGGCCAACCGTGGCGGGCTTCATGGGTTTGATGACTTC
>JAQVLK010000050.1 GCA_028704165.1 Candidatus Altimarinota bacterium | reverse complement strand
TTGAATCTCGCGGATTCCAGCCAGTCTGGTAAGCCAGTACTCTACATTGAGATCATCGTACATCATCTTGCCAAGCCAACTGTTGGCATTCAAAAATTTGCCATCTTTGGTTGCCAAGATGCCCACATGACTAACAGTCGTAGGGGCACTAGGATTCGTGTAAAAGAAAACTAAGTCTCCAATACCAGCATCTTCCAAAGAGATCGCTTCACCAATCGTGGCTTGATCACGAGAAGTACGTGGCAGATTAACCCCGACAGCACGTTTCATAACCGACTGCACATATCCTGAACAGTCAAAACAGTCTGGCCCCGTACCACCTAAACAGTATGGTTTGCCAATTTCTTTTTCACCTATTTCCAGAATAGTAGCTTGCTCTAAAGGATCAAAAAGTGAGGTCTTGAAGTATTTATCCAAGCCTGAGAACTGTACGATCATCATTAGCACAACTACCACAGCAATTAACACAGACATTTTCTTGAAACTCCACGGATTAGTTCCAAAAGAACCAAAACCTTTTTTCGTCTCCTCCGGCTTATATCTCTCACTCAGGAAAAAAGCTGCTGCCAAAGAAGCTGCTCCAATGCCAAGCATAGCCAGTAAAGAGGCTTTTTCTTTTTGTTTTTTCTTTTTGCCGAAATCAAACATCTTTTATAAAATTTATCGTTATATTATAGCATATCTAAGCCGGAATTAAAAGGCCCTGGAGACTTTCGGGACTCGGGGCAAGCGACAAACAACGAAGGCAAACAGACGACAATTGATATATTGTTACATGGTTATATTGTTGAAAAACCTAGCAATAAATCAAAAAACACTATAACAATGAGCCTCTCATGGGCGGAGCAATGTAACGATTCCGACTATTCTAGCCATTAAATCGTTCTGACTGTTTTACTCATTCAAAATTCAGAATTCAAAATTTGTATTTCCTAGCCCCTGTCTTCCCCCAGCCATTATCCCGCCGAAGGTGGGCCCAGCCAGTATAGCCAGTATTCTTAGTCTTTTTCAAAAACCATATATCGTGTCAGAGATATGACACAATATCTATCAAGAGCCTGTATAAAAGCTAACTCTGCAAATGTGAAGCTCGAATCAGAGCCTCTTTTTGACTTGGTTCTTGATTGAACTCGGGGTCTGGACTGATCTGCTGCGCCTTCACAATTAGACGTCTCAGAGTGGTTCCGATAGGTGTACAGGTGATCAAGGTAATCTCTGCCTTTTCGTCGCTTTGCTCTAGTACATTGGTTTCGTTTGGTTCAACCTCAAAAATATCATAGACTTGATAGACATATTTGTTGCCAGCGTAGAAGATTGTAATATTATCCCCTACCTTCATTTGAGGAAGTAGCGCAAAAGCGTCAATGTAATCTTTGGGATTGGCCCAAGGATAATATGAACTGTGTGCCGTAATAGTACTGTTTCCGATATAACCAGGTTCGACTGTACCGGGATAAATCACGGCCCCGTGTAGTAATTTGTCCTGGATTTGCTTTTCGAGAGCTTCCCAGTTCTGGTTCAATAAATTTTCGACATTATCCAGTTTCTGGATAGGAATGTTTTTATTAATACGCGGGATCACGATCCGGTTGTCAGGAGGATTGATGTTGTAAGCCGAGAAGTTCAAAACCTCCTTCTTGGCATCGTACATAGCCTGTTCGACACTCTGGATTTCTGAACTGTGTAGATCGCTACTGACATTCTCTTGCTGTGTGTCCTGAATATCCCTCAGAATCTGTCTGGTAGGATCGTCTGTCAGTTGTCCACTGTATTCATCTATTTTGTATGCGATAATCTGCTTCACGGCCGGAAGATTGGATGCCGCAAATAGGACTGAGAAGATCAATGAGAAGGTCAGAGCAAAACGCACTGCAAATTTGAATCTACGATAAAAATTCTTTAGCTTGCGAGTGCTGGCTGCTGGAACATCCACCAGTTTACGTTCGGTAAGCTTTGCTTCACCATGTTTACTGTGAGCTACGACTTCTGTAAAACTTTGTGCAGATTCTTGTTCTTTGATCAAAAGTGGCTGCTGTTCTAAATCCTCCACTACTTCTTGCTTGTTTAGATAAGCCACAATCTTCCAGGGAATTCCTAGATTATTGATGATAGGCCTCACCGGATCGATTCTATTGAGTTTTAAAAACTCTGTTTTGAGCATTTGTATACAAAAATTCCCTTAATTATAGCATAAATAAGAGCAGAATGCCAGAAGCCTTTCGGACCTCGGTACTGGGAACTCGGGGGAAGCAACAGACCCTTCGCTAGGAAGCTCAGGGCGAGCGACAGATGACGGAAACAAACAGAGGACAGAGAACAGTGGCAGGGCTAGTCCCTGCGTGAAGCTCTCCCCTCCACATAATTCTCTCTCCTGCTCACGGCGATTGGAATGATTTCGCGCAGCCACGAGGGCTGCCTCTGTCTTTTCCCCCATTCAAAATTTAGTCCCCCTAACCCCTCGTCCCTAGTCCCATTTCCATTCGCATCATTCCCATTCGTTGTGGTCCCATCTCCTATTCGCATCATTCCCATTCGTTGTGGTCCCATCTCCTATTCGCATCATTCCCATTCGTTGTGGTCCCATCTCCTATTCGCATCATTCCCATTCGTTGTGGTCCCATCACACCTTGATCACCACCGGCACTACCAAAGGTTCTCGCTTGGTTTCCTTGTAAAGGTAGTTTGAGAGATCCTTTTTTAAGATATCTTTGAGTTTCGAGACTTCTTTTTGAACCATTTTTTTATGATTTTCGTAACAGCTCTTGGTCAATTGTCTGGCACCCTCGATTAACTTCTCGGAATTGCGCATGTAGATAAAACCACGCGACACGATATCAGGATTCCCAATTAACTTACCGTTCTTGGAATCAACCGTTAAGACTACGACAAAAATACCAGCGGAGGCCATGGCTCGACGATCATCGAGTACCACCGGACCAACATCTCCCACCCCCTTACCATCCACTGCGATGATTTTCTTGATCACGATCTCATCCAGTTTACGAGCCTGCGTGGGAGTAAATTCCATCATTTGACCATTCTGAGGTATCAAAATGTTCTGCTCCGGGAAGCCGGTTGATTTGATCACTTGGGCATGCATACAAAGCATCGAATGATTGGCTTGAATCGGTACGAAGAACTTGGGTTTGAGTAATTGCACGAGCAACTTGGCTTCTTCAGCCTTAGCATGTCCTCCGGCATGGATATCCATCATCTCGTAGTTCATGACCGTCGCACCCTGTCTGTAAAGTTTGTCGACCAGAGTTACAACACTCAATTCATTTCCTGGAACTACTGAGGAAGAGAAGATAACTGTATCACCCTTCTTAATACTTAACTTGGGATGTTTTTTGCTGGCAATGCGCATCAGAGCAGCATTTTCTTCACCCTGAGCACCTGTTCCCATGATGACCACTTTGTCATCAGGAAGTTTATTGGCCTCTCCGGCTGAGATAAAGATCTTTTCCGGATATTTGAGATATTTGAACTGCTTGGCAATTTCAATGTTGTTTTTCATACTGCGTCCTTCGATCACAATCTTACGACCATGTTTTTGGGACAAGGTCACGATTTGTTGCACACGTGTCAAAAGTGAAGCAAAAGTCGCCGTCAAAATTCTGCCCTTGGCATCAATAAAAATCTTGTCGAGCGATTCCTGAATCTTACGTTCAGAAATCTGATAACCCGGTTTGTAAGCATTGGTACTATCCGCTAGTAATGCGAGCACTCCGTGCTCTCCCAGTTTGGCGATTTTATTGAGTTCGATTGGTTTGTCATTGATAGGACTCAAGTCCATCTTCCAATCACCGGTATGCACAACTGTTCCCACCGGAGTATGTAGAGCTACTGCTACACAATCAGGGATATTATGGTTCACACGGAAAAACTCAGCGGTAAAAAGACCAAGCTTAAGCTTTTCGTCCGGGTTGATCGTCCGAAGATTCAGTGAACGTCCAAATTCTTCTTGCCTCTTTTTGATCAAGGCGAGAGTCAGGGGCGTAGCATAAATCGGAATTTTTTCACCGAGTTCCGGCATCAGGTGGGGGATAGCACCGATATGGTCGTAGTGTCCGTGCGTGATAATAATACCGCGGATACGATCTTCTTTGCCCTTGAGATAAGAAATATCCGGCACCAAATAATCGATGCCGAGCATATCTCCTTCGGGAAATTGCAATCCCATGTCGATGATTACGATTTCTTTACCGTATTCGAAAATCATCATGTTACGGCCGACTTCTTCGAAGCCACCGAGCCCTACTATACGCAGTTTGGGCTGATTTTGTTTGTTTTTGTTGAGCCATTTCCTTTTAGCCTGTTTGGGACTAGCTGGAGTAGGAGCAACTGGTTTTTCGCCTTTAAATTGGTTACTAAGCCATTTGTTTAAATTTTCATTCATAAAACTTTTTTAAATTATTACTGAAACTGATCCCTTGTTCTTAGTTTTTTTGAAATTCTAGAACTAAGAAGATTGGGACTTTTTCCGCATGTTTATACTGCGGATAGAGAGTTAGAAACTCCCTGGAGGGGCGAGGTTCTAACATTTTCCGGAGAGAGAAACCCTGCTCCAGAAAAGTGTTGATATATGATGCGAAAGTGCGATGGTAGTAGATACTTTTGACCTTGGTGCCATAGATCAGTTTCTCGACGCGCCTTGTGGTGAAGTAATCTCTGATGAGAAACCCTCCCAGTCTGGGCCAGATCCTGCCCAAAATTCCTCGGTGGAATTTTCCGACCGGGGGAGTAAAAAGTGGATGTAAGATACTCACGATTACTCTTCCCCCTGAATTCAGAACTCTGTAACTCTCAGCCATAAGTGTAGCACACTCCGGCAGATCCATCAAGACCAAATGCGCTAAGACAAGGTCAAAACTAGCATCCGGCAGCGGTAATTTTTGAGTTAAGTCGGCTACTTGAAAGTCGCCGCGGAACTTACTTTTGGCAATTTTAAGCAGCTCGGCCGAGGAATCCACCCCTAGTACCCTAGCCCCTAAACCCTCTGCCCTATCTGAGAAGTACCCATTCCCGCAGCCCGCATCCAGAACACGCTTTCCCTCAAGATTTCCCAGTAAATTCAACATAATAGGATCCAAAAAATCCCTGCGCAGAGGATCTCCCTGCTGACCGATCAACTCATCATAGGCCTCGGCCTGACTATCCCAGTGACTTGCTGGCATTTGTTTTTTGTTTACAGAGAATCAACGCATTTCTTCCTCGAGAAAATCATGAAAGCTTAGTAAGATATGAACGAAGGAACTATTAGCCCCAACGGGGCCACTTTGTGGCTAGAAGTTAAGGCGCTAAGGGGAAACACATTATGTACAAATCTTAGTTCCTTAGTACCCTAGATATTAGCTAATGATTTTTACGAGGATGTTTTCGACTAAGCCTTTGCAGTTCTATCTTAGCAGAAGATTTCCCTTTGACAAAGGAGAGCCATGAAGGTACACTTCCCTCCTTTACTTTTATCTTATTATGAACCTCGAAAAATTTGGTAAACAAGAACTTGCAAGCTTACTAACAACGTATGAGACCAGAGCAAGAATGTTAGAAACAGCTTTGCAAGAAGACCCTAACAACGAATTGCAAAAAAAAGAGCTTGAACAAATCATTAAGCAAATCGAATATATGACAGGATACTTAAGAAAAGATCGTAATCCTCAAGTTAAATGAAACACCTAGCTAGAATTGGAACACTAACAGATAAACAATATACGGCATTTGCAGTGCGTCATATCCTATGTAATTCAGGAGAAGACGTGGACAATACAGTGAAGATTGAATTTGTGAGGCAACAAATAGATTTTATACGCCAAGAAATTAAACAACTTGCCCTTGAAAGTTCTCGGGAAGTTAATTTGAGCCAACTAAGAACCGAAAGGGTATCGGCAACCAGAGAACTTGCTGTCTTAAAAAAGAGCCCAGAAAAAAGAGCGCAAATTAAGGAAGTGTGCCTAAGGATTTTAGCAATAGACCAAGTTTTTATCGCAAGAGTACGGTCCTCCAAGAGGACTTCTTTAAAAACTGTTAGGGAGGCTGAGAAGATAGATCACGTTCTGAACGATGATCCCAACGACGAAGACTACTATATTCCAGAGCATGCTGCTTAAATTTTGACAGCGCTGCTTAAGCTTGATACATTGACACCCTGTTGCATTTTTACCCCTTTTCAGGCAAAGTGGTCCCTGTCATTCGCATGTGTCCCCTTCGCCTGCCCTGAGCAGTGCCGAAGGGTGGTTGCGACTTTCCCGTTAGGGAAATAACCTAAAACAAATTATGAAGAAAATTTTAGTTATTCTCTGCCTTGTATTGCTGTTTATCCCTCAAATAAGCTCTGCCCGTACCATCTGGGACGAGACAGCTCTCTTGCATGAACGCATCGACAGCAGCAACTCCAAGGTTACAGAGATCGCCAATGTCATGCCTCAGCTAGCCAGTAAGGCCGATTTTGAGAAGTTACAAGACTACGCTGTCAATTCCGTTAGTAACACCATGAGTAGCATGATGTGGTTTACGGGTATTACACTGACTTTGATCGGCATTTTTTTGTTGCTCGTGGCAGCTCTCGTCGGCTGGATCGGATATCACAAGGTCTTACGAGTCGCTAACGACAAGATTAATAAAAAGGTGGAAGTTGCAGTCAAGGAACGCCTCATCTTGCAAGACGAGGAAAATCGCAGATTACATATTGGCGCCGAGCTGGTAAATCCAATGATTGAGTTTGGTGTAACTAGCGAGGAAAATGAGGATGGGGAAATTGTTTTGGCAGTTGATGAGGAGTTTTTGAAGGAACAGGCTGAGCTCAAGGCCAAGCGCAAGAAGGAACAAGAACAACAAGCTACTCTTTCTATTTTCAACTTGAGCGAACCAATCGTCTAAATCGAATTATTTATGGCAAAAAAAGAACTCGCCAATCTCGTTATCAACAATCTGGTCAATATTGATGCTATCCTGACCGTCCTCTTGCGTAAAGGGATTATTACTCAGTCTGAATTTGACACTATCAAAAAAGAGCGCAGCGACAAGATCAAGGAAGAATTCTTGGCAGAACTAAAGTAGATCGATCTTTTCCCTCCAAGCCGGAACTATAACGTGTTGCAAGCCGAGTTCATTTTTGAGTGTATTTGCAAAACTGAGTGCGCTCTGCTGCTCTCCGTGACAGACAAAAACCTGTTGCAAGCCTTTGATCTGCCCGATCCATTTCAAAAGTCCCCTTTTGTCAGCATGCGCCGAAAAAGCATCAATAATCTCTATCTTGGCATTAAGTTTGAGTTCTTGCCCAAATATTTTTACCGCAGGAGCTTTTTCAACTAACTTACGTCCCAGTGTGCCCTCTGCCATGTAGCCCACTATTAAAATAGTGTTGCGATGGTCTTCAACGTTATTACGAAGATGATGCACGATACGCCCATTCTCGCACATTCCCGAAGCTGAAATGATAATAATGGGACCGTGCTTCTGATTCAGTTCCTTGGACTCATCAACACTATGGGTGTATTTCAGATTTCCAAAAGAGAAAGGATCTGTGTTTTGCTCTAGAAAATTATCCCAAGCGTGATCATCAAAATCCTCCATGTGTCGTCCAAAAACTTCTGTGACATTGGTTGCCAGCGGACTATCCACGTAAATAGGCAAAGGCGGGATACGTCTAGCTTGATGTAATAAATGTAGGGCGTAGACGATTTCCTGCGTACGCTCCATGGCAAAAGCCGGGATAATAATCTTCCCTCCACGTGCGATAGTCTCATTGATTACTCTCTCAAGCTCTTTCTCGGCATCCGGAAACGGAGCATGCAAACGATCACCATAGGTGCTCTCAGTAATCAGGTAATCAAGTTTTTCGGGAATTTGCGGATCGCGTAAAATTGGCAAATCATCTCTGCCTAAATCACCGGTAAATCCCAGGAGATGTGTAGCTCCATTTTCAGTAATTTCCAAAATAGTAATTGCTGAACCCAAAATATGTCCGGCATCCAAGAACTTGGCACGGACTCCGTCTGTTACTTCAAACCATTCTGCATAATTTTGCGGACTAAACTGTTCCAAGATCTGCTCAGCATGTTCTGTGATATAGAGCGGCTCAAGTGTTTCCTTGCTTGGAAACTTACGGTTCAGATATTCCGCATCTTTCTCTTGGATATAGGCACTGTCACGCAACATATACTGACAAAGATCCGCTGTCGCCTTGGTAGCATAAACTGGCCCACGATAGCGATTTTTTGCTAGTAGAGGAAGCCGTCCGGAGTGATCAATATGCGCATGAGAAAGAATGACCGCTGTGATCTCGGTCGGATCAAACAAGAAAGCAAAGTTCTTCATAATGGATTCTTTTCTGTGACCTTGGAACATACCACAATCAAGCAGAATCCTTTTGCCGTTAACAGTTACTAGGTGCGACGAACCTGTCACTTCATCTGCGGCACCCAAGAATTGAATTTGCATCTTTTGTTTTTATTTTGCTCTCCCCATTATACCATAAATGCCGATGAGAAGCTACGGAAAAAAGACATGGGACTAGACCCAAAGTGTGTGGAAATTTTTGGAAAGATAGGACTTGAGTACTTTAACACGATTTTTGTAATCTTTTAAATTGTATCTAAACATGAATTCTTTGAGGTATTCATCAAGTTTGTCTTT
>JAQVLK010000049.1 GCA_028704165.1 Candidatus Altimarinota bacterium | reverse complement strand
CAACTCTTTCTTGTAATTTTTCCTTATCAAAATCTGAAGTGGATTGTTCGATCTCGGCACGAATTTGCGCAACACGAGCATTGATGATTTTCTTCTCACCGGCACCGGAAACAATGGTGGTCGTCTCCTTGTTCGCGATTACTTTCTTGGCCTGGCCAAGATCAGTGAGCTCGGCGTTTTCAAGTTTGAGACCCAAATCCTCAGTCACCACATGACCACCGGTCAAGACAGCAATATCTTCTAGCATGGCTTTGCGACGATCACCAAAACCAGGAGCTTTGACGGCCAGAGCATTGAAAGTTCCGCGTAATTTATTGACGATCAGAGTAGCCAGAGCTTCCCCCTCAACATCTTCTGCGATGATCACGAAATTCTTTTTACCGGCCTGAGCGGCTTTTTCAAGTAGTGGTAAAAGTTCTTGGATGCTGGAAATTTTCTTGTCAGTCAATAGGATAAATGGATTATCCATGACAGCCTCCATGCGAGTCGTATCGGTCACCATATAAGGAGAGACATAGCCGTTATCGAATTGCATGCCTTCGGTATATTCTTTATCCAGACCAAGAGTATTACCTTCCTCAACGGTAATCACACCATCTTTGCCAACCTGATCCATCACATCAGCGATCATATTACCGATGGCAGGATCAGAAGCAGAGATCGAAGCAACTTGTGCGATTTGTTCTTTAGTTGAGATTTGTTTACTTTCCTTCTTTAAGCCAGCCAGCACAGCCTTGGTCGCCTTGTCGATCCCAAAACGCATAGCCATCGGATTGGCTCCAGCCGTGACGTTGCGCAGGCCCTCTTTCAGAATAGCCTCAGCCAAAACAGTAGCAGTAGTCGTACCATCACCGGCCGCGTCGTTGGTTTTGGTAGCGACTTCCTTCACTAGTTCGGCTCCCATGTTTTCATAGGGGTCCGGCAGTTCGACTTCTTTGGCAATCGTGACACCATCATTGGTAATGGTTGGAGCACCGTATTTTTTGTCGAGTACAACGTTGCGACCCTTAGGACCCATGGTAATTTTGACAGCACTCGCCAGCTTACTGACACCAGCCATGAGCTTGGCACGTGCTTCGTCAGCGAAAATCATTTGTTTGGACATAAGAATAATTGTTAGATTGCTATATTGTTAAATTGCTATCCGAGACAAGGGAGCATGCTCCCTTGTTCCATAAAAATAGTAGTTATCCTATCACAGCCAAGATATCCTTCTCATCCATGATAAGAAGTTCTTCTCCGTCTACCTTGACCTCGGTCGGAGCATATTTGGAGAACAAAACTTTTTGACCTTTTTTGACTCCCACCGGAATCAATTTGCCATCTTCGGTACGTCCCGGACCAACTGCGATCACTTCACCTTCCATGGGTTTGTCTTCTTTGTGTGTATCAGGAATCACGATCCCGGAAGCAGTGGTTTTTTCTTGCGACATCGGTCTGATCACGACCCTGTCGGCTAGTGGTTGAATCTTTGACATAGAATAAATGGTTAAGAATTAAATGGTTACATTGTTACCTTGTTGTATTGTTACCTTGTTTTCCAACAATATATCCATGTAACAATATATCAATTGTAGTTGTCTCTTCAGCCTCCCCAGTATAGCTTCCCTAGCACTCGGGTGTCAAGAGTGCTAAGAGAAAGTTTTTTATTAAGATAAATTCATGCTAGATTTAACCTTAGCTATTAATTTTAAGATTATGAAAAATCAGGGACGAGAAATCACACAGGCAGAAGCTGAGATTGCGATAGCCTTAGCTGATAGACAGCAGGAGGTTGTAGCTTTTGCGTTGAAGAATCAAGAGAAACTGCCTAGTAGCCCTGTAACCGCAGAAGTCATAGCAGAGAGAGAAGAAGTTGTTCATAAATTCAGAGACTCTCTCAGAAAGACTTTGGCAGAACTTGCAACAAAAAGTGGTACAAGTCTCAAGCGATTAGGAATGAAGGCAATTCAGATCTGCCAAGTAGAAATCAAAGATAAAAGAAATATTCTGCTGGAAAATGAATTAGCACATGCTTTTTACGAAGAAGTTGTGCGTTTCTACAGTACTTTTTTGGGAGAGCTTAGTAAGGATCTGCTAAAGGCTAATCGCGAAAATATCTGTTTTATCCTAAAACTTGTGCGAGAAAAGCCTCAACAAGGCCTTGAAAAAAGTGGCCAATTTTTTCAGGGAGTAGGAAGTCGCATTGCCAGCATCGAATATCAGGAAAAAATCGAGCAGCTAGTGCAACGCATCGAAGAAATATACCAGAATGTTCTCAAAAATTATAAAAAAAGGATTCACCACAGAAAGCCAGGCCATCATAGAGGACGGACTCAAAGCAGCAGGAATAGGTTTCAGAAAAGCTAAGAAGCTTGCCGGAATTATCTTGGAGCGCCTCAGGCAAAACAGTGAAACGGATACCGTTACAGCTGAAGGACTGTAGTCATTTTTCTCGCTCCCTGCTATAATGTAGTTTGAGAAATAAATATCAAACTTATGTTTTGTCTTTCAAGTGGATCGCTTTACCCTTACGGCTTAAATCGCGTTTTTGAAATTGCCAAAGAAACTGGCTTCAAGGGTCTTGAGATAGTTATGAACCAAGGCTACGACAGTTCCGATGCTAGTTATCTGCAAGAACTAAGTCAGAAAAATGCCTTACCCATCGTCGCTCTAAAGACCCCCACCGAGGGCAATAGTCCCAAGAAAATCGAGCAGGCTCTCAAGATTGCGGGGCAAATCAAGATCCCAATTATTACAGTACGCTCACCACTCTTTACCGATTTCAAATTTACCCAGTGGTTCAAGACCGAGTTGCCTAAATTGCAAAAAAACACCAATATTAAAATCGCAGTCGAGAACGTGCCTTATGAAAAAGGCGGTTTCTTGCCTAAGTATGCTATGCGCAATTTGGAAGATCTAAGACGTTTTGATCATCTTTGTCTCGATACTTCACATATCGTTACGCAAAAGTTGAATTTGCTCAAAGTCTATGGTGTCGTGCACAAGAGAATCGCGCTCGTGCATCTCTCCAACTACAACAACAATCAACATCACCAACTCCTCAAAGATGGCATCGTGCCACTTGAAAGTTTCCTCACCAAACTAAAAGCTGATGAATTCGCCGAGCCAGTCATACTTAAGGTTACACCGGAAGCACTCGGGGGAGATGACTTGAACCTCGTTAAGACCAATCTCAAGGCGCAGATTGCCTTCTACGATAAGTATTTTGCTTAAATTAGTGACTAGTGGATAGTGGTTACCGTTTTTACTAAACACTCATCACCCCAACGGGGCCCCTTCGGGGCTAATCACTATTGCAGTCTCTCCAACAGCTCATCCAATTTCTCAAGATCCTGCATGAGTATAGTGCTGATTTTTTTGGCAGCAGCAAGTTTTAGCTCTTCATCTTGGCCAACCAGTAATTTCAAGTGTTTCACGATCACATCTCCGGATAAATCTTTCAAATATCTCAAATAGGCTAAATCTTCTTTCAGGCTATCGCCGGCTACTTCCTCCACCTGCGCATGCAGGGCTGGGGGGCGATCGGGCAGATCACTGCCCACCAAACGAATCTCAAATTCAGTGCGCAGCAAGGATTTGAGTTGCGGTTGCTGCGCTAAGATCTCGGCCAAGTTCTTGGTCCCATTACCCAGAGCTTGAGGTTTACGACTGGGATCAATGCTCAGGGTGCGAACTTCACAGACTACTCCGTAGATTTCTCCCATCTTCACCAGCGCACCCAAACTTGGCGCAGCATCCAACTCGTAGCTTTGCGCTATACAATTTCGCGTCGATGTTTCAATGATTTCGCCGATTGGCATGGGACTTTACTTTTATCGAGACAAGGGGGCATGCCCCCTTGTCTCGCATTTTGAATTTATTTAACCCCCACCTTCTTCCTGACATCCTCCATCACTTTGCTAGCCGTAGCACGAGCCTTGGAGGCACCTTCCTTCAGAACTTTTTCGATATAGGCCGGGTCTTTGGCAAGCTTGGCACGCTGCTCTTTGAAGGGTTTGAAATAGCTAAGCAAAGCTTCCAGTAGGCGTTTTTTTGCATCGCCATAGCCGATCGCACCGGACCTATAATCTGCTTCCATGCGCTTTAAATCAGCAGCCGACGCAACCAGTTTATAGAGATCAAAAACATTGCAATTCTTGGGATCCAAGGATTCACCGAGATTTTTGGAATCTGTTTTGATACTCATAACTTTTTTCTTGATGCTTCCTTCGTCCTCAAAGATCCCAATCGTATTATCGTAAGATTTGCTCATTTTTTGACCGTCGATACCAGGAACGACCGCCACTTCCTTGGCGATATCAACTTCCGGAATGGGGAAAGTTTCGCCAAAAGTGTTGTTGAACTTGAGAGCGATATCACGAGTCACTTCGACATGTTGTTTTTGGTCTTTGCCGACCGGAACCACATCTGCTCTGACAATTAAAATGTCAGCCGCCATGAGTACGGGATATGCAAAGAGTCCGTGACTAGCAATTAGCTTCTTGGCCACTTTATCCTTGTAACTATGACAGCGTTCCAGTAGTCCCATCGGTGTCACACAGCTCAAATACCAAGCCAATTCTGTTACCTCAGTAAGATCTGATTGGCGATAAAAAGTGCACTTCTTGGGATCAAACCCAACTGCCAAATAATCCAAGGATTGATTCAAAACATTGCTACGCAGTGCTTCGGCATTTTGCACTGTTGTCAAAGCATGCAAGTCAGCGATGAAATAAAAAGCATCTCCTTTCGCCTGTTGTTCCACATGTCTCTTCATCGCACCGAAATAATTGCCAATGTGCAATGTTCCCGAAGGCTGAATGCCGCTCAAAATACGCATGGGATTTCTTTAAATTGCAATTTACAGTTTAGCATGAGATGCTGTAGGTACGCAAAATTTTGCGTACCTACATGGTCATATTTTACCTTCCAGCTATGAACCTCGAACAATCCATCATCGCCACCCTCGCCTTCTTTGATGTCTTGGAAATGCCACTCAAAGCTCCGCAGGTTAGACAGTTTCTGATCGACACCGAGGCTTCGCTGGAAGCTACCCAAAAAATGCTGGACGATATCACGCGTGAGAAAAAAATCGAGTGCTGGTTTGATTACTACAGTTTGGTGGATAAAGGCAGGGCTTTCCAAAGCTACCAAAATGAACGCAAACGTATCAGCGCAAAATTCTTGGCAAAAATACGCCGTTTTCGATTTTTGTTTGCCATGACACCATATTTGCGCGGCGCTTTCATTGTAAACTCACTGGCTTTTGGTAATTCGGATCAGGGAAGTGATATCGATTTTTTGATCGTAACGAAAGAGAAAAGGCTCTGGCTAACTAGACTTTGGATTACGATTTTGACGCAGCTTTTGGGAGTTCGTCGTCATGGAGAAAAAGTAGCCGGTCGTTTTTGTTTAAGTTTTTTTGTGAGCGAAGAAGCTCTTAATTTGGAAGCACTCTCGCTGAAACTTGCCGGCCATCAGGACCTGCCTCAAGATCCCTATCTCATGTACTGGATCCGCACTGTGAAGCCTGTGATTGGAGCCGAAACTTATATGAAATTCCAGGAAGCCAACTCTTGGGTAAAACCTTATTTGCCAAATCTAACCAGTTTTCGCGCCGAGACTATTTTCCCACGACCTAAATTTGCTCGTCTCATTGGCAGAGTAACGGAACTAATTCTGGAGATCACTTTGCTTGGTTCTCTCTTGGAAAAGATTTTACAAAAAACCCTCAAGAAGCATACCCTCAGGAAACGTGATGAACTTCGAGATAAACGCGGAACTGTGATTAGTGATTCTGTCTTAAAGTTTCATAATCAAGACTGGAGACAACTTGTTTTTGATGAGTGGCTGGATAGGTTGGAGAAGAATTTGAAATGAGGGAGAAACAGTACTTAAGTGACTAAGTTCCGCCTAGGCGCCTGCCTGCCGGTAGGCAGGGATAAGTACTTAAGTAAGGAAATGGTTGGGGGCAGAAATTATGAATTTTGAATTTTAAATTTTGAATAGGAGAAAACACTTTGTGGAATGACTGGATAGACCAATGGTCAGAATGGTTTAATGGTTGAGAGGAAAGACAAGGGCAGGCCTTGAGCCTGCGCGAAGATCAATAACAGTCCTGCGCAAAAATATCCCAACATTTAAACGCCGGGATATTTTTCTTATTCGCATGTACTTTTATAGATAGTTTACGTTTCGTAGCGTAAGCGAAGAAACGAAGTAGCGCGAGTGCCGATCCATCCTGATACAGCCGAACCTTCGTTGACTGACTCTCTGGAAACCAGAGAATCAAAAGGCAAAATTTAATCAGCTTTTCGGAAAAGATCAGCGACTCGGAACTTCTTTCCAAGGTTAGCAGGGTGGAAAGGTTCTGTCAAGAGTCTCTCGGCCTTCCAATCTTGGACACAGTGGGCTTAAGCCCACTGTTAGCGAACCGAGTCGCTGATCCACCTTATCCGTTCATCTCCCCTCCACCAAGTCAGCTGTCTCTTGGCGTAACGGCGGGTATCTATTTTTAATATTTCCAAGGCTTCTTCCAAGCTAAGGTCTCCACGCAAGTACATACCCATTTGTTTGTAACCGATGCCTGACATGCTGGGCAAATCCCAAGTGTATTTGGCAGCAAGTTCTTTTGTTTCTGCAAGTAATCCATTTTTTAGCTGCTCTTCCACACGAGCATCAATTCTCTTATAAAGTTCTTCGCGTGGCAGATCTATGCCCAAGATCAATTCATCAAAGAGTTTTGGTCCTTTGCTGCCGGCCTCAGAAAAATTTTTACCGGTTTTTAGACAATATTCCAGAGCCCTGGAAACACGGCGCGGGTTGTCAGTGTCAATGGATTTGGCAGCTTCGGGATCGAGCTTTGCAAGTTCTGCAACAAGGAGCTGTAGCTCCTTGGCCTCAAGTTTTTTCCGAAGTTCCAAATCAGGTTCCACTTCCGGAATCTCAAAATTCTTCGTCACAGCATCGATATATAGCATCGTACCTCCGACTAGGAAAGGAACTTTGCCACGTTGCAAGATGTCTTCAATCTTTTCTACGGCAAGTCGCTTGAATTCTGCTACCGAGAAATCTTGATCAGGATCGATAATATCCAGCAAGTGATGTGGTACCCCTTGCCTCTCCTCCTTCGAAATCTTGGCAGTGCCGATATCCATGCCCCGATAAATCTGTCGCGAATCCGCCGAGACAATCTCACCGTTAAACTTTTTGGCAAGTTCCAAGCTCAAAGCGGTCTTCCCGGAAGCAGTCGGGCCGATAAGGCAGATGAGGGGCTTTTTTGCTTGGGCGAGATGAGATTGGATAAGTTCTGTAGGATTCATGCTGCTAGCTTACTGGCTGAATGGCTAAATGGTCAAATATTGGGGGAGGGACTAGGCTAGAGGGTCCAGGGTGCAAAAAAAATGGCTACATGGTCATCTTGTTACATTGTTTTCTTGTTGCCTTGTTTCCTAACAATATAACCATGTAACAATTGTATTTTATTTGTTTCCTGTCTCTTCCTTCCCGGCCATTTTTCTGCTATAATGAAACGATAATAATCTCTATCCCATGCGACGTTTTCTAAGTTTAAGTTTAAGTTCGCTCTTGATCTTCTGTCTCTGCCCTTGGCAAGTAAGTGCCGACGAGATCGTGGCACAGAGTCATGTGGACCGACCACTTTATAAAGAAGGTGAAGTTCTGGTTAAATGGAAAAAGGCTGCTCGTAGCCAAACGAAGTTAGCCGTTAACAGTAAACTTGGACTGGATAGCATCACTGAATATGAGAGTCTCAATACTAGTCGCGTCGCTGTAGCAGAAGGAAAGAGCGTAGAAGAAACATTAACAGAATTAAGTAGTGATCCACTCGTATATAGCGCCGAACCAAACTACTACGTTTATACAGATGCCACCCCCAACGACCCTGCTTACGCAAATCAATGGGGACTACATAACAGCGGACAAATTATTTTGGGACAGGCCGGCACCTCTGATATGGACATTGACGCCCCTGAAGCTTGGGATCATGAATTGGGAGCAAGCTCCGTAGTCGTTGGCGTGATTGATACCGGTATTCAGATCACTCATCAGGACCTCGATGCCAATATTTGGGTCAATACCGGAGAAATAGCCAACAATGGGATTGATGATGACGGCAATGGATATGTGGACGACCTGAACGGCTGGGATTTCAAGAATAACGATAAAACTGTCTTTGACGTAGGAAGTGAGGATTATCATGGTACACATGTGGCTGGTATCATTGCCGCTGAGCGTAATAACTCGGTGGGAGGCAGCGGTGTAGCACAGGTCAAAATCATGCCACTCAAGGCCCTGGATCAGTCTGATGGCGGAACTATTTCTGATGTAGTAGAAGCTATTAACTACGCTGCAGCTAAGGGTGTAGATATTATCAACATGAGTTTTGGCAGTAGCTCTTATTCACAAACCCTGAAGGATGCTATCGACAATCACACTGATATTCTCTTTGTGACTTCAGCCGGTAATGACGGTGTAGATATAGATACCAGCCCTCAATACCCGGCGGCTTATACTTCAAGTAATTTGATCACGGTCGCTGCTATTAATAATCAGGGAGCACTAGCTACCTTCACCAGTGGTGCCAGTAATTATGGTGATACACATGTAGATATCGGAGCTCCGGGACGTTATATTTACAGCACACTCCCCACC
>JAQVLK010000012.1 GCA_028704165.1 Candidatus Altimarinota bacterium | reverse complement strand
AAGACAAACTTGATGAATACCTCAAAGAATTCATGTTTAGATACAATTTAAAAGATTACAAAAATCGTGTTAAAGTACTCAAGTCCTATCTTTCCAAAAATTTCCACACACTTTGGGTCTAGTCCCAAGAGAACCCATGCTTGTATCTTAATTTAAGTTAAGCTAATATCATTTCCTTAATTAAAGAGAAATATGGCGGAGTATTTGGAGGGATTAATTGCAGAATCGTTGCCCAAAAATTTGGCTGATCTAGGAGATAAAAAACGTATCAGTGCCTTGTTTGGTTTTCGTTTAAAGCTTTTAACTTTGGCTAGTGAAGATCCAATCCTTTTAGAGGAAATATTTAAAGAGCGTGCTAGGATTGCAAACCTTTTTTTGGAATTTGGGGCAGAAGGAAGGGCTGAACTTTTGGACACATTCCAAAATGCAGAACAAGCAGAAGATTTATTAAAAGATTTTAAGGGCAAGAAAAGGAAGCGCCCCGAAGCTCCTGATTATAAAATTGGTATTATCACCTTTGGTCCAGAATTGAGTGATACTCAATTTAGTTCTATTGTGAGACATAAGCTACTTCAAACCCAGGGTGAATTAGACAAGAAAGTCTCTAATCCACGGCCGATGAATATGCTGGAATTGTTGAGGTTAAAGAGAAGAGACGGGAGACGTATTGTAATTACGGCTCTTCGAGATCAGAAGCTAGATACTCAGCTACAGTATATGACGTATATCAGGCCAGATTTAAGTGAACAGATATACCTCTTGCAATGGAATGATAACAAGCCAGTCTTGGAAAAATATCGGTCGAATTCTGCTTTGCTTTCCAATCCTCAACAGGAAGCTGCGAAGTTCATGGCAGAATTTGTTTCTTGCCGTCCACGTGCTGAGCAGATTTTTACAGGAGTTATTAGAAGTGTCATAAACGATACCGCATTTTCTGTCGAGATTTTACCTGGTATTGAAGGACTGGTTTATATTCCAAATGATGACCCAGCTTATCTGCAAGACTTAAGTATAGAAAAAGGACAGTTGGTAACTGTAAAGGTTATGAAAATCGATCGCAATGGCTGCATATCACTTTCAGTATCTGAGGCAGCCAAGGATATATCCGAAAAGAAAGCCAAACCAGTTTTTCAACTGGATGATCATGGATTGAAATTACTAGAAGGCAAACTCTAAATCATCTTCAAAACGTTCCACCAAGCCGTAATATAATCCGGCCTCCTGTTCTGGTAATTCAAATAATAAGCATGTTCCCACAGATCAAGTGTCAGGATTGGCTCGTGACCCAAGGTATAAGGGGAATCTTGATTGGGGAGAGAATAGACTTTGAGTTTTTTATTCTCATCGCGCACCAGCCAAGCCCAGCCGCTACCAAAATGTGTGCTGGCAGCTTGCGTGAACTCGTTTTTGAAATTCTCAATTGAGCCAAAAGTCTCTTTGATTTCTTTGACCAAGGCTTCATCAATTTCTTTCGCAGGGCCCATGAGCTTCCAAAAAATACTGTGATTCACATAGCCACCACCGTTGTTACGGAGTGATTTGCGGTCAGCTTCCTCCACTTCCAATTTAGCTAAATCTTTTAAGATTTCATGAGCCTTCATGTTCTGCAGCTCGGGATACTTTTCGAGCGTAGCATTAAACTTATCCAAATACGCTTGATGATGCTTATCGTGATGAATCTCCATCGTTTTAGCGTCGATGTGTGGCTCTAGGGCGTCGTAGGCGTAGGGGAGTTGGGGTAATTGAAACATATGATAAAAAGTTAAAAACTGCCTTTATTATAACGCATTCGTAATTTTATGATGTAGCTTAGCTTACTTTTCTAAGGAAGTCGGAAGCTAAAGCTTTTTATCATCAAGAAGCAATAAATTGCCCAAATTCTGGTAAATTAAACTCAGCTATTTGTAGTTTTAAGACCTGTTATAAATTCTTGGATACGTGCGTGATAGCTTGGGTCCAAGATTTGTCCAGATTTATCAAAAAGCTCGCCTACTTTAGGAAACACCACTGCTTTAGAGAATGGTCTCATTTTGAGTGTAACAGCCAAGAGATTGAGCTGTTCCAAAACTCTTACTCCGGCAAAAGGTCCCTTTGAGACCGTGCAAAAAGCTACTAATTTCCCGAAATATTCATCGAAGAGTTGATCTAAAAATATTTTCAATTCTCCAGGATAGCTGTGGTTATATTCCGGGCTGACAATGATGATAGCGTCCGCTTTTTTAACTTCCTTGGCCCATTTTTTAGCTTGTGAAGAGGTTCCTGTGTTAGAAGTAGCTTCCAAATGAAAATCACGTACATCAATCAGAGTCGTTTCTACCCCTGATTGTTGTACTTCTCGTAGCACAAAATTAGCAACTTTTTCTGATTTTCTTCCTTCCCTAGCCGTTCCCAAGATAACAGGTATATACATATGAGAACATTACTAACCGCAGTTACTATAGCATACTTTAAAGGTTTGTACGTGTGTTATATCACACTTTGTTGTGCTCGGAGATTTTGTAGATCACAAAAAACAGACAACAAACTACAGACAACTGTGCCAGTCAGCAGATTCCAGTCACAGTCCCGAAAGGAGATCTTTTCCCTCATTCAAAATTTAGTCCCCCTAAACCCTCTACTTCCCCGCCTTCACCACAATCACCCCATTTTTACTGCTAACTACAGCGGTCTGTTTGGGATTGAGCTCTTTCTTGAGCATGAGTTCAGAGATCTGATCTTCGATCAGTTCTTGGATAGCTCTGCGGACAGGTCTAGCTCCATAGTTAGGGTCATAGCTTTCCTTACAAAGTACTTGCATGGCACTTGGTTGGACTTTGATTTTGAGATCTTTTTCTGCCAGACGAGCTTCCAATTCTGAGATTCTGAGTTTTACAATCTCTTTAATACTTGCCTGCGTGAGTGGCTTGAAAACAATTACTTTGTCGACGCGGTTCAAAAATTCCGGATTGAATTTCTCATTCAATTCTGCCATGACGGTTTCCTTAATCTCTTCATATTTCTTTTCATCTTTCTTGAGTGCTTCGCCGGTATCAAATCCCATCGGAGCACCACCTTGAGTGAGCTTTTTCGCTCCGATATTGCTGGTCATAACGATGATCGTATTGCGAAAATCAATCTTACGACCTTTAGCATCTGTTAGGCGACCCTCTTCCAAGATTTGTAAAAGCAAGTTGAAGACTTCAGGGTGTGCCTTTTCAATTTCGTCAAAAAGTACAACACAATAGGGCTTTCTGCGCACCTGTTCGGTAAGTTGTCCACCTTCTTCGTAACCGACATAACCGGCAGTGGCACCTACCAAACGACTGACATTATGACGTTCCATAAATTCACTCATATCAACCGTCACCATGGCATCCTCACTTTGGAAGACTTCTTTGGCAATGGTCTTAACAAGTTCGGTCTTACCTACTCCGGTTGGTCCCATAAAGATAAAAGAGCCAATGGGACGGCGAGCTTCGGTAATTCCCGTGCGTGAACGTCTGATGGATTTGGCCACTGCTTCACAAGCTTCTTCTTGGCCGATCACGCTGGTATTTAGGACCTTAGCAAGATTCTTTAATCTTTCAACTTCAGATTTAACCAAACTGGTAGCTGGAATGCCGGTCATGTTTGCAATAACTTTGGCGATATCTTCAGCATCCAGACGGCCTTTCTTGTTTTTCTGAGTGGCTTTGGCCTTTTTGATCTCATCATCGATCTGCTTCACAAGTTGTAATTCCTTTTCTCTGAGTTCAGCGGCTCCTTCATAGTCTTGGGAAGAGACGGCTTGTTCTTTTTTCTCTACAATCTTGGCTAGTTTTTTGCGAAAATCCTTAGTCTTGTCACTGGTTTTTTGCGAACGAATTCCTTTCAAAGAAGAAGCTTCATCGATCAAATCAATCGCCTTATCCGGTAAGAAGCGATCTCCGATATAACGTTTACTCATCTTCACGGCAGCTTCAATTGCTTCGTCGCTGATATGAATCTGATGATGTTCTTCGAAGGTTTCACGTAGCCCTTTGAGAATCTCGATCGTGTCCTGGGTGCTGGGTTCGTCCACCATGATAGACTGAAAACGTCTTTCCAGCGCGGCGTCTCCTTCGACATGTTTGCGGTACTCATCGGTCGTTGTAGCGCCCACCACCTGAATCTCGCCGCGCGACAGAGCCGGCTTCAAGATATTGGCAGCGTCCAAAGAGCCCTCAGCACCACCTGCTCCAATGACGGTGTGTAGTTCATCAATGAACAAGATTACATCACCTACGGCACGAGCTTCATTGATAATAGATTTGATACGTTCTTCGAATTCTCCACGAAATTTGGTTCCTGCTACGACGGCAGCCATATCAAGTGATAAAACACGTTTATTGGCTAGAGTGTCAGGAATATCATCCGCTGCAATCAAGCGAGCCAGCCCTTCTGCAATGGCAGTTTTGCCAACTCCGGGTTCGCCGATCAAGACGGGATTATTCTTGGTCCTGCGATTCAAAATACTGATGACACGTCCAATTTCCTTATCGCGTCCAATGACCGGATCCAGTTTCCCTTCACGAGCAACCTGAGTGAGGTCGTTGGTGAAATAGTTGAGAGCAGGGGTATCCTTGTTTTCCTTCTTGCTCTTTTTCTTTTCCTTAACAGCCTGACTGGTAGGAGGAAAAGGCATGGCTCCCGGAGGCATTTGGTTCTTGCCAAACAAATTGCCAAACAAATTGCCAAAGAGGGCATCAAAAGGATCAACCGGACCGGGAACGGCCGGTGGCTCATCACGCATTTCAATAAAGAGTTTCTCAATCTGATTTTTTACCTGTCTGGGATCAATCTTCAAACTCTCTAGAATAATGGTAGCTGCGGTTTCTTCTTGTGAAACCAAGGCTAGAAGTAAATGCTCGCTGCCTACGAACCCATGTCCATATTTGTGTGCCAGCATGGTAGCATCTTCAATGACCTTGCGTGCCAGTTCACTCAAACCATTTTTTAAAATATCGTGATCTGGAACTTGGTGAGGAGAAGAGTTCTCAAGCAGGGTCAAGATATTTTGGCGAGTCAGACCCAGACTATGCAAAATATTGCCTCCCATCGAATCTTTTTGTGAGAGGATACCTAGGAGGATGTGTTCAGTGCCAATATAAGGCAGACGCATGCTTTTTGCCTCTTCTTGTGCTTCTACAAGCGCCTTACGTGCTTCCGGGGTGAATTTATTAAACTCATTTTTCATAGAGAGGTTTGTTTTGGACTAAAAATAGGTTCTAAGCTGTCATATCATTATACCAAGAAAAGAGAGATAGTTTAACGAGATCATTACTCAAAAAGGCTTTACGTCAAGCCTAAATTACTGACAAGCTTCCCGTAATCTTTGGCTCAAAGCCGCCACCATCTCGGGCGAACTATCCGGACTCAAAGCTTGAGCTTGTCGCATGGCTTCTTGGCAGGTTTTGGAGTTTAATTTCTCCAAATCTTCTTCAACCTCATCCAGCTCCGGAGTTTCCAGAAAAGGCCGAGTGTCCGATGGGACTTCTAGCTCTAGTTTCTGACCGTAATTATTCAGTATAATCTTGTAGATACTTTCTATGCTTTGCTGGGGGTCTTCATATTTCAGATTTCCGGTAACCTTATAGAGTCGGTGATCTTCCCGTCCAATATACGCTTCCAACATCAGGTATAAGCCTTGTGCTGCTTGCTCTAGCTTGCTAACTTCTACTGCTGACAATGTTTTTCCCTGCAAACTGGCTGTTTCCAGTAAGTATTCTTTGAGAGCTGTCCCTTGCAGTTCGGCGCTGATCTGGTAAACAGGTATCTCATTTAGTAAAGTGTCAGGATAGACACGAGTTATCTGAAAAAGGTCCTGTTCTTTGAGGTAGCTGGCTAGTTCAACTCTTTGTTCAGGAGTTAACTCCCCTGCAAAAGGCGCTCGGTAGAGAGTAGATCCTTCATTATCTTGAGCTACTGCAAAAAAATCATGTAGTTTTTTTCTTGGCACCAACTGCCAGTTAGCCAGTAGTTCCGTGTTGAGATCCGGAGCTTCAGTTATTTTGAGGTAAGTATCTTCTCCCAGCTGCATAACATTGAGTTTGATAGTGAAACCATCAGGGCTTTGGATCGCGGAATTTTTGATAGTGCTCTCGTAACTTGTCTGAGGATTTGCCGGATCACTAAAATCACTACTGCCACTGGAACTTATTTCCAGATAGGAACTATTTTGCTTAATACTAAAATCCAGCTCAAAACTATAGCTCTCACTCTCCAAAAATTTACTC
Organism: Candidatus Altimarinota bacterium; assembly: GCA_028704165.1. Taxonomy (GTDB): domain Bacteria; phylum Patescibacteriota; class Gracilibacteria; order RBG-16-42-10; family JAQVLK01; genus JAQVLK01. The sequence continues at coordinate 27,006 of JAQVLK010000012.1, read as the reverse complement.
AAACTAGCTCGGAGTACCGTAGCTGCCTCCTCATGATTAAGACTAGCTCCGTCGCAAGCAGATAGGCTTAGGATAAGAAAGAAAAGGATGCTGAGTTTTTTCATTTTTCTTTTTTAGAATTCCTTGCTACTTGCAGTCTAGCATAAAACACCGCTGCGAATCTACGAGTAATCAGCCTTTGGCGCGAATGATAAGAAGACTAGTATTCAAAAGCTCGAAATCTAAAAATAAGATTTTGTGTAAATTTGCGTTTAAGCTTTCCTAGGTCGAGTGCCGTCGTCTACACGTGTAAGCATAAGAAGGCCAGAGGAAAGTGTCATAGGTATGTAATCAGTTACACCACCCCATTCCCTTTTTGGTGCTAATGTTTGCTTGGATCTGGGAAGGTTGGGTTGGAGATATCTGGGCAGATCAGCTCTTCCGCCATTTATAACTTTCAATAAAGCTTCTCTCCAGAGCGCTATGTTATATTCTGGCTTAAAGCCTAAATCCAAGAGTTTAGATACCGCTTCAGGATGAGAGTTTTCAAGCTTATTTAACTTTCGTAAATTCATAATATTAGAGTGTTATTTTTACTTGGCAGTCAATATATAACAAAAGAACTTTCGTGTAAAATCAAAAAACCGGAAGCTGATAATGGAGAAAGAGAAAATGCTGGGAAGATTTATTTACAAATAATATATTATATGTTATAATTAAGAGATAAATTTGAATTCATGATTAAAGAAATAGAATCATTGCGTGAAGAAAATAATGAAGAAGTCGGTAGCGACTTTGAAGGTCTTGAGCATTCTATGTCCAAATCGCTTTATACTGCAGAGTCTGCGGTGAGACATCTTAAGGAACATGCCATATTTGGAGAAGTTCTTAGGGAAAAGGTTAGAAAGCTGAAACCTGAAATTGATAAAATAGCTAAAAAGCTCGGGATTGATGAAGGAGAAAATACCACTTTAAAAATAAGAAAGATATTTGCTGCTCTTTGGAATGATCTTGATGCCAAAAGAGAGAGAGGAACGGATTTGCAGTATTTGCTTAATCATAGCAGATTTGCTCCTCAGGATAGGGTAAATGGCTTTTTCAGAGCTGAAAGTTTTTTTGATAGAGAGGGTGTGCCCTGCTACATAGGTAAATATCTTCGTGAGAGGTACTCCTCGTTAGCTGAAGTAGGAGTAGAGGTGGATGTGGATATGCGCGACCTGTCAGAGATTCTAAAAAGTCATAAAGGACTTTCTGGAGAAAGTGACTTAAAAGAAGTTCTCGAAAGATACATGAATGATAAGCGGAATGCGATGATTCCTGTTTTGGTATTGTCTCATACTGGAGGATTCAGTACCGAGATTCCAATTATTTATGGCGGAGAGTTGTATGACAAAGGTAGCGCTAATGGTAGCTATTCTTATCTAGAGAGTCTCGATACTAGTGGTGTAAGTGAGGATCTTATACGGATTAAGGATTTATCGAAAAGTGGGAAATCCATCATTGAGCTGCAATCCACTTTACTACATGAGATTGATCATGCGATTTTTCATAATTTGTATATTGATAGAATTGCTTACATGGCGGACGAGAGGTCTAAAATAAAGGCTTTATTAAAAGATACGAAGCTTGGTGAAGAGAGAGAAATTTTAGAAAAAAAAGACAAAGCTTTAGATGAATCGGTTAATAGGTTGAGAGTTTTATATACTCAAAGTAAAAAATGTTTATCAGAAGGGCTCGCGAGGTTGGCACAAAAAGATTTCTTGTCATCGCAGTGTGCAGGTATCCAAAAGGAAAGTGATTTGCTGTCAAAAGAAGATATTCAAAAAGTTTTCGAATTTTATAGTGTTTTTGGCGTACTGCTGGATCAATCTGAACCGCAAATGGTTCTTTATGCATTGGGATGGCTGATGGTTAATTATCGCGGTGATACTGATAATATAACAGCTCTGTATGCGACTAGAGCCTTTGAGAAAACATTTCTTGAAAATCCTGAGATTCCCTTCCATTTAATAGCGGAATTAACGGCAAATCTTAAGGAAAATCGTAAGCTGGTAAATGAAATTGATGATGATAATAATCAAAATGAGCAGCAGCTCTTGCATCCTATTCAGGTTCAGCTTGGCTTGACTGATGCCGGCATTGATGCGGGGTCTTTTATGGTAGGTGAGCAGTATCATGGATTTATCAAAGATACTGCTAGAGAAAGGAATCTATATACTCAGGAAGATCTAGTGGGTAAGGTTAAGGAACTGCTATCTAAATATCCCAACTTGCAGAAATTTTATGACATGGGAAAAGATAAATTGTCTCCTAGAGAGTTATATGCTGGAGCGAAAATACACCTCTTTATAGAATTATATCTTGACCAATTTGCAAATATATTAATAAATGCCTACGACTTGGGAGAATTAACAGAGACCCAGATAAAAAAGATATATGCTGATAAAGACCTGCTGACAAAAACCATGAATGTTCCCAATTTTAATCCCGAAACAGGAGAACTTCTGAGCTCGGAGCAACAGGTGGTATATATAAAGGAAACATATGGCATTGCTGTCCCTGAAAATAGTCCTTATGATGGTCATCGACTTAGTCCTGAAGAAAAGATTTTGTATATGAAGGAGAGCTATAGAGGACTCTAAAATAATAGTAAAATCAAAAAACCGGATCTTTACATCCGGCTTTCTGATTGTTCTCCGCCTTCGCTCTACAAGCTTCGGCGAGATAAATAAAATGAAAGACTAAATCTCTTGAGAAAGAATTTTTCTATTTGTGAAGTAAGCAAGACCTGCGGCAACCAGAACAGTCAGTGCCCAAGCTCCAGGACCATTCTCAGTGGCCTGAGGAGGGGCAGTAACAGCTCCCGAGCTAACATTGATAGCTACGGTGCTTGAGTCAGTCGCGCCATCGACACTAGTAACTGTTACGGTAGCGGTGTAAACACCAGGAGTTTGATAAATGTGACTTGGATTTTGTTCGCTACTTACGGCTGAGCCATCTCCGAAATTCCAGCTGTAACTTGCAGCTGTTCCGGTGCTGAAGTTCACTGTCAATGGAGCAATCCCAGCTGTGGGACTGGCTGTGGCACTTGCGTTCAAGGCTGCAGTTCCAGCTACGGTCAAAGTGGCCTGATCATAATAAGTGTCGGTATTTCCACTGCGATCTGTGACCTCAACATCGATGGCATAGTCACCAGCGCTGTCAGGTGCAATAAAGTTGCCGGAATAACTACCGGTAACTGCATCTTCACTTAAAGTAACGGTACGTTGATCGATCACGACCTTAACTTCATCTACACTAGTCTCGGTTTCTACACTGACAGTTACGCGTTCACCGGGACTTGGACTGCGAGGCTCAAGTGAAACATCTTGAATGATCGGTGCTGTGGTATCGACAGTAACCTGAATCTCTTCTGAGGTTAGGGTTTCACCACCGGATTCAACCTGTACAGTGAAAGTATGAGTACCATCAAATAAAGCATCGGTTGTAAAACTAAAATTACCTGCAGCATCTGTTTCAGCGGTTCCTTTGAGAATGGTTCCATCATAGATAGAAACTTCAGTATTAGCTGAACTGGTACCGGCAATATCTACTTCAGCGCTATTTAAGACTTCTCCGTCACTGGGAGTTAGGATAACTGGTAGATCAGCTGTGTCTGTGCTGACACTTGCTCCCACTACGGTGAGAGTGATTTCTCCAAATACCAATAAGTCATCATCATCACTGACAGTAATCGTGTGTTCACCAGCCTCTACCAATGTGAAACTTAAATCAAAAGTTTTTTCACCAGCATCTTCCTCGCTGAAAGTATAGCTAACAGGTAAGCTAGCAAGATCATCGGTGCTCTCAAAGCTGATGGTGCCTAGATAATCTGTTACTGTTTCAAGATCATCATCAATAGCGGTGACAGTCATACTAAAAGGCTCATTGCTTTCTACCTCGACGGCATCAGCTTGGTCGTTGATAGTGAGTAAGAAGCTGGTAGCCATACTGTCAGCAGCAAAGGCTTGAGGAAGAATTACTAGACTAGCAAGCATGGCAATGGCCAAGGTTTTTGCAAGAGTCTTTCTCAGGCTTTTTTGTGGCTTGGCACCAAGATCCAGTGCGGAAACCATTTGGTAGTTCGAAGACATAGTTTTGTTTTTATTACTTAAATTTATCATGTTATTATAGCAGAAAAAGGCCTCTCCTTCAATGAGGAGGGACTTGCTAAGTATATGATTTGTTATATAATAAAATTCAAAATTTAATCTCAAAGAAGATGGATTTATTAGAAGGTTCCTCCGGAAATTGTGATTTGAATGTTTGTGATGAAATGGATAGATTCCTAGAACTGGCAAGAAATCTTTATCAAGCCGATGGCGAGATGAAGCAACTGCTGGATGAGATTCAGCTTGAGGTGCAAAAGATTAGAGATGAAGTTTTTTCGGCTGAAAAAGTTCATGAGCTGGAAGCAAGACTTGCTCAATATATCTTGCTTCCAGGAAATTTATTAGAGCAAGATCATCCTCTGAGAGGTGTGCATGGAGGCCTTCTTGCTCTTTCACAGGGACTCTTTGTCTTCAAGACATTTTAATCGCTTGAATAATTTCAGAAATATATTGCATCGAGAATTGTAATATAGTAGAATCCCACCTTCACATTATTTTTAACTTTCAAAATTATGGTTTCAGATTGGATTGGTGGATTGCCGGAACATGTGCTAGGAAGACGACGTGCTGAAAACATTGCTGAAGAAACATTTGAGAAGGTACTCCGGGATAAAGGGTTCATTGACGGTCATAGCACAAGAGATGAAATAAGCTCATTAGTGGCTCAGTTCAGAGCTTATGTGGGCAGTAAAGGTCTGGAATTCTTCGGATATTCTCCGGAAGAAATATTGGAGCGAAACGTTTTCTCTTTTTATGAAGAGATTTTGATGGAAATCCGTCCAAGTGACATTCAGGCAGCTTTATTAAAAATACAAATCTTAGGGGATAAAGAAACCGTAAGCGGAGTGAATATTTGGATGCATCTCTTCGAACAGTATGTGCGAGAAAACCATATGGATGTTCAATCCAGACAAGAGTTGGATAAGGCAGTAAGCTCTTTCCGAGAACAAATCCTAAAAGAGCTAGGTGATAACAAAGAAATGGCAATCCGAGAATTTTCTTGGGAGGAGAGTGATGGGCTTGGAAGCGTAGTCCTTTTGGCATATCTCATCCAACAGCAACGTCAAAAAATGCAAGATGTAGCTAGTACAGAGAAGTGGGAGTAGTTTTTAAAGATGCTTGCCGGCTAAAGTCCTAGGTACGCATAAGTTTTGGGTTGTGACCACTTTGAAACTATCAAACGACTTCAGTTTTTAGGTCTGTGTTAAAGCTAAAAAGAATATTTCGGTACAAATATAAATTGTAGAAAATGTATACAACGCTTGAAATATTTACACTTAATACACAATTGGAGGACCAATTACTCTGTACATCTTAATCCTCTTATTCTCTCTTAATCTTCTCTTTCCCTCTTCAAGGGCTTTGTGTGCTGTTTCGACAAGTTCTTCGATCCGCTTCTTTTCTTCCTCAGTCATTTGATCATTGTTTGTTTCTGCGCTTTCTCCGATGTGACCTTTCATGGCTTCTTTCATAAGAGTTAAGTTATAAAATAAAGTCATCACTCCTCGATTACCCTGATTTTACGTTTTTTTGAAATAACGTCAACGTTTTAAAATCGAAATGCGTGCAAGCAGCGTCTCTCTAAAGTCCCAGCTCGTCTGAAATTTCTTGCATAGCTTTGAGAGCTATCTCGAGGAATTCATCCAGAGTGATACCCACTTGCTCGATTTCTTTGATGACTTCCCTGTTAACCTTGGCTGCAAAAGATTTATCCTTCATCTTCTTTTTCACGGAAGATGCTTTGACGTTTGCCAATTTCTTGTCTGGTTGGACGAGGGCGCTGGCAAAGATCAAACCGGTAATAGTTTCGGCAGCAGCCAGAGCATGCTCTGCAGCCTGACTTCTCTGCTTATTTCCTAGGTCTCCACAAGGAGCTCCATAAGCATGCGTAATTAGGAAGTCTACGAATTCTGGATTCAACTTAGTGTCCTTGGCAATTTCTTTGATTTTGACGCAATGCTGACTATCATCGCCTTTAACTAGGTCCCAATCCAAATCATGCAAAAGTCCGGCTATACCCCAAAGTTCTTCATCTTGGCCAAGCTTCTTAGCTAATCCCCTCATCACCAATTCAGCTTCACGAGAATGCAAGAAACTGGTTTGTGCCGTGAGATATTTCTTTGCTAGGCCGAGAGCTTCTTGGTAGCTGATGCCAGGGGCGGGGATGGACAGGTTCCCTGTCCCAGACGGCGAAGCCGTCTGTAGGGGCGCATAATTATGCGCCCCTACCCCGATCGGACGCATTAGCGGAAACATCACCACATCACGCAGATTTTCCTGCTGGGTTAATAGTGTTACCAAACGATCGATTCCCATGCCAACACCGGACATGGGTGGCATGCCGTGTTCCATAGTTCTTAAATATTCTTCGTTGTATGCCATTGCTTCCTCATCCCCGCCGGCTTTGGCACGAGCTTGGTCTTCAAAACGTGCACGTTGATCCGTCGGATCTACCAGCTCAGAATAAGCATTGATAATCTCCCAAGTGTTCACCAGTAGTTGGAAAGTATTACAAAGACGTGGGTCTTCGTCGTTACGACGTGCGAGTGGCTTGGTGTCGGCCGGGTGTTTGATCACAAAGGTTGGTTGGATCAGCTTTGGTCTCGAGACAGTCTTGTACAAGTGATCTACCAAATTCCCATAACCCATTTTCTCAGCATCATCGATCTTGATTTTCTTGGCTCTAATCTCCTTTAGTAAATCTTTAGCGTTATCGTATTTTAGAACATCTATGCCACAGTCTTTTGCGATCATTTTGACGTACTCTTTCCTAGGCCACGGAGCTTTGAAGTCTACGGTAACTTTTTTACCTTCGCGATCGAGAACTTCCACTTTGGTTGTTCCCAAAGTTTCTTTCAACAAATACTGGAACATTTCTTCCATGAACTGCATATTGTCTTCATAATTCCAATAAGCAGCGTAATGCTCGACCATGCTAAATTCCTGTAGGTGGCTAGGATCCATACCTTCATTACGGAAACAGCGTGCTACTTCAAAAGTTTTTTCAAATCCACCGACAATGGCTGTCTTTTGCCATAATTCTCCAGCGGCAATACGTAAGTAAACATCGATATCTAGTGCATTGTGATGTGTCATAAAGGGCTTGGCCACAGCGCCAGAAGAAATATTCTCTAGCACCGGCGTTTCTAGTTCTGTGAAGCCTTTGCTCCAATAAAACTCACGGATCTTTCTAACTAGATTCGCTCTCAATTCAAAACGTTTTCTAGTTTCCTCATTCATCGTCATATCCAAATAGCGTTGACGATACTTGGTCTCTTGATCCTTCACACCATGCCATTTCTCCGGCAGTGGACGCAGTGCTTTGGCTAGTAATTTGTACTCAGCAACGTTGATAGTAACTTCGCCCTTTTGCGTTTCAAAAAGTTCTCCTGTTACTCCTACAAAATCGGCAATATCAAAATTCTTGCTAAAGAACTTGAACTCATCTTTGCCAATATGTTCCTGTTCAATCGCAATTTGCAATTTCCCGGAAGCATCTTGCAAAGTCACAAAACACAACTTGCCCATCGTTCTCATGGTCATAATACGTCCGGCGACGCTAATCTTCTTCGTACCTAGCTTTAACTTTTTAGCCTCAGCTAAAGTATGAGTTCTCTCAAATCTATCGGCATAGGGAGCCTGTCCTGCTGCGCGGAAATTCTCAAGTTTGGCTAGGCGAACTTTGATTAGATCTTCTTCGGCCATGTTGGATTCAAGTTAAGTAAGCGAGCTAGAGTATAGCAGAAATAAGCTACTAAGCTAAGTCAGTGTTCGGTTTCATAGTTAGAGCTACATTATTCTTAGGTTTCAAACTAGGGATGTTTTTAGGAGCTGGGTGTGCTTGCGAAAATAATGTATTATGTAAAATGGGCGATGGTTAAATTTAAAGCAATATTTATGGCAGGAGTAAAATTTCTTGATGGAGCTAATCCGAGCGGCAGCCCGGAGGTGACGTGTGCCGATAATAGTGAATATTTATTAAAAGTTGTTTTAGCTGAGCCAGTAAAAGTCAATCTCCAGCACTTCAGGGCAGCCTCCTTGGATGTTTGTACTGGCCTTAACGCTGCTACGATCGGTCGAAAAGGAGGAAGAATCTTGCTTCAGATGCAAGGGACTGAAGAAAAGGGCTTTACTGATTTCAGCTCTCCTTGGCACTTAAAACAGCTTCAAACATTCCTAGAAAACTTTAATGTGCCACAAGAAACCAGAGAGCAGATTTTGGCTGTATTTGGAAGCCAAACATCTTTGGCTAAAAAGCACAAATCCTAGTAGAGGATTAGTCTTCAAGCTCGCTGATAAGTTCCTGAGCTTTCTTTTCCAGTTCTTTGCTACGCTCAGTTGAAATATTTTTGGTCTTACAATATTTACTCAAAGCTTCCAAGGGAGAAGTCTCGACACCAGCTTCTTGAGCGGCACTTTTGATTCTCTCGGAATCCGTAAACTCTTTCTGTAGTCCAGCAAAGTTATTAGCTTCCTTGAGAGCTTCTTTGATTTCTTTTAAGCTCAAGAGCTCATTGGCACTGCGCGGCAGTTTCACTTTGATCTTGATCACTTTATCTTTGACATCATGTTTCGCGATCTCCGTTAAGACGGTTTGAGTTGGAAGAAGTTCGTTTTCCTTAATCTCGGCTGAGATGGTGAGGAAGGAACGGGCGGGTGTCTCTGTAAATTTTGAATTTTGAATTTTGAATTTTGAATCATCCCTTATCAATTCAACCATCATAAATCCTTTATCTTCTTTTTCCTCTCCAAAATCGACGCGTTCCATACTGCCTGCGTAAACTACCGGAGGATTTTCATTTAAAACCTGATGTTTATGCAAATGTCCGAGCGCCACGTAATTCAACTTTGAATTAGCCAAACTTCCAAGTGGCAGCACAATATCAGAGCCTAGCATCACATTGCGCTCAGCTCCGAAAGTAGCTCCGGAAACTGTCGCATGACAGGCGAGAATAGTAGGTTTCGCAGGATCCAGCTTAGCTATCATTTGCTCTAGCACTTGCAAGATTTTCTCCGAAATTAATTGATGAATTTCTTCGATGGACTTGTCTTTACTATCTTCTTTGGTTAGGACATGACTCTTGGTGACCCATGGTAGGGCGATGATTTGGCAGGGGCCACTCCCCGTTTCAATCTCAAAAAGTCCTGGTTTACTTGCGACCATAACGTTCGGAATACCTAGGGTGTCATAAATCGAAAGCGTATCAGCCTTGCTGGAAACATTCGGAATATCGTGATTGCCAACTAGAAGAAAAACTGGAATATTAGCTTGGCTAAGCCTTTTAATCCTTTCCGCAAAAGCGCGTTGGTAAGTGGGACTGGGTTCACGGGTCTTGAAAGCATCACCGGCGAAGACAACTAGATCAACATTTTCTTTGATGGCTGTATCAATCAAGAAATCAAAAGAATTCAGAAAGTCGCTTAGCCTAGAATTTAATCCGGTCTGAGGATCAAGCTTGCCATAGTTTTCCATGCCGAGATGTAGGTCCGCGAAGTGGATGAATTTCACATATATAACTTAAGCTGCTTTATCATAGCGCGAAAAGACTTACTTGACGACCTCTAGTCTATTGGCTTACACTGCAATCCTTTAATCAAAAAAGATGGAACGTGAAAGATGGGCAGTCGCTATTGGCGGCCATAGCTTGAAAAAACCGGAAGATGTGCAGAATATTATTAAGTTACTATTTGAAGCTGCGGATAAGAGAAACGCCATTATTTCTTTGCTCGGTCACGGCAGTGGTCCACAGGCTGGGGATGGTTTGGATGAATTTTTGAAAGCTCCAGCGAGTGGATTTAATACAGATGAATTTAACAAGTTAGTCAGTACTGGCAATGAAGCTGCAATTTGTAACCTTGGCGGACAGATCAAGGAACAAATTACGGCGCTTCATAAAAGTGCCAGAGTAATTGTTACGCGCTGTTTGGTAAATCCCGATACTATGCAGCCTGCTAAACCGATTGGGCGTGGTCTAAATGAGGAGGAAGCAAGAAAGCTTTCTGCTATTTTAACAGTCAAAAAAGTAGATGATAACGGTTCTAGAGTGCTAGTTCCCTCTCCTTTAATAAAAAGAATTTTCCAAAAAGATTTAAAGGATGCAGCTCAAAGTACTATCTCTGGTGAAACAGCAATTGCTGGAGGAGCTGGCGGGCTTCCGTACGTTTGCGAAAATCATATTTTGAAGCCAGTTGCAGCCGTCATAGATAAGGACTGGACTTTGGGAGAACTGGTTAAAGCCTTAAGTTCGGTAGTCCATTTTGATAGATCTATTATTTTAACCAGAGCTCCTGCTTTGGTACGTGATTTCGGAGTCCTGCAAAAAGCTATCGAGCAAAATGGTTCAAAGGCAGTACACGCTAATTGGAGAGAAGAGTATGCAAAGGCAGGTCTGATCCAGAATATTTCTCTAGCTGAAGCAGAACAGCTTTACGAACAAGGGGTAGCTACTGCTGGAGCCGGTCCCAAGCTGGGAGCCAGTATCATGATGGTAAGAAGTTTTGTGAGGCAAGCTGTTATTTGTGCTCCTGAGAATCTCGAAGCTTCACTGGATGGCACGGAAGAAAGCGGAACTGTTATTCATAGATAAATTGCACAATTATTCTTGACAAAATTTATCAAAAGAGTAAAATGCGACTTGTTTTCTTAAATAAGCCATTTTGCTGAAAGAATCACTGCAAAAAATAGGGTTAGACGAAAAAGCTGCAGAAATTTATTTGACAGTACTAAAGAACGGTCCTTCCTCGCTGCGCAAGGTTTCGGAACTGTCAGGGATTAATCGCGGTACGGCTTACAATATTCTGAAAGAGCTAGTGCTACGTGGTCTTTTGGAACAATTTGATAAGGAAAAGAAACAGCACTTCGTGGCTAGTAATCCAGAGAAACTTTTGAAGGACTTGGAACAACGCGAAGAGGAACTTGCCAGTTCTAAGCTCGCAGTAAAAAAACTATTGCCCGAGTTAAAATCTCTCTACGATGATGCCGGTGGCAAGCCCAAGGCCCAGTACTTTGAAGGTAAAAAGGGGGTCAAGAAAATCTTGCAAGACTTGCTCGTAACTCTAAGTTCTCTACCAGTATCAGAACGCTCTTACCAAGTTTACTCAACTGATGAAGTGAAGTCTTTTCTCTATGAGTGTTATCCGGAATTTACCGATAAACGGATCAAGGGAGAGATTGAAGTTGAGGTTATTTCTTTGAGTCCCGGAGGTAAATTATGTGGCTTAGATAAGCGTAAATGGGTCAAAAGTAATCTAGCTCCTTGCCCTACTTATATTTTGCTATATGCTGACAAAGTCGCGCTGATCACTAAAGCTATGCCACGTCGTTCGGGAGCGACAGTGGCTGGAAATGAAGTGATGACCGTCTTGATCGACAGTCCCGAAATTACGGAAACGCAGAAAGTGATCTTCTCGGCACTGTGGAATAAATTATGATTAGCTGTTTAGCTACTTAGCTAGTTAGAAAAAACAAACTGGCTAGGAAGCTAAGAAGCTAACAAGCTAGTATATGTGTGGAATATTCGCCTATCTCGGTCCTCGTAACGATGCCGGTCGTGTCGTGATTGACGGTCTGAAACGTCTCGAATACCGCGGCTATGATTCCTGGGGAATTGCCTTGCAAACAGGTGAAGATCGTTTGTGGCTCAAAAAAGAAGTAGGCAAGATCAGTGCTGTGGAGAATCTCGAATTACCAAATGCGCAAATCGCGATCGGACATTCTCGTTGGGCGACCCATGGTGGAGTGACACAAAAAAATGCTCATCCTCATTTGAACGAAAAAGGGACTTTGGCCGTAGTGCACAATGGAATTATTGAAAATTTCCAAGAGCTACGTAAAGAACTCAAGAAGAAACACAAATTTCGTTCCGAAACAGATAGTGAAATTATCACTCATCTGCTGGAAGATTTTCTGGAAGCAGGAAAATCACTGGAAGAAGCGGCGCGCCTGGCATCTTTTCGTTTGCAAGGCCGTTTTGCTTTTGTGGTGATTTCGAATAGTGAACGTAAACTGGTAGCGGCGCGCCGCGGTTCACCGCTTATTATTGGGGTAGGCGAAGGGGAATATTTTTTGGCTTCGGACATTCCTGCTTTTTTACCTTACACTAGACATGTTAACTATTTGGACGACGATCAAATGGTAGTGATCTCGATGGATAAATTGATTCCAGATGCTTTGTTTTTGACATTGGAAGATGCTAGTCCGATTAGCAAGCGCAGCATTGAAATCGACTGGGATGCCAAAGGGGCCGAGAAAGGTGACTATCCTCACTTCATGTTGAAGGAAATCATGGAGCAAAAGGAAACGATTTGTCGGGCTGCCAACCAGGATGATGCTTTGATTCATGAGGTGGTTGATTTGATCAAAAAATCCAAGGGTACTTTTTTGCTTGGTTGTGGTACGGCTGGCAAAGTTGCTCTCACCGGCAGCTATTTATTTTCACGTATCGCCAAAGAGCATATCAATGCTGTCTTTGGATCCGAGTTTCCAGCCCAAGCACACTTTATCAACGACAAAACTTTGATTATCGCTATTTCTCAAAGTGGCGAAACAGCTGATACTATGGAAGCTCTGGAGCTAGCTCAAGCCAAGGGGGCCAAGATTGTTTCAATCGTCAACGTGGAAGGTTCCAGCATGGATCGTATGTCTGATATCACGATTAATATCAAAGCGGGACCTGAGAAAGCAGTCGCTTCGACTAAAGCTACTACTGCGCAAATAGCGGTTTTGACATTGCTGGCTTATGCGATGGTGGGGCGTCTCAATGAAGCCAAGCAGCTGCTAGTTGACGCTGCCAGTCAAATCACTGAGATGCTCAATCCTCGTTATGATGGTTATATTGAAACACTAGCCGTTAAGCTTAAGGACTTTGAAAGTATGTATGTGATCGGACGCGGACTGAATTATCCGATGGCCCTGGAAGCTGCGATCAAACTGCAGGAAGTAAGTTATATTCATGCCGAAGGTTTTGCCGGAGGAGAACTGAAGCACGGTCCAATTGCTTTGATAACGCAAGGAACTCCGCTGATTGCGCTGGTCTCCAAAGACGAATCTGAGCCTGAGATTCTAAGTAACGCGATTGAAGTCAAAGCCCGAGGCGGTTATGTGGTTGGCGTATCTCCAGAGAACAACGATATCTTTGATTACTGGATCAAGGTTCCGGATGTCGGTAACGCTGCACCTATCTTGAGTATTATTCCGATCCAAATCTTGGCCTACAAACTGGCGGTGCTACGGGGAAATGACCCGGATATGCCACGCAATTTGGCGAAGAGCGTCACCGTTAAGTAAATGCAAAAGGCAGAACTATGATTTACATGATTAAATGATTACCATGATTGATACAAGAAACTAATAACTAATGCCTCTAAGTAAAGTAAACACATTACTCTTCGACTGGGATCTGACCTTGGTGAGATCTTTGCCGGCAGTTGAGTTGGCGGTTAGAGATATTGAAGAGCTCTTTGGACTTAATCTGAAAGGATTGAATCTGGAGGAACGTTTCGGCATGCATTTTCATGATTCATTGAAAGATATTTACGAACAGAATAAAGATAAATTGCCTGCTTTTGCAGAATTTGAAAAAGCTTATCAGGATAAATTCAGACACAGATGTTCACTGATCGATCTTGATCACGAAGCTGTTCTGACTAAAGTTCTCGCAAAAGGGCACAGTGTTGGCATTGTGACTTATAACAGTTCAATACCAGTGCGTAATGTTTTAGAACGTTACAAATTAAATATTCCTACCGTGATTGGGCACGATGATATGGACTTCAAGGCAGATGGGATCTTGAAAGCGATCACAGAACTTGGTGGAAGGCCAGAAAGCAGCGTTTATATCGGTGATCATAGTAACGATGTTCTCGAAGCCAAGAAAGCCGGAGTACGTTCTGTGGCAATGACAACCGGATTTGTTAGTAGGGAAGAACTTAAAAAACATGAACCGGACTTGATTCTGGATAAGCTGGAAGATCTGCTAAAATATTTATCCTAGCTAGCTAAAAAGCTAGTTAGCTAATTAGCTAACCATGTCTAAGATAGTAACTATCGGCGGCGGTACCGGAACTTTCACAGTTCTGCTGGGACTAAAAGGTAAAGGACATGAATTGTCTGCTGTTGTGGCGATGAGCGATGATGGTGGTAGCACTGGCAGGTTGCGGACGGAGATGGGAGTTTTACCTCCAGGAGATATCAGGCAAGCTTTAGTCGCACTTTCCGGCGAAGAACAGTTGATGCTCGATCTGTTTAATTATCGTTTTGGGAAAGGGAACTTGAGTGGTCACAACTTCGGGAATTTATTGCTCGCAGCGCTGGAAAAAATAACCGGTGACTTTGAAAAAGCGGTTGAAGCGGCACAAAAAATCCTAAAAGTTGAAGGACAAGTGATTCCTGTCACGACTTCCGAGACGGAGCTTTTTGTAAAACTTGAATCCGGACAGGAAGTTGCGGGAGAGAATGTAATTGATGACGAGCCTCCGGAGAGTCTGCGCGATGCCCTTGTCTCTGAGATTTATCTAAATCCGCACGTGCAAATTACGGAGAAAGCACGCCAAGCGATCTCGTCAGCTGATTTGATCCTCTTAGGTCCCGGTGATTTCTGGGGTAGTCTGATGGCAAACTTGGTGGTTGACGGAGTTAAGGAAGCTTTGCTGAATTCGAAGGCCAAAAAAGTTCTAGTTCTCAATCTGATGACTCGCTGGGGGCAGAAGGGATTCAAAGCCTCCGATTACCTAAGCTGGGTTGAGAAATATACCAAGCTAGATTACGTATTAATAAATAATACTGACTTTAATGAAGAAATCGTGAAGCTTTATGAAAAAGATTATGAATATCCGGTGGAAGATGACTTGGGGGAAAGTGAAGAGTGTTTAGTGATTAGAAGTGATTTACTTTCGGTGAAAACGTATAAACAAGAGGAGACGGATGTCGTGAAGCGCAGTTTACTACGGCATGATTCTGCTAAAATCGCTGAAGCGGTTTTGGAAATTTTGAATTCTGAATTATAAATTTTGAATGTGGGTTCATTCAACATTCAAAATTCAACATTAAAAATTTATTTATGCAATTCCTACTTCTCGCCGGCGGAGTGAGCTCTCGTCTCTGGCCTATCCCGGATAAAAATACAATCGAGTTTTGCGGAAAACCATTAATTCGTCATCGGACTGAAAACTTATTCAAATTTGGTTTCAAAAAAGGAGTCATAGTTATTAATAAAGAGAATAAGGAAGATTGTCAGGAAGCTCTTTCTGGCATTCCCAACGTGGAATTTGTGGAGCAAGCAGAAGCTCTTGGGATGGCGGATGCTTTACTAAAAGCCAGATCTTTATTGGATGAAGAACTTACGCTACTAGTAACTAGTGTAAATGATTTAGTCACGTCTGAAGCTTTTAAGAATTTGCTCAACCAAGCCAAGAGTGATCCGCGGGCTGAGATACTTCTCACAGCCAAAAAGGTTTCGACATATTTCCCCGGTGGCTATTTGGATTTTGATCCGGAAGGCTATGTGCATCGAGTGGTAGAGAAACCCGATCCCGAAGAAGTTCCAAGTGAATTTGTAAATATCGTACTGCATTACTTCAAAGATTGGCCCAAATTTTTTGATATCCTGGAAACTATCAAAGGTGATAACAAAGATGATACTTATGAAAAAGCTTTTGAGCTAGCAGCTGGTCGTGAGATCAAAATTCGTGCAGTGGAATACAAAGGTTTCTGGCAAGCATTGAAATATCCTTGGCACATTTTGCCGATGATGAACTATCTGATTGAAAATCAGAAACCAAGAATTCATCGCTCAGCTGAAATCTCAAAAAAGGCTACGATCAAAGGTCACGTGATCATTGAAGAGGGGGTAAAGATTTTTGAAAACGCCGTGATCCGAGGACCTGCTTATATTGGAAAGGGAGCTGTGATTGCCAACAATGCTCTAGTGCGTGATTCACATATCGGAGAGGGATCCGTGGTTGGCTATAACACGGAAGTAGCACGTTCCTATCTTGGTAAAAATGTTTGGACTCATAGTAATTATATCGGGGATAGCGTGATTTCTAACAACTGCTCTTTTGGTGCGGGCACAGTGACCGGCAACTTGCGCTTGGACGAAGGGGAGATCAGTTCCATGATCAAAGGAGAGAGAAAGCAAACCGGACTCAATAAGTTAGGAGTCATGATGGGTCCGGATTGTCGTGTTGGAATCAATACGAACTTAATGCCCGGAGTCAAAATCGGCAAAGATTGTTTCATTGCTGCCGGATTGAATGTTGCTGAAGATCTGCTCGAAAATACCTACCTATCTTTGGAACAGCAACATGTCAAAAAGGAAAATATGGCAAGTGCGGGAGGGGACAGGGATGGGTTTAAGGGGAAATTATAAATTCTGAATGTTGAATTTTGAATTAATTCAGCACTCAACATTTAACATTCAAAATTATGTACAAAGAAGCTCATCAAGTTGCCAAGAAAATCGCCCTCAAGGCCGGTGCCTTGAGCTTGAAATATTGTGACAAACTGGAGGTTGCGGTACAGAAACATGCTTTGGATATTGCGACCAATGCCGATCTGGCTGTTGAAGACTTGATCGTTTCAGAAATTAAAAAAGTTTATCCGGAGCATAACTTTTTTACCGAAGAAAAAAACACGCTTGATCAAAATTCCAAATACACTTGGGTGATTGATCCGATCGATGGTACCAAAAATTATTTCAGACAATTGCCATTTTTTTGTAACGCAATTGCTCTGAAAGAAGATGAAGAAGTGGTGCTTGGCATAGTTTACAATCCCAGAACAGGAGAAATGTTTTCGGCGTACAAAGGTGGCGGAGCTTTTTTGAATGAAAAAAAACTAGCAGTTGCTCACGAAACAGATCTTACAAAAGCTTTTCTTTACGTCGAATGGCCAAATTCTACGAGGGGGAAAGAAGAGTACGAACGTATGAATAACTTATTACAAAAACTTCAGCCCTGTTGTTATCGTATGCGTTCAGTCGGCTCGGCCGAACTCGGCCTCGCCTACGTGGCACAGGGAGCTTTTGATGCTTATGTGGATTTAACCAACACAACCAAAGAATGGGATTGGGCGGCCGGATCTTGCCTAATCACGGAAGCAGGAGCTGTCTATCGCGAATTAGCAAATGGAACGAGACTGGGAGGAAATGCGGAATTGTTGGATAAAATCGAGATGATCCTGAGAATTTGATAAACGCAAGGAATCTGATAGTATCCTTTCTTCTAATAAATAATTTTATGAGAAAGGTAGAAGATCATAATCCGGAAATGCTTCAAACAAGAAGTAGAACGGATGCAGTTTTTTCTAACAACGGGGAGGTCGCAGGCGACAAAGAGAATCTAAAGTGTCAGCTACTCTTGGAAAAGGTTGTAGATCAGCAATATGGTAGCTTGTTGAATCATTTGAGAAGGACTGGTCTTTATGACTACAAAAATCCACCGGAGGGGCTGTTGCTTCCTGATTTGCCTACGATTGTCACGGTTTTAAAACAAACGCTAAGTCCATTTCAACTTGCAGAAATTAGAGCAATGCAAGTACCTAGGTTACAGGTTGAAGTTCCATATTCCTTACAGAGATACATTGAGGCTCTTAAAAATTTTAATTTGGTACTTATTCGATATTTTAAACCATTTATTGGTGATATTGCTCTGCAAGTATTGGCCGCTTCGGATAAACAATCCGGAGTGTACGGTGAAAGTAATGTCATAAACTGGCGGACGGGAATAGTAGAAGGGATTCCAGAGTCTCCCCTCCTTCCAGGAGAACGTGGGGAGGAGACTCTCGAAGATAGAATCCAATGGTTTAAACGTGAGAAACAAGCTCGAGGTGTTGAAACAGCTAGTCCGAGAAATTTAATCTTAATGATGATGTTCAGTTTAATGCGTCTTACACAGTACCCCATGAACAATTTTTTAGAAAAAAATGGTACCTGGAATATGATGGGAACAGAAGAGCCTTTTACTAACAGGCTTTTTGCTAACAAGTTTGTCGCTGGTATTGATTGGGATGACGAAGAGTCTCAGGTTCGTCTTATATCTTGCGGTATTGATTTGGCACATTACAGGGCACGTTTTCGTACTTCGGTGGTAGTAGATATACCAAATAGACAGCGTCTGTGAAAATCGAGCAGCTGTTGAAAAATTGACAAAACCCCGAGTTTCTACTACATTTCTACCCTTTATTAATAATGGTTTATGTCAAAGCACTTAGAGCATGGGCAAGAAGAAGATAGGGATGTTGGTAAAATAAGAGAGCTTTTATCCCTAAGATCTTCAGCACCTACCTTCTCATCCGACAAAAAATCTGTAGATAGAGTTGGTAATTTTAGTCTAAAAGAAGACTTAGCTTTTTGGAAAGAATTCTATTTTAGTCACGGTCTACGGGGGGTTGCTGAGTGTTTACCGAAAGAAGTTCAACTAGCACCTACTGAAATTATGATAATGGAGGCAATGATTGGAAGGTATGGCTTTGATACTGCGCAAATTCTCCCATCGCCAATGATTCATCTCAAATATCAATTTGCAGATCAGTTCTTTAAAACTACAACGAGTGGAGAAGTAGCTGGATTGCCTGGGGATCAACATTACAATACTCCAGGATATTGTTTGAAAGATGGTGTTTCTCATCTGAATCAATTGGGTGAATTACGAGATGATCGAATGGAATCGCATAGGTCGTATAGACCTTATCTTAAACTCTATAAAGAGGGACAAGAAGAACTGCTGCACCTTAGAAACCCTGAATTAATCCCAGATTTAGCGCTTAGATATAGTAATGACGGCCTAAGTGGTGATACATTATTTGAATATATGTTGGAACAGAGAGCTTATGTTGAGAAAAATCATCAACATCCGGATACCTCATGTCTTCGTTCTTTAGTTGATACTAAGCTAGGAAATGGAATCTTGTTTGCTGGTTGGCAACCTCATTATCGGCGAGTATTGATATATCGTAATAATGGGATTAAACCTTTTATTGTTCGCCCTTCAGCGATTTTCCCTCTTTAGAGAAAACCAGGTATTGGCGCGCTAGAGACGCGAAATTTGACGCATCAAACTAAAAGATTTATTTTGAATCCTCATATTTAAAATATTTTTAAAATGGCTTCACTTAAAAAAATAGAAGAACAGCATCGGAACATAAGAAAAGTAATTGAGATTATAAGACAATCACCTCATGCAGATAGATTCAACAGACAAGAGGCTTATCTTGCTAGGGTATCGTATTGCTTACAAGAGGAGAGTTTTTCTGTTAGAAACAAATTTTGTAAAGTTTTGTCACAGGTAGATGATTTGTTTGATGAAATAAAGAATGCAGAAAATATTTCTGTCTCAGGATGGGCTCTGGACGAGATAATAAGAGAGTTATCTTATTTCGTAAATAATGGCAGTGGACTTTATCCAAAGACTGTCCGCATGATTGAGGACAAGCCAGTTCTATTTGGCGATAATGATTAACTGGGTAATTTTTGCGCCAAGGCTTTATTTGTAAACTGTTTATCCCCTGTCACTTCCGTGGCAGATTGCAAGATCTCCAAATCATGTTTGCCATCTCTCAAAGCTTCCTTCATCCCATCATCGTCATACTCGACTTCGATCATGGCGTATTTCCATTCCTGTTTCTTCCCTCCAATAAAATGAAAAATATCAACTGTTAACTCGGCCGGATAAGCATCGATCCCTACTATGAAGTAGTAACGAGTTTTAATAATGGTGCCATTTTTAGCTTCCTTTTCTAATCGCTCATAGTCTTCAGCTTCAAGCTCCAGTTCATCTTCGAAGCGATCGCTGGTCTCTGCTCCTTCAATCTTTCCTTTAACGCAGAGCACATAGCTAACAAGGTCCGGTATTTCTTCCTTGCGCACTCTGGCACTAGCATGACTTACTTTTTCGGGAAGCTGCATTTCAAATTGCTTGATAATCTCGGTCACTTGCTCATCATCAAAATAACTCTGGGTGACTTTACTTTTGTGGTCAGCGGAACTCAAGAATTTTTGAATATTCTCTAAGGGAGCGATGTATTTTAACTCTTTTTCGGTCATGATTAGCTATTTAGCCCCAAAGGGGGCGCTTCGTGCCTAACTAGCTGCTTAGCTAATTAGTGGTAGGTTCTGGGAATTAATTTGTTAATCATTACGTTTAGCATTTTCATAACTTCTTCTAGCAGCTCATCGACTTTAGAGTAATCCAGCTTCCTAGTTGCCGCAAGCCTTTTACTTAATTCTATTTGAGTTCCCAGTTCAGCTCCTGAAGAATATGAGTATCTTAGAAATCTTACAAAATCTTTTTTTCCAAAACGGTAGCGTCCTTCTGCAATGTTTGAGGGTATTGATAAGGCCGATCTCCTGATTTGGGATGTTAGCCCGTACTTTTCTTCGGTTGGGAAACTCGCTGTTATTTCATAAACTTCTTCAGTAAGCGTCATTGCTCTTTTCCATACTTCTAAATCTTTGTAACTGTGAATCATTGTGAAAATGTTAAGGAAATTATCTTAACATCAAAACATTAAGGAAAGATTAAAGGCAGTTTTCCTAAATAGCTAAAAAGCTAACTAGCTAACGTCAGCGGCGCTACACTGGCAACCAGTTTCTTGATACCAGCTTTCTTGAAGGCCACGGTCACAATATCACCTTTGACCTCAACTACAATACCTTTGCCAAAAGAAGGATGCGTGACTTTTTCTCCGTCCGAGAAGGGAGCTTTGGCGTCTTTTGTGCGTTTAACTTTATGTTCATTGCGATCATAGTTTGGAATGACAATCTCTCCACTACGGCTGTCTTTGATCCCACGAATATTGGTAGATTCTTGATAGGAGGAATGGTACTCAACCAGTTCTGCCGGTAGCTCACTCAAATATCTGGAAGGTTGATTGAATTGGACGCTACCCCAGAGCATGCGTTGTTGAGAGGCTATCATGTAGAGTTGATCTTTGGCACGGGTGATACCGACATAACAAAGACGACGTTCTTCTTCGGCTTCCTCCGGGTCAGTCTGGCTGCGTGAATGGGGCATGATATTTTCTTCCAGTCCGGCCATGAAGACGACGCGGAACTCCAGTCCCTTGGCGGCATGCAAAGTCATCAGCGTGACAGCGTTATCTTCCTCATTGACCTGATCCAGATCAGTAATTAGGGCGACTTCTTCCAAAAAACTAGCTAGTGACTCGATCGGTTTGAGCTCATCGTACTTACTGGAAACAGACAAAAGTTCCTCGACGTTTTCAAAGCGCTCTTCACCTTCAGCGGTCCCGTCCAGGAGATAGTTGCGGTAACCTGTTTTATTCAGTGCTAGCTCAATAATCTTGGAAGCTGTCAGTTTCTCACTTTTCTTCTGCAGTTCCTTGATCAGCTTCACAAAATCCAAAATACGTTTGGCAGTTGAACCCAGTAGATTCTCGAGAACTTCTTGCTGCTGACAAAATTCAAAGAGACTTTGCTTTAGCTGTTGAGAGGTTTTATGCAATTTCTCAAAGCTGGTTTTACCAATCTTACGTGCTGGTACGTTGAGTATTCTCTCAAAAGCTAAGTTATCATTAGAATTTAAGATTAAGTGCAAGTAAGCCAGTACGTCCTTAATCTCTTTTCGTTCGTAAAACTTGATGCCACCTACGATCTTGTAAGGGATACCGGCTCGTAAAAAGGCTTCTTCTAGCGCACGCGACTGAGCGTTGGTGCGATAGAGCACGACATAATCACGATACTCTCCTCCTTGTGATTCGATCTCTTGGGTGATGAGATCTCCTTCGTGACG
The DNA here is from genome assembly GCA_028704165.1 of Candidatus Altimarinota bacterium. Lineage (GTDB taxonomy): Bacteria > Patescibacteriota > Gracilibacteria > RBG-16-42-10 > JAQVLK01 > JAQVLK01. Next base: position 5,128 of record JAQVLK010000012.1, on the reverse strand, counting down.
CTCATCGGTTGCTTCAATAATTTTGATACTGTCTCCACCAAGACATTCAGTCCAAAGTTTCTTGTCAGTACGTTTTTGATTTTTCTCAATGATAGCATGGGCCGCGTCCAGAATGGTTTGGGTTGAACGATAATTTTGTTCCAACTTGATCTTTTTAGCTTCTGGATAATCACTCTCAAAGTTCAGAATATTACGCATATCAGCTCCTCGCCACCTATAAATCGATTGCCAGTCATCGCCGACCACACAGATATTACGATACTTTTCAGCCAGTAAGCGGACCCAAGTGTACTGGGCATGATTGGTGTCTTGATATTCATCCACGTTAATAAATTTGAAACGCTCTTGGTATTTATCCAAGATTTCCGGATGTTCGCGAAAGAGTTCTACGCATTTCATGATTAGATCATCAAAATCGAGCGCATTATTTTCCTTCAATCTTCTCTGATAAACTGGATAAACTTGAGAGACGATTTCAGTAAAATGATCCAAGCTTAGTTCCTTGTACTTCACGGGATCAATCAGCTCGTTTTTGGCTGTGGAAATATGGTTTAGGACGGCGGCCGGCGAGGTCCTTTGCTTATCAAATTTGAGGTCTTCCATAACTTGTTTGACCAGATTTTTTTGATCAGCTGCATCGTAAATCACAAAGTTTTTTTGATAACCAAGTCTCTCGATTTCAACTCGTAGAAAACGGGCGCAAATAGCATGAAAAGTTCCAATGACAGGCAAGCTTGTTGCCTCAGACGGGATCAATTTCTCAACGCGACTGCGCATCTCGCCGGCCGCCTTATTCGTGAAAGTTACGGCCAAGATTTCATGGGGCTTGATACCAACTTCTCTGATCAAATAGGCGATACGATAAGTCATAGCCATGGTTTTGCCACTACCGGCACCTGCCAGAATTAGCACAGGTCCTTTGACCTGCTGGACGGCTTCTAGTTGCGCGGGATTCAAATTATTTAAGTAGCTCATTATTATTTTTAGTTCGGGGTACTCTGCGCGATACGAATCTACAAATGCATGCGAATGCTGCGAATAAATACAAGAAATCTATTACAAAGTTTCTTCAAACACCGCACAGTTTGGCATGGGAATTTCGCGAATTTCAGCCTTACTTAATCCTTTGATAAGGTGAAAGTAGGAACGAATAACTCCTCCGTGTGCGACTAGCAAAACTTGCTTGTAATCTTGTTTCTTCAAAGCGGCAAAGAACTTTTTGACTCTGGAGTAAACCGCATTCCAACTCTCTCCACCGGGGATCACATAATCCAAGCTTACACCGCCCTCTTGCAGAAAATATTGCGGATGTGCTTTCTCGACTTCTTCACGCAATTTCCCTTCCATTTCGCCGAAGTTTTTTTCGCGCAGAAGTTTAGTTTCCTGAATTTTTAGATCATGGTAGCCGTTGATAATCGTGGCTGTAGCAAGAGCTCTCTGGAGATCCGAAGAAAAAATAGCATCAAAACCTTCATCTTTTAACTTAAAAGCTAAGTCTTCAGCTTGGCTTAAACCATTTTCATTCAAAGGCACATCAGTCTGTCCTTGAAAAAGTTGATTGACGTTCCAGTCAGTTTCGCCATGTCGGACGAGGAAAAGCTTCACTAAATGCAAAATTTAAAATTAAAGATTAAAAATGAAATTATTTTGAATTTTGAACTTTTCATTTTTAATTCCAGGAAGGGTCTTCAATATAGCAAAGAGACGTACTCTGAGAAAGGTGAGTGAGCACAGTGAACGAGAAACCGCGCCGAAGCTTTAGCGAAGGAGGCTGAGTGGAATATGAAGCTTCTTAGTTCAATCCCAACTGCTCGTAAACCTCATTGAGTTTAGTTCGAAGACTTTCTTCTGTAGGAAAAATTTGTAAACCTTTCTCCAGAGCTGCTGCCGCCTTACTGAGTTCTCCGATAGCACTGTAACAAGTGCCAAGATAGAGATAAGCTTCTAGATTGTTTTGATCCAGCGTGAGAGCTTGCTCAAACTCTGGCGCCGCGCGGCGATATTCCTGCGCGCGGAAGAGCAGCAGCGCTAGATTGAGATGAGCCTGTGCGATCTCCGGCGCCAAACGAACGGCTTCTTCAGCGTATGCCAAAGCTGTTTCAGTGTCTCCTTCCTCCAAGAGAATAATCCCCAGGTTGATATAAGCCTCCGCAGATTCAGGATTTTCCTGCAAGACCTTCTCAAAGTAGAGCTTGGCTTTTTCATACTGTTCTTGCTGATAGGCAATCAGTCCCAAGTTACTCAAAACTCCGGCATCGTTCGGTTGGAATTTCAAAACCTTCTCAAAAGTCTGCTCGGCTTGTTGCAAGTTTTGTTCTTTTAGATAAATAGCACCTAGGTTGGTATAGGCCTCGTAATAATAAGGATTCAGCTTGATAGCTTGTTCGAGGTTTGTTAGCGCTTTTTCATTATCTCCTTGATTCAGATATAAAATCCCCAGATTGTAGTAGGGTTCTTCCCAACTCTTATTAAGATCCATGGCTTGCAGATAGTAGTTTTCAGCTTCAGCCAAATCGCCCAGTTGTTGATAGGTATAGGCGATATTATTTAAGAGCAGTGCATCGTAAGGATTGCTTTGGAATGCTTCAAGATAGTGATCCAGCGCGTCTTGGAATTTCCCAAGTTGCAGGTAAGCACTGCCGATAGTTCTGTGTGAACTGGCTAGTCCGGGGTCCCATTTCAGAGCTTCTAAGCTGGACTTAATAGCTTGATCGGGCTGATTATCCTTTAGATAGGCAACTCCTAGATCATAATAAGTCAGAGCACTTTCCGGATTAACAGCGAGCGCTTTTTTGAAATTCAAAATAGCATCCGAAAGTTTTCCCAGTTCAGTCTGGACCACGCCTAAATTGTAGTAAGCCTTGAGGAGAAAAGGATCCAGCTTGGCGGCAAGTTCGTACTCTGTTTCTGCTTCTTGAAATTTTCCATTGGCCTTGTAGGCATTGGCAAGCTCAAAAACTATCTCGGTATTTTCCGGTGAAAGCTTGTTGGCAATTTCGAGTTTTGCCAGTGCCGTCTCAGCTTCATTTTTGCGTAAGAAGTATTTCCCCAATCCGTAATAAGCTTCAGCGTAGGATGCATCAAGCTCAAAAGCTCTCTGATATGCGGCGTATGACTCATCTATCCTCTCGGCTGCGAAGTAGGCTTCACCCAAGGTAAAGTAAGCTGGTGCCGAGGTGGGGTTTAGCTCAGCGGCCTTTTCGAGACTGGTAATGGTAGCGTTTTCAGGAGTGAGGATCGATGATTGCTGTCTACTGAGGATCAAACTGAGAACTACAATTGCAATAATTATAAAGATGACCAAGGCGACAGATTTTTTCGAGATTCTCATGAGAGGACTTTAAACGGAATTAATATAGCAGTTTGGGACGAATTTCGGAACTAAAAAACATTGTTATCTTGTTACATGGTTATATTGTTAAGAAATAAGAGACATTGTTGAGAAACAAGGGAACAATAGAACAATATAACAATGCAGCCATTTTCCTACCACCCTAAACCCTCTACCCTAATCCCTTTTTTTAGCATAATAAAAAAGCGACTTGCGCCGCCCTTTTATTTTTGTTTTTCTCTGTCCATGCTATCAGCCGATAAATTAAGGGCTGAGGGGGACAGAAAAGGTGAAAACTGGTTACTGATCAACTCAATTCTCTTTTTCTCTACTGCCTTTTGGTGTTTAAGGAAGAATCACCAAACCGTTCTATCAATGTTGTACTCTCCCGAAGGTGAGCAACAAATCAAGCTGCCCCGATAAATCGGGGTCAAGTAGAAGCCTGATCAGGAAGCTACATCAGGAAGTAGAGACTTAAACACAGAATGACATGAATTCTGTACTTGAGTCTCCTCCTGATGAAGGACGAATTGTTAATGAGCGGGGAAATTATCGGACCGGCTAAGCGTATTTAACGGAATAGCTAGTCTGAAAGGTAAAAGTGGTGGGCCACGTCGCTCACGAGCGACAGTGGTGGGAGGTAAGGTGCGAGGCTGAAGCTGTATAAAAAATTATTTTTAGCTCATATAACCCCATAAGGTGCACCTTACCAAATTCCTGCTAAAGGAAATCCACACCGGTTAGCTATGAAAAGGTAAGGCCGGATCGAGACTTAAAGTCAATTGTAGGTGCTTCTCTGGATCAGTAGGCCTGGCTCTTGATAGCTACACCGCCACAGATTTCTTTTTGATAGAATGTGGTGGGTACGAACCTCGCAAGCAGTCTATGACTAACTGCGAAGTAAGTACGTTTTTGTTTTTATTTTTGTGAAGGAACTTTTGAAAATCTTTTTTGTTTCTTTGTTTCCGAAGTTTTCATTCAAGTCTAGCAAACAAGTTTTATGCTGTCAAACATCTTGCCAAGACTACCCCTAATGCTAAGAATCTTTATTTGAGTATTATAGCTCGTATAAGCGGTTTAAATAGGTAAATGTACTACTAAAACTCTGATTGACATGATATTTTAAAGTATTTGTAATAATAGTTGAAAACTAGCTAAAACGGAGTGATTTTACTTAGGATTTTATTGCAAAAGCTAGTTCTCTTGTGTTAATCTCCCGCCCAAAGAATAAATTAATAACTCTAATCCCAATGGAAGAGGTGCAAATGATTGAGTGTGAGAATGGTGTTCGAGAAGTAATACAGGATCGAGGAATAAAAATAATTTTAACCACGAGTAAGTTCAGAAGAGCTTGCAGGGAAATCTATGCTTTTGCAGAGGCAGAGCAGATTGAACTTGATGAGGCAGTGCTTATATATTTTGGAAGCAACCATAGATCCAAGCTAGGATTTGTTGACCGAATATGGAGTGCGATCTGTGAGAAGATTGGTTGGTGAAGAGGTGTGCTACATGAGATTGTAATACAGAGTATTCTCTAGTAAATTGACTAGGCTCCTTGATAGTGTTTAGTGAAGAGTGATTAGTAAAATCACTTCATGCTTCTTCTTTCCCACTAAGCACTAATCACTAACCACTTTTTCCCATGAACGTCCAAGTAAAACGCCTCGACAAAGAGCTACCATTGCCTCAGTACGAAACTGCCGGTTCGGTGGGCTTTGACTTATTAGCTCGTGAAACAATTACAATCCCAGCTAAGCAGCTAGCTTTGATACCTAACAACATTGTAGTAGGCACTCC
>JAQVLK010000011.1 GCA_028704165.1 Candidatus Altimarinota bacterium | reverse complement strand
CATGCCAAGGATCGTGTGGCTGCTATTAATAGTTTAAAGTCATAATTTATGAAAATACTTGAGAGAATTCAAGCTAGCTCTCAACGCTTAGTTAGATTGCTTATAGTTTCAACTTTAGTGATTGCGAGCCCTGTATTGGCGCAAACACAAACTCCGGGGGCAAAAGTTATGGAAAAATATACCGAGCAAATTCGAGATATCCGAAGAATTGTCAGAGAATTACTTGCTAATATGGATTGTAAAGATTTTAGTAAAGATCAATTCTTAGAGGAGTTGGAAGGTAAGCGCAAGCCAATTATCTCTACGGTTGGCATGTTATATGGAGAAGAATTTGAAGAAAAATATGAAAATCTATTGAGTAAATTAGAATGTGCTGTTAAAGATAATGATTACCAATCTTTAGTAAAATTGGGAGATGAAGAAGAGCGCTTAGAAGAAGAGCTAAATAGTATTGAAAAAGAATTGGTCGAAAATACTGACTAAGCAAAAGACCCCTCTTTTTCAGGAAGGGCCTTTTGTCTTTTGTAGCTTAAAATATTTACTCTTGGAAACTACTCCAACTGTTATCTTCGACCATCAGTATTCTATACATGATCTCGGCGGCGTAGCCACGCAAGATATCATTAGTAGCAACATAATTGCTTGAATCGTAGAGCAGATTCATCTCCATAGCTTGATGTACAAAACCACGTAAGTCACCTGCGGGTAAACCGTAAGTTACACCGGCCGGAGCATTGCTTGGGTCGAAGTCATTGATATTGAGCAACATCTTGGCAGCCTCAGCTTGGCTGCTGTAATTGTCAGCACCAAAAGTCCCATCACCATAACCGGTCGCAATCTCGTTGTGATAAGCGTAGAGAATGTACTGCTTCAAAGTATGATCATCATCAAGGTCTGAGTATGGATTCTCGGCAGTAGCATAGCTTGAACTGTTGATACCGGCACCATTCAAAGCAATCTTCAAGAGTTCTCCGCGGCGTAGTTTCAAGTTCGGACCAAAGTGAGTAGCATCATAACCGGAAACAATTCCTTCCTCTTCAAGGTAATTGATAGCCTCAGCATGGTCGTGAGTTGCTGGAACGTCGACAAAGACTCCAGTTTCTTCTTCACAAGCGGTACAGACACCGCCGCAATCAATCTCTTCTTCATCTTGGTTTTTGATGCCGTCAGTGCAAGTTGCAACAGCAGCAGCACAAGGAGAACAAACACCACCGCAATCTACAGCGGTTTCATCTTGATTCTTAATGCCGTCTGAACAAGTTGGACAAGGATCACAAATACCACCACAGTCTACTGAGGTTTCATCTTGATTTAAAATATTATCAGTACAAGATTCAACGCAAGTGCCGGCGTAATTTACAGTCGCGCCTGCCATAACAGCAGTACAAGAATTACTGTAAGTAACTTCATTACAGCCGCAAACTTTACTTAAGATCAGAGGGCAGTGGAGAGGTTTATCTGCGCAGACACCAATACTGTCACATTCACCAGGATTTTTCTTGCAATACTGTGTTGCATCACAATCGGCCGAGCTCTCACACTCATCGGCCTCGTAGTATCCGAACTCTACACTATCGACGATTGGGACAGTGTAAGTTGGGGGAGTAGTTGGAAAAGTTCCAGTACCTAGATAAATACGGAAATAAAGCATTCCCGGAGAAAAATCCGTTACGAAGTCACTTAGAACTGCTGGAGTTAGTTCGATATCTATGCCCCAACTACAACCGCTCTCAACATCAGCTTCTTTCCATTCATTATCCATCTGATTCCAGTAATACCAATTGACACCATCGGGACTCAAAATAGGTGTTGCCAAAGAAGCGGGAACAGGGTCACCATATTGCTCCCAAACCAGTGAAAAGCTTTCAATGTCTGTGAAGGGAATACCAACTTTATTGCCGACCCAAGAGCAGGCTGCTACGTCAGGAGTTACTCTCTTGGCAACAGTTTTACCTGCTATCTCGACAAAATCCACTGCTCCCGCCGGGAAATTGTAATCAGCAGCATCATCAAAGTCGAAAATGATAGTTGGGGCAGGTGCTGCTAGTACCTCTCCTATCTGTCCGACAGACATACCGGTTAGGAGTGCAAAACCCAACAATAAAAGACCAAACTTTTTAACCATAAAATGGGGGGTTATGGGGAATTTGTATATTTAAAGTTAACTCTGCTGGGCAGTTTAACATTTTGTGATAGTGAAGAAAAGTTTTTATATAAAAACAGAGGACAGTTTTGAAGCCGTCCCCTGTTTTGTAGCTTAAAATTTTTAGTCTTGGAAACTACTCCAACTGTTATCTTCGACCATCAGTATTCTATACATGATCTCAGCTGCATAGCCGCGGAGGATATCTTCAGTTGCGACATAATGACTTGGATCATAGAACAGATTCATTTCCATGCCTTCATGGATGAAACCGATCAAATCACTACTGGCTGGTAGGTTGTAAGTAACACCAGCCGGAGCATCGCTTGGATCAATGTCATTGATATTGAGCAACATCTTGGCAGCTTCAGCTTGCGTGGCAGTATTGTTTGGTCCAAAAGTGCCATCACCATAACCGGTGGCAATCTCGTTGTGATAAGCGTAGAGAATGTACTGCTTCAAGGTATGGTTGTCAGCAAGGTCTGAGTAAGGATTCTCGGCGTAGAGGTAACTTGAGGTATCTATACCGGCACCATTCAAAGCAATCTTCAAGAGTTCTCCTCTCTTGAGGACTAAATCTGGACCAAAATGAGTAGCATCATAGCCGGAGACAATGCCTTCGCTCTCTAAATAATTGATAGCTTCGGCATGATCATGAGTGTCTGGTACGTCCACGAAGACGGACTCATCATCAGTCTCTTCTTCCGGACAGACAGAGCAAACACCTCCGCAGTCGATCTCTTCTTCATCTTGGTTTTTGATACCATCACTACAAGTTTCAGTTGCGGCAGTGTTCTTGGTACAGATACTGCCGAAAGTTGTAGATTCAAGAGTATATCCGCTGGTACAGTCTGTGCCACTTGGCATTTGGCACTCATTTGAAGTTAAACGACAATTCCAAGTTGTACTGGAAGAGGTGCAGCATTTAGCGGCAACATCACTACACCCAGCTGTTAAAAAGTTGGCAATTCCATTATCCAAACACATACTGGCGTCAGTATAAGGAGGATTGTTACAACCCCAAGTCAGATCTGTAGCATCTTCAGGACAGGCAGTTCCACCGCAAGCAGAGCAGGTTGCCCCACCGCAATCTATGCCAGTTTCATCTTGGTTTTGAATGCCATCATCACAAGTCTCGGTGGCCGCTGGTTCAAAGAAATCTCCCCAATCAAAATCTGGCATAAGCTCAAAATCAAAACTAGGAATAGTGGCAGCTTGAGTACAGCCAACACTTACCTTATCGAGACGAATTTTGGAATAAACGGTTGGGGCAAATGGATTCAAATTGGGAACAATCTCGCTGTGCAAGAAGGCCTTGAAAAATAAGGTTCCTTCTCCAACTTGAGAATTGTATGAAGCTAAATTGCTATTGATTAACGTTGCGCTATTTGCCTTGCTTAAGCTGTTTTCACTGGTGGTAACCCAGTTTGTGCCATTAAAATAATACCAATCGGTGGCATTTGGGCTCAATTGATATTTGACGGTACCTACTTTGAAACCAATAAATTTTTCATCTGAATCCCAAGCATCTGAAAAACTTGATAATGTTTTGTAAGATAAACCCTTGTTGGCGACTATGGCTGGAGCACTCAAGAAAGCGTCGTGAGGAGTTTTTGTAACAGCCTTGCCTCCGGTAACAAGAATCTCATCCGTTTGGTAGAAGTAGTCTGTGCTAACATCAAACTCCCAAGTCTGAGGACAGGTATACTCACCATCTGTGAATAAAATCTCTGTCATATCAGGAATACTGAATTCCGGTAAATCGAACTCGAATCCGAAGAGAGCCGAACTAGTTGGAACTAGCATGCTAAAAGCAACCAGCATGCTTAAGATCCAGGTCAAAAATTTCTTCTTCATGGGGTAGGGGTTAATGAAGATATGAGATATGTTAAGTTTGTTTTGCTCGCAACAAAAGGCATTGTAACAGGTCTTATAGAAAGTCTGCAAATTTTGTTTTGACTAGCGTGCCTAATTGGCGTAAAATCCGAGCACTTGATCCTTGTAAAATATTTCTGTGTGCTATCAAAGCAAGAGAACGTAGTCATTCATTTCTCAAGGTAATGCACTAGAGAGTAGTGATCCTAGGCTGGAAATCACTACCATTACTGGAATGGCGAAAACCACTCTTGCAAAATACAGACGTGCCTTCTCACGTTAGAGAAGAATTAAGCCATGAACCACTCGCTTTGCTCGGGTTCACGGCAGGTCACTTTGAAAATTAGGGCTTGCCATGTACCGGAGGAGCCCAAGGGGCGACGACTGGTACATGGGAAATTGGATGGAACCACGAATAAATTATTCGTTCCAAGAACAAATGTTTTTGGTGCGATTTTTAATGGTCAGCTATGGCGCATTGGGAACATTTGTAAGGGCGCGAAATTTCGCGCCCCCACATGTACAATATAAATTTAAATCATAATATTATGTCCAACAACAAACTTGAAACCATGCGCCATAGCTGTTCACATGCTTTGGCGGCTGCTGTGCTTGAAATGTTCCCCGATGCCAAACTGGCTATCGGTCCGGCTATCGATGAGGGTTTTTATTACGATTTTGAATTGCCGAGAACCTTGATCCCAGAGGACTTGAAGCTACTGGAGGAAAAGATGAAAAAGTTTGTCAAAGAGGGACATGTCTTTGAGCAATATGATGAACCAATTGATCAGGCCATTGCTTTCCTAAAGAAAGTAAAACAACCTTACAAAGTTGAGATGGCGGGAGAATTGAAAGAAAAGGGAGAGAAAAAGATCTCCTTCTACAAGAGTGGTAACTTTGTAGACATGTGTGCCGGCCCGCATGTTGAAAATACCAAACAAATTGGGGCTTTTCAGCTGACCACTATTGCCGGAGCTTACTGGCGTGGCGATGAAAAGAACAAGATGCTACAACGTATTTATGGTATCTGTTTTGCTACTCCTAAAGATTTGAAGGTTTACTTGAACCGTATAGAAGAGGCCAAGAAGAGAGATCACCGTGAACTTGGTAAGAAGTTAAAACTCTTCTCTTTTCATGACGAAGGTCCGGGTTTCCCATTCTGGCAAGACAAAGGCATGAAATTGCGCTCAACCTTAGTTGATCTCTGGCGCAAAAAACATCGTGCGGCAGGTTATAAGGAGATTCAGACTCCACTTATTTTGAATGAATCTCTCTGGCATCAATCCGGACATTGGGATCATTATCAGGAAAACATGTATTTCACTAAGATTGATGAACAGGACTTTGCCCTGAAACCTATGAACTGTCCCGGAGGCATGCTGATGTACAAGGAGGATATGCATTCTTATCGTGAGTTGCCGCTTCGTGTGGGTGAGCTGGGCACGGTGCATCGTCATGAGAAGAGTGGTGTGTTACATGGTTTGCTCCGAGTACGTTCTTTTACTCAGGATGATGCTCATATTTTCTGTACCAAGGAGCAAGTCAAAGAAGAGTTAAAAGGAGTTATCAAGTTAACTGATGAAATGTATTCGATCTTTGGTTTTGATTACCGTATCGAACTTTCTACTCGGCCAGCCAAATCAATCGGCTCGGATGAGATCTGGGAAATGGCTGAAAGTACCATGAAGGAAGTTCTCGATGAACTTGGAGTCGAGTACAAAATCAATGAAGGGGATGGAGCATTCTATGGTCCAAAATTCGACTTTCATGTAGCTGATGCGATTGGTCGTACTTGGCAATGTGGTACCTTGCAGCTTGATTTCTCCATGCCGGAGAGGTTTGAACTCGAATATGTGGGCGAAGATGGTGAATCTCATCGTCCGGTTATGCTGCATCGTGTAGTTTACGGATCACTAGAAAGATTCATCGCAATCTTGATTGAGCATTATGCGGGAGCTTTTCCGGTTTGGTTGGCACCACTGCAAGTGATGGTCATCCCAGTTTCCGAGAAACACTTCGACTACGCTGCCAAGGTTATGGAGCAATTACAGCTGGCTGATATCCGCTCTGAGATTGATTACTCCATGGAGTCTATTGGTAAAAAAATCCGTAATGCTGAACTGCAAAAAGTTCCATACATGTTGGTAGTGGGGGACAAGGAGATTGAATCCGGTGAAGTGAATGTGCGTAGCTTTGCCGACAAATCTCAGACCTCGCTGAAGCTCACCAAGTTTGTACAGAAAATTGAGGATGAGGTAAAGAAGATGAAGTAAATATCTCGCGGGAAGGGGCCGCAGATCTGCGGCCCCTTCCCGCACATTATTTCAACAAGGGGGCATGACCCCTTGTCTAAGAAGATATTATGAACTTTATAAAAATAGTAAAGACGCACAATTGTGCGTCTCAACGAAAACCGAAAAGCTTGACATTTCTTGCTCTGCTGAAACCCCTCGATCTCGCCGTTGGCGGGCAAGCTGTTATGGAAGGAGTGATGATGCGTGCTCCGAGGCAGATCGTAATTGCGGTACGAGATTCTAAGGGCAAGATTCAACTCAAAAAAGATCCCTTCCGTGCCTTGGTAGAGCGCTATAAGTTTTTGAATATTCCGATCCTGCGTGGCGTGATCAATATGGGCGAGATGCTATATATCGGCACCAAGGCTCTGAATTGGTCGGCGGAGGTAGCTTTGGGAGAAGAGGGAAAGCAGAAAAGTAAGTTGGGAGGCTTTGTCTTGGGAGCTTTTAGTCTGGTTTTTGGGATCATGCTGGCCCTCTTGATTTTTAAATTTACGCCACTTTACTTGGCAGGTTTGCTACAAAAAATATGGCCTTTCCTGGAGGAGCATTGGCTACTTTTTAATGCCGTTGATGGTTTGGCCAAATTAATTTTACTAATTGCTTATCTTTATCTGATCGGTCTGATGCCTGATGTGAAGAGAGTTTTTGAGTATCATGGTGCTGAACATAAATCCATTTTTACTTATGAATTGGGGCAAGAGCTGACTGTCAAAAATGCTAAGAAAAATACACGTTTTCATCCACGTTGCGGCACTAGTTTCTTGGTGATTGTTTTCCTACTTAGTATCTTGGTTTATACTGTGCTTCCTCGCGACCCCAGTTTTTGGGTGAATCTCGAAAATCGTTTACTGGTCCTGCCTCTGATTGCCGGAATTGCCTATGAATTACTCAAGTTATCTGGCAAGTATCGGGAAACAAGACTTGCTAAAATCTTTAGCTTACCGGGTCTCTGGACGCAGCGTCTAACGACGCGTGAGCCGGATGGGAAGCAAATGGAGGTTGCGCTAAAGGCTTTGAAGGAGGCTTTATGAAACTATTCTTTTATGAAAATTATGCCACCGATCTGTTTTCTGAGGCCAGGTGTCTTATTTAGTAATCTCGAGATAGTTTCGATGTCTAGAGATTGAGATTCCGTAGAAAGAATCCAAGCTTGTACAGAGGAAAGAGAGACACTGCATCCGGAACCAATGGTGCTCAAGAAATTATCTATCCATTTTTGTTCTGGCTCGGTAGCTGCTTCTTTTTTGACTTCCATTAGTGTCTGGGTGGACATGGCGTTTTAAGTTAATTATTGATCGAAAAAAGTACCGTGCCATCTGAAGTCTTCTCTCTCTGCACATTATCCATGCTATTTAATGCTCTGGAAATGTCTCCATGGCCTACTTTTGAAAAAGCTGGGTCTGCTTTCACTAATTCGCAAATTTCTTTAAAGGCGCGCTGTTCTACGAGCAGTTCTTTTATTTTGTTAAACAAAGAAGCTTTTTCGGGGCTTGGTTCAGGGATTGGCTTCGGATTTTTCCCAATATTATAAATAATGTCTCTAATATTACTAGAAGCTGGCGAAGCAGAAAAACCTCTTATTTTATCTGTCTCAGAAAACCTGTCTCTTATTCTTCTTGGCATTTAAAAAAGATTAATTGGGAGGGATTATAGCATAAGAAACATATATTCAAATAATCAAATATTAAGCTAGGATCAATTCGCGAATTGCATTTTGACATTCCGTTCTAGCTTGAGTGACAGCTTGATCGCGACTTTTTCGTGCCAGACTTTGCAACATGACGCCAGCCCATTCCAAGCGTGATTTGAGGATGATTTTTCTCCAGGGAGGAGAGTTGATATCTTCTTTTGCTGATCCCATAGCATCGCTAAACTGCTTCTGAATTTGTTCTACGATATGTTCTTCGTCGGTGACAAAATTTGTTTCTTCCACAGTGTTTTTATTCATAGAGAAATTATGCGAACCGTTCCAAACCTCTTTAAAGTCGCGAAGCATACTTTTGCCATGCAGCATGTCTGGCAAGAGAAATACTTGTAAGTTATTTAAATCACCCTTTGCTTTTACAATTAATCTACGTAAGGTTTTTAGAAAATGGAGGTTCCTATAGTGATGAGAAGTCGAGTTTTCGGGCATAATCAACTTAATTTTCTTACCTGCACAAACCAAGTCTCTGATTGCCCTGATATAATCTCTGTTTCCCAGAAAAGCCATTTCGATCCATAATTCCTCCCTGGTATCTGTAATAAATTTCAAAGCAGTTTCATGACATTCTGGACCAGTCACGAAGTTTGTAGAATGCTTATTCTGACCATGAGTAGGTATGCCAGCTAAAATATGCATCAAGTCTTGTGTGGCATCTGGGTCAGTTATCTTTACAGCAGAATCTTGATATTTTACATCGCCAATATGAGCAAATTCGTTGCCGATACCAATTCCTCCGACATAAGAAACTCTTCCGTCTATACATAAAACTTTAGAATGGTCATAAAGCTTATATTGATCAATGACCTGAATATTGGGATGTTCTACAAAAGCTTGTCTATGAGGATTCTTCTGTAGTTTCTTCTGTTCATTCTTGTTAAAGAGAGCCATGAGCTTGGCTTGTGGGTGAACAGTACTGAGACGATGACAACTATGATGATCCAAGTAGTCATGGAAAAAGCTCTGCCCGTTTCCTTCAGAATACTCATAAAAAGCTCCGATTCGATCTTTGATTACCAAGACTTGAATACCCTTCTCAGCAGCTTCCAAAAGAGCTTGAGCAAAAGCTTGTCCGGTTTCGTCATTTCTCCAAAGGAAGGCTTTGACCAGAATGGATTTTGTAGCTTGGCGAATTTCCGAAATCTGGTCTTCGAAAAAATCTGGTCCGGAAGATAACACCTCATTTTGTGATTGCTCTGTTTGAATTAAATTCTCTTGGATGGATGGCATAAATTTGTAATGCGAGGCTAGAATTTAGCAGAAAGCAGCGGCTTGCGTCAAATCCAATACCCTCTATAATAAAACTTGTAAACAAAATTAAATTTAAAAACAAATGGGAAAAACAATTGTAGTAACCGGAGCAAGTAGTGGAATTGGTAAAGCGATTGCTCTGTACTTTGCTGAAAAGGGATGGCATGTGGCTGCTACCATGCGTAATTTGAGCAAGGCCAAAGACTTGAAAAAAGTGGATGGTCTCAAAGTTTATAAACTCGATGTTACCAATGAGGCGACTTTGAAGAAAGCTGTCAAAGATATCTTGAAAGACTTCAAACAAATCGACGTACTGGTGAATAATGCCGGTTACGGTGTGGGAGGTTCGCTTGAAAGTTTGAGTAAGGAAGAGTTACAGCAACAATTCGAAGTGAATGTTTTTGGTTTACTGCGTACCACTCAAGAAGTGATACCCGTGATGCGTAAACAAAAAAAAGGCGTGATCGTCAATATCGCTTCGGTTGCCGGACAAATGGGGTTTCCGTTCTTGGGGGCTTACGCTGCTACCAAACATGCCGTGGAAGCTATTTCTGAAAACATGGTTTTTGAACTTTCTCAATTTGGCATTGTGACCAAAGTCGTTGAACCGGGAGCAATCTCTACCAATTTCGGATATGCTATGGACTGGGCGAAGAAAGATTTTGATAAAAAATCTCCTTACTACAAACAAGCCAAAGCTTGGAATCAAAACATGACTCATATGTTTGATAAGGCGACTCCATCGGTAGAGGTTGCGAAAGTGGTCGAGAAGGCTATCAAAGACGGAGCCAAGAAAGGTTTCCGTTATTCTGTCGGACCTGATGCCAAGAAATTACTGAAGGCTAAGAAAAGAAAAAACGATGTGGCTTTTCTGAAGATGATGATGAAAATGTATGGGTAGGTCACTAAAGTGACAACTGGCTTCGCTTCGCTAACTGGCTGAATGGTTGGGGAAGTAAATTTTGTTTAAGTATCCGATTTCCGAAATTTTGGCATAACACCCACCCAGGGCACGTCGCTCGCGAGCGAGCGTGCCAGGGGATACCCCAAATCCCTGAACTAACTCTAGCACGCAAAGATGGTTCGACTCCGCTTCGCTACCCTCACCACAAGCACGGTACTAGTAATGCTTACAATAGTCATTAATGTATTGACACTTGTCCTGAGAGAGTGAAACGAATTGAAGGATTAAGAAAAGATTAAGACGAAAAAACAATGCAACAATGTAACAATTCAACAATTTTCTTTATGATTTGACCATTGACTGCTTTTCCGCTAAGCTGCATCACAGCAAGACTAAAGCGAAATGCCTGAAAGAGCATTACAAATCGGAGAAATTTTAGCAGAAGGCGAAGTATTTTCGCCTTTTTATTTACTACGAATACTACAAATGGAGACACGAATTACGAATACTACAAATGGAGACACGAATTACGAATACTACAAATGGAGACACGAATGAATAAGTTTTATCACATATGAATAAAGAAATCGTGCACAAAGAGTTGTCCTACAAAATAAATGGTTTGTGTTTTAAGATTCACAATGAATTAGGACGCTTTTGTAAAGAAAAACAATACGCAGATGAATTTGAGAAGCTTTTGAAGGCGGAGAAAATTGCATATGAAAGAGAAATAGATGCACGAAAAATTAATAGTGATTCTCCAGAAGGAAACAGGTTAGACTTCTTGATAGAGAATAAGATTATACTGGAATTTAAGACGAAGATAATGATAACAAGACAAGACTACTATCAAATACAAAGATATCTTTTAGGTACTAAACTTCAACTAGGTATTATTGTTAATTTCAGAAACGCATATCTTAAACCAAAGAGAGTATTA
Source organism: Candidatus Altimarinota bacterium (assembly GCA_028704165.1). Taxonomy (GTDB): domain Bacteria; phylum Patescibacteriota; class Gracilibacteria; order RBG-16-42-10; family JAQVLK01; genus JAQVLK01. The sequence goes on along the minus strand of JAQVLK010000011.1, from coordinate 22,409 downwards.
AATAAAATTAATGCCGGATTAAATAGCAAGGATTCGTAGAATTCGGATTTATTCGTAGTATTCGCATCGGTATTGTATAAATAAATTGTAATTAATAACCTAAACTTACTATGGAGAAATGGAACTTACTAGCACTACTTAGAAAAAAAATAGAAGAGGCCGGTGGCCCTGTTTCTTGTCATGCTCACTTTGATAAAGCTTATGTGATTACTCCCGAAACCTTGAAGATGACAAATGATCATATGGAAGTGAAGTGGGATCTTTGGAAGCAGGTTAAGGAAAAATATACGCACAAGAATCTGGTCGAGAGAATCTCAATCAGTGCTGAAAATATGATCCGGCAGGGTTGCAAAATCACACGTACCAATATCGATGTCGATAGTACAGTTGGGCTCATGTGTATTGAAGCAGCCTTGGAGGTTAAGGAAAAATACAAAGATCAAATCGAGATTCAAATCTGTTCACAGGTTCTGGAAGGTGCGATGACACCCGAATCCAGGAAATGGATTGAAAAGGCTGCGCCGCTGGTAGATGTGCTCGGTGGGCTTCCCTCACGTGATCGTCCCAATCAAGCTGAACATTTGGATTACATCTTCACTATCGCGAAAGATCTTGGCAAAACCGTGGACGTGCATATTGATCAGAACAACGATCCTGATGAAAAAGATACGGAGTTACTGGCTAAAAAAGTGATTGAACACGGCATGCAAGGTAAGGTGAATGCGGTACATGCCTGTTCACTGGCAGCACAAAAGGACGACTATATGCTGGAGGTGATCAAGCTGATCAAAGAAGCAGATATGAGTGTGATCGTTTGTCCGCGCGCCATGATCGACAATCAACAAGCACGTCACAAGCTGTCGCCTGTTCACAACTCAATTGCACCAGTTCCTCAGCTAGTCGAAGCGGGGGTGAATGTTTGCTTGGGAGTGGATAATGTCCACGATTACTTCTGTCCTTTCATCGACGGAGATATCTTCTCAGAGCTTGTTTTCTTGATCGAAACAACCCGCTTTTACGAAGTCGAAGAACTTGTTAAGATTGCGACAGTCAACGGAAGGAAAGTTCTTGAAAATAAGTAGATAATAAAGCGATGCGAATCCCTGCCTGCCGGCAGGCAGGTGCGAATGCATGCGAATAATCTCTGGACAAAATTAGACAAAGGAAATATCTTGAACTCTTATTATTTAAATCTAAAAATATGAAAAAAATCACAATCAATGCTTTAGAACAAGGTGGGGAAAAAGTAACTTCTGTGGAAATTGATATTGCTACTCTTCCAGAGGAAGTTAGAGTAAAGCTAACTGAAGTCCTAGGTAAGCTAACAAACAATCAGAGAAAAGGAGCGGTAGGTGGTTCTCTTACAGTTGACGATGAAGAGCTAGTCTTTAATTTGAATAGCCATGTGTCTGTGCCACGTTTGAATAGCTAATAAAGGCGAGTACTTCAGTCTTCGTAAAGACGCAAGATTTTGCCTGCCTGTCCTGTAGGCAGGCGCCCCAACAAGGGGTCATGACCCCTTGTCCATAAAGAAATATCTAACCTCAAAACTATGCCTGCTAAGAAAAAAACTTCCCCCAAGTCTCAAAAACACATCACCAAAAAACTCTGGTTCAAAAAAGGATTGGTGAAACTTGATCCGGTCGTAGAAGAGTTCAATGCCGGTGATGATATTATTTATGATCAGCAACTCATTCCTTACGATGTGCAAGGCTCAATCGCTTATTCCAAGATGCTCAAAAAACATGGCATTATCACGGCCGAAGAGCAACAAAAGCTGGAGACCGGTTTAAAAGAAATCAAAAGACTTTGGGAAAAAGGGGAGTTTGTGATTAGTTTGGAAGATGAGGATTGTCACACTGCGATCGAGAATTTCCTGATTGGCAAGTACGGTGACGTCGGCAAGAAAATTCACACCGCACGTTCCAGAAACGATCAAGTGCTCGTGACAGTTCGTCTATGGGTACGAGACAAATTGCAGGAGCTGCGCAAGAGTGCTCTCACCTTGGCTGCGGAGATTACCAAGACGGCCAAAAAATACGAATTTACCCCGATGCCAGGGTTTACCCACACACAAAAAGCGATGCCAACCACGGTGGGTACTTGGGCTGCAGCTTACGCAGAAAGCTTGGTCGATAATGTGATCTTGCTTGATACCGTTTATCAGATCCTTGATCAAAATCCTCTCGGCAGTGGAGCAGGTTATGGTTCACCCTTTGCCTTCGATCGTGAATATCTGACCAAGCAATTGGGTATGAGAAAAACTCAAAACAACGTGCACTACTGTCATACCACACGACTTAGTTTGGATAGTATGGCGGTTGAGGCAGCACTGCAAATCATGCTGACGCTCAATAAACTTGCCAGTGATCTGATCCTTTTTAGCTCAGCGCAGTATGGTTTCTTTGACTTCGATCAGAGTATCGCGACCGGTTCCTCGATCATGCCACAAAAAAAGAATCTGGATGTGGCAGAACTTGTCAGAGCTCGAACTGCGACGGTGGTGGCCTGCAAGAGTGAACTGGTGATGAATCACATTAATAAAATTTCCGGTTATCATCGTGATGGGCAAGAACTCAAACGTCCTCTTTTCCTCGCTCTACGTTACACTACATCCTCTCTAGAAGTGATGCGTATCATCATGCAAAAAATTACTCCCAACGAAGAGGCCTTATTGGCTGCGATGACTCCTGAACTTTTTGCAACTCACCGAGCCTTCGAACTGGTGCACGATGGCATGTCCTTCCGTGATGCCTATCTCAAGATCAAAGAAGGCAATATTATTGATAAGATCAAAGTAACGAAGGCTGACATCGTACGCATGCTCAAGATGAGTAAACACCAAGGTGGTGCGGGTAATCTGGGCCTAGCGAAATTAGCGAAGGAGATCGAGGGCTTGAAGGGGAGGAAGATCTAGGCTAGTAGGGAACATACTCTAAACTATCACAATTTGGACAATTTATACTATAACAACCTGGTTTAAAACTTAGACTAGCTATATTAGATCGATCTGCTTTAAAGTAGAATCCACACTTGCTACATGTATGATATTTATCACCAAACAGAGATGTTGCACCGATTGTTAATGGTGTGTAATTAGGTACATACGGAGAATTAGCTTGGAATCCTACAGATTGCAATGAAAGTTTTTCTCTCTCAAGTTTGTCAATTACTTCTTGGATTTCCTTCTTTCCAGCTTGAGATGCAGTCTCTAGTTTTTTCTTGTATTCTGACAATAATGTATCGTGTTTCTCAGTAATATCTTTTAGATTTTTTGCATTTTTCTTTAATACCTTATTCTGGACATCTAAAAGCTTGTCTAATTTATTTTCAAATTCCTTGCTGGTTTCCCCTAATCGTTTCTGGTAAAGCTTCTCTTGTCTAAATATTACGATTGCGGTAAGGATAGCTGCTATTGTGAATAAAACACCTAACGCTCCAACAAATAAAGCAAGAGGATTGTGGAAGAAATTTAGTTGTTCATTAGTTTTCTCGAGAATATCTAAATAAATATTATCAGCAGACCGTATTTCCATATCGGACAATCTGTTGTAGATGGTTTCAATATTTTTATTTATTTCGAGTATGGCCTTATTTGACACATCTTCCACGATATCTTCCTTGGCTATGCAGATATTGGGGGAAAGTGGCAGGATTGCAAGAAAGAATACTTTGCAATAGTTTTGCATAAGATAGCTATTTAATGCGTAATTAAAGTACTCTAAAATATTTTAGACTGCAATGTAGGCTATTCTTTAATTTTGAGAGTTCACATACACCGTCTGCGTCGGATAGGCGAAGCTGATACCCTCTTTCTCAAAGGCCGTTTTGAGGGCTAGATTGACGCGTTGTTGAGTATCCAGATAGGCGACGTAATCTTGTGAATTGACGAAATAGGCGATTTCAAATTGGAGATTGGAATCTCCGAAATTCTTGAAGTGCACACGTTCCAAATCTGCCAACTTGATGTTAGCGAAAATTTCTTTGACGAGTTTGGGAATCTTGCGTAACAGACTTGTTTTGGTTTGATAAGTAACACCAATCAAGAAAACAACCTTGCGTCTTGCCATCTTTTTGAAGTTCTGGATAACGGTATTTAGAAGGTCTTTATTCGCGAAGACAATCTCTTCTCCTTGCACACTTTGAATGCGGGTTGTCTTGATACCGATCTTGGTCACGGTACCGCGATGTTGACCGATGACAACGAAATCATCGACTTGAAAAGGCTTATCAAGATAAATAGAGAAAGAGCTAAAAATATCACTCAGGATATTCTGCATAGCCAGAGCAATCGCGATACCTCCAATTCCAAGTCCGGCAATTAGTGAGCTAACGTTATAACCAAGATTGGATAGTATCAGGATACCGGCTATGATCCAGAGAGAGATTTTTAGAAAACTGGATAAAATTCTTATAATGTCCTTATTGCTGTTAGCTTTGCGCAAAGCTTTTTCTGTGCCGTGATCGACTACTTTTTGCAAGATTAGAATTGCTTGCCAAGTTGCAATCACAATAAAAGTGTAAATTAGAACATTGCTGATTATTTGTGGAAGTTCCAGATAAGTTGAGGCTGCAAAAAGGCCCAAGGTCGTGTAAAATGGCCAACCAATGCGGTCTAGCATGTCTACCATCAGGTCATCAATCTTGCTTTTGGTCTTCTTGGTAAACTTTTTTAACCTTTTGATAACAATGTTTTGTGTGAACTGAAATAAAATCACCACGGATAAGAAAATCCCCAGTGCAATTAGGTAAATCTTGATGGGATTCCCAAACAACTCGTAGCTTAATAAGTTTCTTAAATCATCCATGTGTCTTTTTGTTAATTTGACTCTATTGTAGCATCCCAGCTCTATTCGTAAAACCAAGCGATATTTGCTACAATTTACTCCTTACCTAAAAAAATAATATCATGCGCGAAACTCCGGATGAAAATAGGGAAAAATCTCTCCAAGACTTCGAAACTTTTATAAGAGGGCAAGTTCATGCTTATACCTGTGATCCATACGCAGAAGTGCTTACATCTCAGACGGTTATGGGATTTTACGGGAAGAAAGTAGATCCTGATGAGGTTTTGGAGTTTCTGCAGGATGATGAAACTTGGAAAATGCTAACCAGTGAGTTGAATAGTATCCCTGATCAAATCGGCGTTTTTGTACGTGCATCGTGGGCCAGTTTGCGCAAGGGGCTGATAGAGGATTTTCGAGTAAGAAGTAATTGGAAAAGATTGAAAGGGAGTGTGAGGACAAAAATAAAAAACCTCAAAAACTTCTTAGGTATAAATTAGAAAGTAAGTGGCGGAACGGACGGGACTCGAACCCGCGACCTCCTGCGTGACAGGCAGGCGCTCTAACCAGCTGAGCTACCGCTCCGTGTAGGAACTTCTTTTCAACCCTCACACATCAACCGACAAGTATCCCTTAAAGGATTGTTGCTGCTTGTCCCGAGCGAAGCCGAGGGAAGCTACCGCTCCGTGTTTTTAAAATAACAGGGAGAATTTAGCAGAAGATAAAACAAAGGTCAACTTAAAACCCTCTCCGCCAGTGCCTCCACTTATCAATGGCCCAAGCTTTGCCCTTCGACCCGCCTTCGGTGGTCTCAGGACTGGCGCAATTCTTTAAAGATTCTCTGATTATTAAAATCCACGTTTCCAATGGCGGTATTTGTCTATTAGGAAGGCCTTGTAGTACTTACTGCTTAACTTCAAATCCTGTGCCGGGATGAGCTCTGTGCTGTAGCCTCCAAAGCCTTTTTTGAAGAGTGAGAGTCCATACCAAGGATGTTTTTTGTCATCGGTGGGAGCGATTCCCCAGAAATTGTAGCGTTTCAAACCGCGACGCTTAGCTTCACGGATGATTTCCCACTGCAAGAGGTAAGAAGAAGGGACTTTGGAGTACGTGTCGGCGGAAGCTCCATGATGATAAAAGGCCGAATCGCCATAAAAAGGAATAATCGCCGAGCTCAAAATTTTACCGTCGAACTTGGCATGAAAAACTGCTATCTGATTGTCAGCCGAGAAAGCTTTAAATTGCTGCTTCAAATAGTCGAGGGAAAAAGGTGTGAAGTGGTGGCGACCAACAGTTTCTTTGTGAATATTGAAAAACTCTTCGACTGCTTGGATATCTTTTCTCATTTCAATCGTGACTCCTTCCTTCTCACCACGTCTGACGTAATAACGCGTGTTCTTACGCATGTTGGCGAGGATTTCTTCTTCACTGGGAGCAAGATCCAGCGTCCAAGTCATCTCAGCATGCATATGAATTGGCGCTTTCTTGAAACCGGCCTTCTTGAAGTGACTTAGATTCTCCGGTGTGTTGGGAAGTAGCGGGCTGATGCGGATGAAACTGGCATCTTCTTGCTTGGCCAGCTCTTTCAAATATTTTATCAGAACTTCAAATTGCTAGGGGCTACTCCAGTCCAGCAGCGGGCCGTGTGGACAAAATAGGAAGGTTCCACGACGGGCTTTGACCTTGATGATCAAGGCGACGCCCTCCAAATTTTGAATTTTGAATTTTGAATTATAAATACCCAGATAAAATACATTATTTTCGGTTTGGGCATTGAATTGCCCCCAGGCCCAGGCCTGCGTGAAAGTTTTGTCCGGGTAGCTGGCTACGAAGGATTCCCAGGTCTGCCTGTCATGTATTTCTTGAATATTTAGCATAAGGATTTTGATAATTTCTAAATACTAATGTCTGATTACTAATCAATGTCTAAAACAAAATTACTAATAACTAATGGTTTTTTATTGGGATTTTGATATTAGGTATTGATTAGAAATTAGATCAATTAGTTCTTAGATATTTTTCTGCAGGAACTTCACAATTTCTTCCACCTCCTTCTTCCCAATATTGATATGTGTCGGTAGATTCAAAGTTTCCTGCGCAGCCTTCTCAGCCCGCGGACAAGAGCCGTCCTCGTAGCCCATTAGTCGTAGATTCGTGCCGGCGGGTATGAGCACCTTAGTATACCAGTCGCCGATGAGCAAGTTGCGGTCCCAGGCTTTGCGGATGATTTCGTGCGCTCCAGAGTGTCCAATTGTGAAACGAAAGCTGTTGCACTCCGCTGATGTAGGGCAATTTTGAATTTTGAATTTTGAATTTTGAATTGAATTTGAATAAATTTCAGCAATTTGCTTGCGGTGCTCGTTAAACTTTTCTAATCTCCGATACTGACTCAAAGCAAGTGTGGCGAGGGCGTTGGGGAGGCGAGCGGGGAAGTAGCTTGGTTTCTCTCCGAGCCGTTCTTTGCGGTGAACTGCCATCGAGAGAATCTTCACTTTCTGTAATGCGACCAATAACACTTTGCCAATTAATAATTTATAAACCGGTAGGATCAAATTCATGATCAAAGGATGCAAGATTTGCTGTTTAATCCAAAACAGGCTGGGCATTTTGACCTCTTGGTAAGCTTTAGTAATCTGCTTATCAAACTGTTTGACACGACTTATGAGCATGCCGCCGTAAACGGAAGAAATGACCTTGTCTCTGCCAAAACTAAAGAAAGCAAAATCTCCGAAAGTGCCGAGTAACTTGCCTTGATATTTACTTCCGAGAGCATGTGCCATGTCTTCGATCAAAAGTAAATTATGTTGCTTACAAATCTCTTTGATTTTCTCGATTTGTGCCGGAACGCCAAAAGTGTGTTGCACGATCACAGCTTTGGTTTTATGCGAGATTTTTTTCTCTAAGTCGGTAGGATCAAGATTAAAACTCTCATCGATGTCTACATAAATGGGCTTAGCGCTGGCCCAGAAAATAGGATTAGAGACAGCATTGCAAGTAAATGCTTGCATAGCCACTTCATCACCTTGGCTGATTCTGAGAGCTTGTAAAAGGACAAGTAAGGCCGAGCGTCCGCTGTTGAAACTCCAAACTCCGCTGGCTCGGAAATCTTTTTTAAAAATCTCTTCCAATTCTTTGACGGCAGGACCTTCTTTGTACTTACTAAATTTGAGCAAGGTTTTCCTCGCAAGTTTGAGATCTTGCTTTTGGACATTCGGCGATAATGAGATGGTGATGGGGCGGGACATAACTTAATTCAAAATGAAAAATTAAAGATTAAAAATTAACAACATTTTTCATTTATAATTTTGATTTTTTAATTTAATGTGAGGTATTTAATCACACTTTTGGGAATGCGGCTTTCGATTAGGACGACAGTGCTTTTGTGTAGGATAGGATCCAGCGCGGCGATGATGTCTTTGGCCTTCGTGATCAAGGTGAACTTTTCCGCATCCTCAGTTTTGAGTTCCGCAATAAGGTCTTTGTAATGATCGGCAGTGGTGATGATCACCTTGGTTGCAACACGTGCCAGTTCTTTCCCAAGGTTACCGTGAATCTCAGCAGATTCACGGCCAAGTTCGATCAGGCTGGGCATGAGCACAATTTTTTGCTTATATTCAAAACTTTCCAAATAATCGAGAGCTGCTATCACACCATCCGGATTAGCGCTATAACTATCATCGATAACTTTAATCTCTTTAATACCCGTAAACACTTTGAGTGTTTTTTCGAGTGGCTCGATTTTGCTTAAACCCTGTTTGATTTCTTGAATATCTAGGCCCAAATGCAGTGCGACTTCGATGGCAGCTAGCAAGTTACTGACATTATGTTTGCCAAAGACTCGTGCTTCCAAATGTTCGGAAAGTTCCTTACCATTTAGCTTGAAACGAATTTTATCAAAGGAAGTTTGAATTTCTGTGGCCCAAATGTCAGCCTTGTCTTTGACACTATAAATAGCATGTGGAGTACGAGTCTTGAGAGCCAGTTCGAAGGTGTACTTATTATCTCCGTTAAAAACCGCAAAGCCACTGTCTGGCAGCGCGCTGATTAATTCGTATTTAGCTTGTTTCGTGTTCTCAATACTGCCAAAAAGATCAAGATGCTGCTGGCTAACGGCAGTCAAGATTCCAATTTGAGGTTTGGCGATCTGGCAACTTTTTTTGATTTCGCCTTTTTTGTAAGCTCCCATTTCCACGACCAATACTTCGTAATCAGTACTTAAATTCTTTAATAGAAAATTAGCAATACCCATCTCGCTATTTACATTCTTCGGTGTTTTGAGAACCTTAAACTTGGCAGACAAGATCGTAGCCAAAAACTCTTTAGTAGAACTCTTGCCGTAACTGCCGGTGATACCGATGACTTTCAAATCCGGGAAAGCAGCACGCTTTGCAGCAGCACGCTTAAAAGTTCGTGCTTTTAAGACGTAACTTAAGGGCCATTGGATCAGAATAGAAAACAAGCTGATGACAGGCAGAAGCAAATCCAGCCCGATCAAATAGAGAATTTTGAGGTTTAAACTAGGACTGGCAAGTAAAATTAAAATACTGTTTGGAATAAGAAAGATTAGCATTAATGCCAAAATCAAAAGTGCCTTGCTAGTGAAATCAGGTTTTTGCAGGCGGCGTTTTTTGATGATAAAGCCAAGTTCCAAAAAATAAACTAGGATTGGCAGTAAATAGTACCAATCCAGATAATAAATGGCTGCTAAGCCCAAGATGAGTAAGCCAAGTTTGAGGGCTCGGAACTTATCAAAGAAAAATTGTTTACCCGGTCCGGTGCGCAAGAAAGAGCGCATGCGATCGGCACGGTATTCCTTGACCTGCCAAATATAGACGTAGCTCAAACTGCGGTACAGAACGCTCAGGCTCCAAAGGGCAACGAAGATGATTAAATAAACTTGAGACAAGTGATTAGTGTTTAGTGATTAGGAAATCGCTAATTAATCTTGCCAACTTCTCGGGCTGCTGCAGATGAACTCCGTGCTTGGCATCTTCCAGTACGACTAACTTCGAATCTTTAATCTTCTCATGCATGAACTGTCCGTGGCGCAAGGGAGTGTAGGTATCGCCGCGGCCCCAGACGAGCAAGGTTAGTACGTTTATTTTCTCAAGATATGGGGAAAGATCTTGCGCCACTACGAGCTGCAAGGTTTCCTTCATCACGGGACTAGCTTTAATGTAATCACTGCTACCGGCAATTTTATACAAAACTTTCTTCAGAGGTTTTGCCAAAAAGTTTGGTACCAGCTTACTCAGCTTACTCAGCTTACTAGCTGATTTCTGCCGAGTTGAAAGCTCATCTTTGATTCCGGCAGCTCCGCACATCACGAGCTTCTCGACACTTTCTTCACCTGCAGAAAGCCAACGGATAGCGATGCGAGCTCCGAAGGAGTGGGCGTAGACATGGAGCTTTTGCAGAGGCTCTTGTAAAGACGCATTGCAATGCGTCTCAACGAAGTCTTTCACAAAGCTCACATACTCATCCAAACTCCAAGCTTCCTGGGGCTCCTCACTCTCTCCAAAACCGGGCAGCTCAGGCATGATGACACGGAAATCCTTAGTCAGAAGGGGAATTAACTGCCCATAAGATTTTAAACTACTACCCCAACCGTGCAGGATCAGTAGTATTGGACCTTGTCCTTGGTCGAGATATTTGATCTCGAGATTTTTGACCTTGATCTTTGGCATAAAAAAGAAGCTTTTAGCGCAGGGGGATTATACATGAATAAGTGACAAGTGGTTAGTGTATAGTGACTAGAATCCCAACTACTAAACACTATTCACTATTCACTTCTCACCATCTTCCCACCCCAAATTACAATCATGACAGCTCCGATACAGATCGCACTGTCAGCGAGGTTGAACATGGGCCAAGGGCCGACTTTGATGAAATCCACAACTTGGCCGAGCCTTATTCTATCGATCAGATTGCCTATCGCTCCTCCCAAGATGAGTGCGACCGGCACACGGGCGATCATCTTTTGTAGATCAAACTTGCGAACGACAAAAAAACCTCCGATGACCAGAATTAGTAAGATTAGGATAAAAATCACATTCTGAGGTATCGGCATACCAAAAGCTACGCCGGTATTGTAAGTCAGATAGAGTTCAAAAAATCCACCTGTCTTGAGTAGTTCTGGCTTAGTTAAAGAGAGGAGCTTAGTGGCTTGGTCGAGCATGATAACGAGCAGACTGCAAAAGAGAATCTTGAGATAAGGCATAGGTAAAATTTAGCCTTACTAATATAGCTTAAAAAATTGAATGGGGGAACCTGTGTTTTACTCACCACAAAAAGTATCCAATAATTCTTCCTGAGCTTTGTCTTGTATCCTAATCAGTAGTTCTAGTAATTGCGTACGTGATAAAGGGAGGCTGCGGATATCGTCATTTGTTAGGACGCGCCCTTCGAAACAGAGGCAGGTATTGCCACTCAAATCACTAACTTTGTAATCTTCCTGGGTTTCTGACATTTGGGACGCGCTAATAGCGGCTGCTAAAGAGTTATAAGGAGTATGACTTGAGCTTCCTTTTTCACGATATCTTACCAAATAAAAAATCTCTTTCGGAAGAACGCTAATCTCTAAATGAGCAGATGGATTGAAAAAGCTTAGACGATCGTCTTCTTCGTCCGCTGCCGGTACCAGCAAGAAACCATTGCGAGCTAATATCTGAAATTCTGACTCTGTGAGTAATTCCAAATGAAGTTTTCTGGCATGATCCACCATTTCTTGAGGATCCTCTATGGAAAAAAGTTGTTGACTCTGGGGAGCATTTGCTACAGATTCATTCATAAGTGCAATAGTTAAAAGATTAATGAGGAGAGTATCATAGAATGTTTCTCAGCATTATGTCAAAGAATGATTTACTTTTGAGCTAAAAAATGCTTTCATAAGGCCAGTCTCGAACCATTCGTTCTTCCCGTCCCTGTAAGACCGCCCCCGTAAAGGGGGCTGCTATATAAATTGTTATGGAAACTGCTCGTAAAATCGTCAGCAATACCTTCGCGCAGGTTGGAGCCAAATTTATCAATGCTCTGATCAGCGTTCTGATTGTCCGTTTCATCACGGGCTATATGGCCGAAGCCGGTTATGGTCGCTACACCTTGGTTTACGAGTTCGTAGCTTTCTTTGGAATCGCGATCGATTTGGGACTTTTTACTATTCTGGTCGACCGCATGGCCAAGGATAAGGGTAATATTCCTACTATTCTCGGAAATTTCTTGAGTTTACGTATTTTTCTTTCTTTCCTGGCAGCTATCATAGCGAGTTTGGTAGTCTTGGCGATTCCCATGTACAGTTGGGAGCTCAAGATTGGCGTCATGATCGCAGCTTTTAGTATCGGTCTCAATCTGACCAGTATCACGCTGTCGAGTGTCTTACAGGTTTATCTCAAGATGACTTGGAACGCTTTTGCCCTTGTTTTCGGGAAGGCTCTGATGCTGCTCTATATCTGGGCAGTGGTGACTTACGATTTGGGATTTATCCAGTTAATCTTAGCCGGTCTTGCTAATAATCTGATTGTTTTGGTCTTGACCGGATTTTTTGTGCTACGTTTTACCAAGATTACACTGAAGTGGAACTTAAAAGAATGGAAAAAGCTAATCTTGAGCAACCTACCTTATGGTTTATCGATCACTTTGCCGGCAGTTTACATGCACCTCGGTCCAATCTTATTGGGACAGATGCGTCCTGAGGCAGTGGCGCAGGCTGAGGTCGGGATCTATGGTGTCTCGCTACGAATTTACGAGTTACTGATCCTGATTCCTTTTGCTTTCATGAATTCGGCTTTACCCAGTATTGCGCGTAGTCTCAAAGATAAATGGAGGCTCAATGATATTATCCAGAATTCACTGGACTTCTTGGTAATTTTAGGACTGGGAATCTTGGCCGGAGCGGCGGTACTTTCTCCTGAGATTGTTGGTTTGGTCAGCAAGGGAGAGGGCTTTGCTCCTTCGGCTATCGTGCTGCGTTTCTTGACCTTGGCGATGTTCTTTACCTTCATTAATAATATTTTTTCCTATTTACTCTTAAGCTTGGAAAAGGCCAAACACTTATTACTGATTAATTTTGTGGCGACGGTGACAGCTCTCTCTTTGTGTTTTGTTTTGATCCCGATCACCGGTTTCTGGGGTTCATACAACGGTCTGGCAATTGCCAATGTTATACCGCAAATCATGATCTTACTGGGAACTTTCTATGTGGTTAGGAGTACAATTGAGCTTAAACTCTCTTACGCGCATGTCTGGAAAGCGCTATTGGCTGCTACTTTAATGTTTTTGACCGTCTATTCTTTTAAAATTGGTTTCTTCTCAACTTGGGGCTCTTTCAAGTTAATTCCCTTGACTTTGATTGGTTCAGTGCTTTATCTTGCCATCCTCTATGTTTTGCGAGCTATTCCTCCTCAGGCTTGGCAAATTGTGATGGAGTACTTTGAACGTTTTAAAAGATCAAAAACAGTGCCTAGCGAGAAGGTTCTCAAAATTGCGATTGATGTGCGTGCGATTGCCGGCGAATTGACCGGTAAAGAGTGGTATGCCTTAAGTCTCTTGCAGGCAATAGCCAAGCTTGATCAGCACAATCAGTACTATCTTTATACCAAGTATCGTTTTGACTACGAATTACCTGAGAATTTCCATATTGTGAGAAGGCGTCTTTTCTTGCCGCTTTGGCATCTCTGGATGATCTGTAGTATGCGTTGGAAAGGCGTTGATATACTCTTTGCACCTACCAGCTATATGGCACCTGCACTCAACTTCTTCCGTTCTGTTAAAACGGTTTTGGTTGTGCATGATACCGTCGCTTTTCTTTTTCCCAAGAATCATCAGACCAAGGCGACTCAAATTGAACGACGTATTGGCAAACTAGCCTTCAAGCATGCTGATCAAATCATCGCTGTTTCTGAGAACACGAAAAGAGACTTGCAGAAATTATTCGCGCTTCCTGAAGACAAGATTACAGTTATCGGAGAAGCTGCCAGAGACAGTTTCCGCTTGATTGAAAGTAAGGATGAATTGAAGAGAGTTTGCAATAAATACGAAATTCCCAATAAGTTTATTCTTTTTGTCGGTACACTGGAGCCACGAAAGAATCTGGTGAGATTGATAAAATCTTATGCTCTCCTCAAGGAAGGACTGCGCAATACCTATAAGTTGGTTATTGCCGGTCGTAAAGGTTGGTATTATAAAGAAACTTTCGAAGCGATACGTGAATGTAAGTTGGAGGAAGATGTCATTTTTGTCGGCTATGTGCCGGATGAAGACTTACCGTATATTTTAAATGCGGCCACGCTCTTTGTTTTACCATCTTTATACGAGGGTTTTGGCTTACCGCTTTTGGAAGCTTTTGCTTGCGGTACACCAGTGGTGACTTCTGCCACAGGTGCCCTGAAGGAAGTTGCTGATGACGCTTGTCTTTCTTTCGATCCTTATGATGAACTACAAATGGCGGATGTGATTGGACAGGCGCTGGAGGATAAAAAATTACGTAACGATTTGCGAGCGAAGGGATTTCAGCGATTGCAAGCTTATTCTTGGGAAGATGTGGCACAAAAAATTCTTGCTTTGTTAAAATAAAGCTGGACGGAGATGCTTAATATTGTTGTATTGTTATATTGTTAAAAACATTCATCCAACAATGTAACAATCTAGCCCCAAAGGGGTCACCTTGTGACAATGTAACAATTATCTTATATTTATGTTCTCAAACCGCACTCTTATCATCAGTGTCAACACTCTGATCTCTTGGATTCTGAAAATCGTTATGATTGTTGTTTTGATTGTGGAGATTTTTGATGGAAACTATATTCTGGTTGCCAACACTTCCTTGGCCTTGATCCTGACTTTTACTCCGGCGATTGTGAATCGTAGTTTTAGTACAAACTTACCTTGGGTTGTAGATTTTTTTGTGACACTTTCTCTTTTTTTGCACGTGGCCGGCTCTTCTTTTGATCTTTATAACAATGATACCGGCAAAGTACCTTTTATTCTCTTTCTGTGGTGGGATCGTGTGGCGCATTTTATGGGAACGGCCACGATTGCGATGCTGGCCTTTATGGTTGTTTACACCTTACATTTTGTGGGCAAGATCAGGATGACTATCCCGATGATTGGGCTTTTTACTTTTACTACCGCTCTGGCTATCGGTGCTTTGTGGGAAATCGCCGAATTTTTCAATGACAAACTATTTGGCACCAAATCTCTGGGAGATGTTGTTGATACGATAGAGGACTTAATCTTTGACAGTGTAGCCGGAGCTCTGATCGCTATTTTCGGCATGTTTTATGTTGCCAAGCAGACCGGGAGAATTATTCCTGCCCTGGTACATCCTTGGGTCAAGGTCTTTGCACCTGGATTTGAGAAGTTGTATAATGCCGAACGTAATTTAAAAAGGCGCGTTAAAAATTATCGTGCCAAGAGGAAACTAGCTAAAAGCTTAAAACAACGAACCAAGAATGCAAACTGAGATTATCCTTTTTCTTATCCTACTGGTACTCTCAGGTTTTTTCTCTGGGATTGAGATTGCTTTATTTTCATTGAGCAAGATCCAGATCAGGAAAATGGTCGATAATAAACGCAATGGAGCTGAAACTTTGATAAAACTAAGAAGTAATCCGGAACGTCTGCTGGCTACTATCTTAGTTGGTAATAATGTTGTTAATATCGGGGCTGCGGGGCTAGCAACTGTGATCGGGACTCATTATTTCGCTTCTGAAGGAGTTGGGATTGCTACCGGAGTGACTACTTTGTTAGTACTTATTTTTGGAGAGATTACTCCCAAAGCGGTTTTTAACGTTTTTGCCGAACCATTGGCACTCTTTTTTGCGAAGCCTCTCAGGTTAATCCAAATAGTGTTTTCTCCGATAGTGTTCTTTTTGGACAAACTGACCAAATTGATCTTGAGAATGTTTGGTGCCAAATCTCGCAAAAAAAGAACTTCAGAAATAGACGTTAAACTCATGGCTGAGATGGCAGTCGAGGAGGGGGGAATTGATGAGGAAGAAAGAAAATTCATCGAGAAGGCTTTTATGTTTAACGATATCCAAGTTGGTGATGTGATGACTCCTTTGAACGAAGTTGTTTCCTTGAGTTCAACCAGTACAGTCAAAAAAGCGATTGAGATTGTGCTTGAATCTTCCTTCTCACGTATTCCGGTCTATAGTAAACATCGTGACAATATCACCGGTGTTGTTTTTATGCGTGACCTGATGTTGCTTTCTCAGCAAGGCAAAGCTTCCGGCAGACTAAAAGACATCCAAAAGAAGCCTATCTTCGTGCCAATGCAAAAGCATATTGATGAACTTTTTCGTGATCTGCAACGCAAGCGTATTCATATTGCAATTGTACTCGGCGAATTTGGTGAAGTGGTGGGAATGGTTACAATGGAAGATCTGCTGGAGGAATTGGTGGGAGAAATCCATGATGAATCTGACGAAGTGCAAGTACCGATCAAACGTATTAATAAGTATACCGTTGATGTTGACGCCAGTGTTGATATTGATGATCTCAATGAATTTTTCAAAACCAAATTGCCAAACAATGATTACTTAACACTGAATGGTCTCTTGGTTGAACAGTTCCAGAGAATTCCCAAGGCAAACGATAGAATTACCGCTTTCGGTTTGGATTTTACAGTGCTATCTGCGACTGACAAAAAGATTGAAATGCTCAGGGTGAGCAAGAAAGTGTAAATGATAAGTAGTTGCGCAAAATTTTGCGCAACTAGCAGAACTCGCCTGCGTGAGATCTTCGCTGGTTTTTTTGAGGATTGTTTTCTTGTCTTTTCCGCACGCTTGTAATAAGATGCAGAGGTGTTATTTAAGCATTATTTATGCTAAAACAAATCAAAGAAAAACTAAAAAATAATCAGCAAAAAGGAGATGCTCATGCAAATTATGAAGGGCAGTTGGCAGTGGATGTTTTTCAGACCAAGGACTCAATCGTGATTCAGGCTCCCATTGCCGGAGTGAAACTTGCAGATATCAGTATCGCTATTACAGATGATGTTCTGACTATTCGTGGTGAACGTAAACAGACCAAAGAAGTGGAGCGTAAACACTACATGACACAGGAATGTTATTGGGGAGCTTTTTCTCGTTCAATCATTTTGCCTGAAGATATTGATAAAGAAAACGTGAAAGCTAAATTCAAAGATGGTATTTTGAGTGTTACACTAGCCAAGGGTGCTCCCAAGAAGCAAATTGCCGTAGAAGATTAGCAAAAAGTGCTTAGTGGATAGTGATAAGAAAATGTCGTTTTTCACTAGCCACTAGCCACTTATTCACTATCTAATATGAAAGCTGTTATTCCGGTTGCCGGCCTAGGTACGAGAATGCTGCCTGCCAGTAAAGCTTGCAGTAAGGAATTATTGCCAATCATTGATCGGCCAGTTTTACACTTGTTGGTCGAAGAACTTTATGAGGCCGGTATTAGAGAAGTGATTTTTGTGGTCGGTAAAAATAAAAAAGCGCTTCAAAATTACTTCAAAGTTGATCCTAGCTTGGAAGCCGTTTTGCAAAGTAAAGGACAAAGCAAAGTACTTGCTTCATTGAAGAAACTGAATACCAAGATGAAATTTGAATATGTTGAACAAAAACAGCCTTTGGGTGACGGAGATGCTGTGCTCTGTGCTCATAAATTCGTAAAAGATGAAGCTTTTTTAGTAATCTTTGGAGATGATCTGATCGACGCCGCAGTTTCTTGTTCCAAACAACTTATAGCAGCTTATAAGAAATATCGAATGCCTGTCATTGCCTTGGAGAGGGTTCCACGAGAAGATATTTCAAAGTACGGTATAGTTGGCGGAGCTAGCTTTGCCAAGAGATTTTACAAACTGGATTGCTTTGTTGAGAAGCCTTTGCCTGAGAATGCTCCATCTGACCTTGCGATTGTTGGCAAATATCTTATTACTCCTATCTTGCTTAAACTCTTAAAGGAGATGGCAGGCCAGAAAAAAGGCGAACTGCGTCTGATTGATGCCTTCCATGCTATGGCTCACAATAAACTACCGGTGATTGGTATGGAATTTACAGGACAACGTTTTGATACTGGGAATAAGCTGGGCTATGTAAAGGCAATTATGCATTATGCCATGAAGGATCCGGAGCTGGCGGCCGAGCTAAAAAAATATTTGCGGGACAAGGAATTTTAATGGCCGGGGGAAAGAGGGACTAGGGTAGAGGGGCTAGGGTTCCCGAGTTCCAAGTCCCGAGTCCCGAAGGTGGTCTGTTTGCCTTCGTAGTCTGTTGTCTGTTTCTTTCCGAGTCCCGAGGTCCCAGTCCCGAAAGTGGCCTTGTAAGCTTCCTTGCTTTTTATTACACTGGGGACGTAATTTAAAACCGAAACAAATGAATTTAAATAGAGCTCAGAA
The DNA here is from genome assembly GCA_028704165.1 of Candidatus Altimarinota bacterium. Classification (GTDB taxonomy): domain Bacteria; phylum Patescibacteriota; class Gracilibacteria; order RBG-16-42-10; family JAQVLK01; genus JAQVLK01. Next base: position 4,262 of record JAQVLK010000011.1, on the reverse strand, counting down.
AATTTTCTTTGGAGTCGTGGGGGTTATCTTGATTATTTTCCTTGTGCTGTTTCTCAAGTTTACCAAGACAGCTCCGGAGCAAAAGAGGGAAGTTACCCTGAATATATGGGGAGTGCTAGATAACAGTAGCGATCTGCAGCCGACCATAGATGACTTTCAGGCTTATTTAAGTAAGTTCCCGGAATATGCGATGACGCAGGTGGAGGTTAATTATCAAAAGTGGAGAAAAGATGAAATCGAAGACATGATTGTCAACAAGATGGCAGAAGGTAAGGGGCCGGATATTTTTTATATGCACAATACCTGGTTACCAAAGCATATCGGTAAGATATATCCTGTGCCTGATTACATTATGACGGCGGAAGATTACAAAAAAACTTTCATGAAGGTGGCTGCAGATGATTTTGTGCGTAAGGACCAGATTTATGCTATGCCACATTATATTGATACTCTTGCGCTCTATTACAATATAGAGCACTACCAGAGTGCAGATTTGAGTTCCAGTAGACCGTCCAAGACGTGGACTGGTATCCAAGATGAGGTGCGCACACTCACGATCAAGGAGCCCGGTAAGGCCAATGTCATTCGCAGAGCGGGAATTGCTTTAGGAACGGCGGATATTACAAATATGCAGGATATTTTATATGCGATGTTTTTACAGTACGGTTCTCAGATCTGTCAGGATGAAGATTGTAGTTTAATTAATATTCAAGGAGGAGCTGATCCGGAGGGAGCTATTGGACTTTTTACTGGATTTTCATCTTCCGAACAACCTGACTTTACCTGGACTGAAGATTTATTGACTGATTTCGAACTGTATAATGACGTGGATGCTTTTGCCAAAGGTAAGGTCTCTATGATCTTGGGATACTCTGATCTTTATGATGAGATTGCAGTCCGTACCAAAGATTCTCGTTTTGATTTTTCAGTGGCTGAGTTTCCTCAGTCTGATCAATCTGCTAATAAGGGTGTCAATATCGCTTATGCTGATTATTGGGCTCCTACAGTTTCTCGTACTAGTGAGAATCCTGATATTGCTTGGGAGTTTGTTAATTTCATGACATCTAGAGAACAATTAAATCGTTATCATTCTCTAACAAATCGTCCTACCAGTAGGGAAGATCTGCTCGATTTGCATAAGACAGAAGCTATTTTTAAGGTTTTTGCCAATCAAGCTAAGTATGCTCGTAGTATCAGAGTTTATGATAAATCAGCCACAGATACTTTGTTGAAGAGTTTAATCTCCCAGATTAATAACAAACAGATCTCGGTCATGAGTGCTGTCAATCTTTTACAGGAAGAGTTGCAGTCTGAGGCTCAAGCTCGGCGGGCACTAACATCTCCTGATGATGTTAAAACAGACCAAGAGTGAGTTTGTTCTTGCCCAGTTTCCTGGAATGTGATAAAATTAGATTAGTTAGTTTTATATACAAATTCATTTTTAACAAAAAAACAAATGAAGAAAGCAATTGCCAAAATTGTTGGACTGGCTACCTTGGCTATCCCAACTACCTCTTTGGCGGCTAATCTCGCTCCAGGAGCTTATCCTGATCGTATTTCAGGACGTGAGGATGTAGAGAGTTTTGTCTCTGATATCATCAACTGGTTCTTGGGATTCATCGGATTGATAGCTGTTATTATGTTTATCTACGGAGGTATCCTTTATCTCACAGCTGGTGGTAATGACGAGAACACCGGTAAAGCCAAGAAAGCCATGCTTTACGCTATCGTAGGTATCATCATTGTCTTGCTAGCCTACACTATCGTGGCTGCTGTGACGAACGCTTTGGGAGCTGTAGCCTAATTTTGTTACAAAAATCTTAAGAAGACTCCTTGCCATAAGGCGGGGGTCTTCTTTTTATGGTGGGACCATTACGAATCCCTGCCTGCCGGCAGGCAGGTACGAATTTTTGATCCGAATTAAGAAATAAGCCTCAAAGGGGCACCTTGGGATGACTTACACTCTCACTTGCACTAAACAAAATGGTCCAAATAGTCGGGGAGACAGGGTGGAGGGTAACTAAATTTTGATCCGCCTCAGGCGGAATGAATGATGAATTTTGAATACGTAAAAAAGTCAGAACGATTTAATTGATCTCTTGTTCTATTGTTTAAGGGGCTTGAACAATGTAGCCATCTTAACAATCTAACAATTGTGTTATGTTCTTGGTTCTCTGTCTTGTGTCCTTTGTCCATTTAGCCATTCTTCACATCCCACAAATCCCGCACCTTCTCATGATCCCAAGCGATGCGATATTCATCGGGATCACTGGGGTTAAAAGGGACGGTGGTACAATAAATTAAATTAGCCGGATTGGTCAGTGCTTTATAACCATGAGCTACTCCGGGGGGAATTTTGAGTAGTTTAAAATTATCCTTGCCCAAGATGACAGTTTGAGTCTGGCCAGCTGTCTTGGAATCTTCACGTGCATCCAGTAAGACGACTTTGAGCTTACTGGGTGCCGGACAAAACCAGATGTCAGTCTGCTTGAGGTGATAATGCAAGCCCTTGATATAGGCCTCGGCATCGACCTGAGACATACTCCACTGAGCCTTATTTAAGTCTACCTCCTGCCAAAACTCAACCAGTGGTGCCTGGGCAGGATTGCCTTTGTCTGTTACTTGCTTGCGAGATAGCTCTAGGAAGAAACCACGTTCATCAGCCCAAGGTTTGAGGTCAAGGATCTCAACTCCTTCCAGCTTGGTTTTAGCAGCTTTGTAATCTTTTTGATCGTCGTGGAATTCAGAGAGGATGGGCATGATGCTAAAAACTTAAATAACGCAGATATGATAGCTCTTTATGGAGATGAAGGCAAAGCTCTATTTTTCAATCAATTCTAATCGAAAAGCTTGGCTTATGGATTTCCTAAGTCTTTCACGAGTGTAATCCATAGTTGCATGTGTGTTAAAACTGTGTTGAGAACCGCCTTCTTGAAAAACACTAATACTATCTAGACCATTGATGCAGGATTGATGTACTCCTATTTTAACCTCTCTTGAGCTGCTTCTTAGTGTCTTTAGGCTGTGTCTAATTTCATTTATAAGAGATTCTAGGCTACTTGGAGAACCCAAATATTCAATATTTCTCTTATCTAGCGGAGAGCCATTACATTGAATATATTCACTTTGCTGAGCCAATTTATCTGCAATCTCTTGATCAACAGGATCTTCAGATAAACTTTCTCCCAAACCCTGTTCTTCTTCAGCTGTACTTAAACAGCCAGAATCCTTTAATATCTTCTCCCAATAGCTAGGGTCGGTATTTGATATGTCTAGAGGCAGCATGAGAGACTAATAATCTATTATGAGCACTGATTCTTTCTCAATTCTAGAAGACGAGAGTTATTCTGCCTTAGTTAATCCACGAAGATCATCTCTAGTGTCTTCCTGGACATCAAGTCTTTTCCTTGCCTCTTCTGCTAGATAAGGGAAGCATTTTATAATATCTTCAGGTTCAATTCTGTTGTATAGCGGATCATATTTTCTTCGACTCTTCTTATTACGGAAGCCATAAAAACCATCACTCTCAATGAAATCCAGCATATCTTTTTCAAAGGATAAAGACTCATCTGTGCCTACCTGCCTTATAGATATATATCTTCTGCACATCAGCGATCTTATCGAGGGAAGGTAAACTTCATACTTAAGACCTTTGAGAAGCACAATCACGGGGATTCTTGTACTTGTAATCAGACCTTTTTCAAATAGCGTCATGAAATAGCTCAGTGGTTCTGCTAGTTTCTGGTGCGTCAACCCTTTTCCTAAAACGAAATTATTATCTTCTACCACTTGTTCAGCGAATTTCGCTACAGTCAAACTCTCACGATCTTGGTTCGAACAACAAAATAAGTATGCATCTATTATACCGTTAATTAGATCTGGATTTTCTAATGCTATTCTCCGCATTTCTTCACTAGTATTGACACCATTTTCAACAAAACCGAGCTCATTTTTTCTTGGGATAGGATCCTCGATTCCTAACTCTCCTCGAGAGAATTCTCTGAGCGGTTCTTTTTGAATTAGCTCTAAGTTCTCTCGGGAACTGTCTTTGGGGATGCTTTTTGGCATATGTATTTGAGATAAAAACAACAGTGCATATTCTATAATAATAAATTAATAATGTCAATAGACCTGGAGTGAATTCAAATCCGAAAAGCAATTTTTAAAAAGGCACCAGTGATGAGTAAGATATGTGAGCCAATCACTATCTAACTACATATAATGCCTCGGACACAAATTAACGCAAAACAGCGTGTAGAGCT
>JAQVLK010000010.1 GCA_028704165.1 Candidatus Altimarinota bacterium | reverse complement strand
GGTCCGGCCTTGGATCTTGTTATCGCACAAAGATTGGTCCGACGCATCTGTCCGGATTGTGCCAAAAAGGTTGCGGTTTCTCCCGAACATAAAGCTATCTTGGAGAAAGAGATCGCTGATATCAGCAAGGTGACAGGTGAAAAACATGAATTACCAAGCGAACTTTTCCAGGCGGTAGGTTGTGACAATTGTAGTCATACCGGTTACCATGGACAAATCGGACTCTATGAAGTTTTGGATATCAACAAGGAGATCCAGCGTATGATCATGCAAGAAAAACCCCCGGTCGATATTTATGAATATGCTCGCCAGCAAGGAATGCTCAGCTTACGCGAAGATGGTGTCTTGAAAATACTAGCCGGCAAAACTACGATCGAGGAAGTGCTGAGAGTGACGGCGGACTCGGATTAGGAAAGGCAGGGGCTAGGGTAGAGGGGCTAGGGTGTTTTTGACTAGTGACTTGCACTTTCACTTGCACTCAAGTTAATGACTAGAATGGTTTAATGGTTATATTGTTTTTTTGATTTATTGCTAGGTTTTTCAACAATGCAACAAGATAACAATAAAACATCTGTATTTTCTCTAGTTAGTTTGCTTCTCTCCCCTCATCTTGCTAACATGAGCGTAGTTTTTAAATTTAGCTTATGCGAAAAATCGTCTTCTCATTGATCGCTCTCACCCTAGTCCTTTCAGGCTGTGGAGCGAAGATTGAACGTGCTCCGGATGCCGTCGAACCTTTGGCGGAAGAAAATGTAGCTCTCCGCAATGAGCCCGGCTTGGCTGCTCAAGCTCTGGATGGCAGGATCGGTTATATTCAGAAAATCGCTTTGGCTCTTTATGAGAAAGGTACTCATGTTTTACTGAGTAGTAATGGGGAGAGTGCCAATCTAGTCTGTCTTTTGGAAAGCACCAAGCTTGATTTGAACGCCTACGAAGGCCAACAAGTCGAGGTCAAGGGTAAATTATCACAACTCAATGATTCGGGTGTATTGATTATGCAAGTGGAAGACGTGATCTCAATTACTGAGAAACAGCAAGCTAATGTGCTTGAAGAACTGCGCAGATTGGCACGTGCTTACGATCCACCTTATAACTTCACTGTAGAAGACAAGTACCAAGTTGTCTCTCACTCCGAGGAAGCTGGGACTATGAATGTGAAGGTGATTCAGGGTCTCACCGCAGAGCTTAGTGAGGAAAGTAATGTTAAGGCTTACTTAGTCAAAATGTTACGTCGCGGCGAAGTTGCCAGCGGCACTTGGGAAATTTATGAAATCAAGGAGACGGAATATACAGCGCAGATCCTGGAGGATGACGAATTGGAAGCAGGCCTTGTGCCTGCGGATGTAGATGCACCCCTAGCGGGTGCGGAAGATGAAACCACAACAACACCGGCAGATGAAAATTCCGAATCCACCGATGAACTTACATTCGGCGAAGATCTTGAAGCAAGCGTTCCTGCCAAGGAGGTCAAGGTCATCGCAGCCGACGACAGTGTTAGCACAGAAGCTTTGAACCTAATCACTAAGCTTGAAAACGAGCTTGGCACAGTTGTTGGAGCAAGCAATATCAGCAACATTTATAGAGTCGACCTTGTGGCAGGAAACTTGGCCTATGTTTATTACAAACAAGGAGATGATTACAAGATGGCTTTACTTTCTTCTGCTGATGGCACACTAAGCAAAGTCGCTCTTTTCCAAGCCGGCGAAGAAACTGACTGGGAGAAAGTGGAAGGTGACAACTTAGCCAAAGCCAAAGCTGCCACGGTCTACAAAAAAGGTGACAGCGGTTGGGAAAAGAAAGGCGAATTGAAAGATTCTTGGAGATTCTACGAGAATAGTGCTTATCAATTGCAAGTTCCATACTATTGGTACTACCGATTACGCGGCGGGAATATCGATTTTAGCGATAGCTCGGTTAGCAATGAGAACGTCTTGCTCTCGATTGATCTCACGGATTATACTGCAGCCTTAGCCCAAAACAGCTACACTGCCGAAGAAAACTTAGTGGTCGGTGAGCTGAGCGGAGTCCAAAGGACTTACGAAGATGGTTCGGTCAAAGCTATCTTGAAGAACACTGCCGGCCAAGGAGTGGTCGTAAGCGTCAAGTCAGCTGCCAAGCATATCTTGGAGGATGTCTTGAGTGTGTTGCAGCTAAAGGACTGACCTTGATTACTTGATTAAAGGATTACCATGATTAAGACAAGTGCCAGTCAAGAGACTCCAGTCAAAGTGCAAGGATAAATTCTCCTTTGACTCACACTTGCACTAATTTCCAAGAATCAACCAAGGATAGAAAAAAGTGCCAGTCATGATATTCCATTCAAAGTACAAGGCAAATCCTCCTTTGACTCTCACTTGCACTCACACTTGCACTTAAATACTCAAAGTTATGGAGAAAAAGTTAGTTAATCTTGAAAAACGCTTAAAGAAAATCGAAGAGCGCAATAGGAAGGTTGAGGCCGATAAGGCTTGGGAGACCAGTCTTTTCCGCATCCTGACGATCACCGTACTGACCTATTTGGTGATCACTGCCTATATGTGGTCAGTTGAGATTCCCAATCCATTTCTAAATGCGATTGTGCCGGCAGTCGGCTATTTTCTTTCAGCTCAGTCACTACCTTTTATCAAAAGATGGTGGGTGGGGAGAAAGGGGAAAAAGTTCGGATAAAAGGGAGTTAGCTGAAATATTCCTTTTCTTTTTTGGGCTATCGCCCAATTGTTTTAAAAATTTTAAAATTTCTTTTTCTTTATTTTTAGAGGGGGGTAATAAGGTTTTTTCTCCGCTCCGCTACGAAAACGATTTATATATAAAAACTCACCAGTTGTGTTTTTTCTTATATATTTATATACTTCATATGAAAATAATCAAAATCTATGCCATTAAACCAGTTTAAAAACTTGCTAAGCGCACTCGGGTTTTCACCAAAAGATGGTGAGATTTCTGTTTATTCAAAAGAATACAAAAACCATAAAAATTATGAAATTTCAATAAGTCTAGGTGAAGATTTAAAAAGTTCAAAAATTAATTGGGGCAAAAAAATCACAGTTGTAAGATCAACAAGTTCTGATTTTTCAAAACCAGAAACATTAGTAGTATTAGAATGTATTAACAGATTGTTATGCAACGGGTATAAACCAGAGTCAATAATTTTAGAAAAAGATTGGAAGCTTGGACACCAAGGTAAGGGATTTTTAGATATTCAAGTTTTAGACAACACTGGAAAAAGTTTTTTAATGGTAGAATGCAAAACTTGGGGCACTGAATATGATAAGGAAAAGAAAAATACAGAATCAGATGGTGGTCAACTTTTTAGTTACTATGTACAGGAAAAAAATACAAAGTACCTAGCACTTTATTCGTCGCTACTTAATGGAAATCAAATACAATACCAAACAGATATTGTTGTTATTAATGATGGAATAAAAAAAGCAGAAAATCGAAAAGAAGCATTTGAAGCTTGGCATCCACAAATTTTCGAATCTAAAGGAATATTTAATGGAGACACGCCATACGAAATTGAGTTTGAAGGAATCTTGAAGCAGGATTTAAAAGAACTTACAGCAAAAGATGGTGGTGATATTTTTAACCGATTTGCTGAAATTTTAAGAAAAAACGTAGTTTCAGATAAAACAAACGCTTTTAACAAAATTTTTAATCTTTTTCTTTGTAAAATTGTTGATGAGTACGAAACAGGAGAAAGTGAAGAATTAAAATTTCAATGGAAAGAAGACGAGAGCAATGAAAACGTAATGATAAGACTAAATGATTTATATAAAAGAGGCATGGAGCTTTATTTAAATTTAAAAATTGAATCTGTAAGTGAACAAGAGTTACAGAACGAATTAAACAAAGCAGGGGTTAACAAAGAAGAAATTCGGCAATTATTCATTAGACAAAAGCTCTATTCAGGAAACGAATTTGCGTTTAAGGAAGTTTTTGATAAAAAAACTTTTGATGAAAATTGCATCGTAGTTAAAGAAGTTGTCAAATTATTAGAAAAATACAAAATTAAATATTCGACAAAACAACAATTTTTAGGTGATTTTTTTGAAAACTTACTTAATACCGGAATAAAACAAGAATCTGGTCAGTTTTTCACACCTATACCAATTGCACAATTTATATGTAAATCCTTGCCAATTAAAGAAATTATTGAAAATAAAAATACAAATAAAGAACCCTTCTTTCTTCCATATGTAATTGATTACTCATCTGGTAGCGGTCACTTCCTAACAGAGATTATGGAGGAAATTGACGATTTGGTACAAGAAATTGATACTCAATGGATTAATTGCGGAGAAAAACATAAAGATCTATTTATATCACAAAAAGGCAAATATAGATGGGCGGAAGAATATGTTTATGGCATTGAAAAGGATTATCGCTTAGCGAAAACAACAAAAATAAGTACATTTTTAAATGGCGATGGAGATGCGAACATAATATGCGGTGATGGGTTGGGTCACTTTACTAAAACAAAGGAGTACAGAGGGAAGTTAAAAGAAATAACAAATGAAAATGAAAATAAACAATTTGATATTATTGTAGCGAACCCCCCTTACTCTGTTGATGGATTTAAGACAACTCTTCCACATGGCAAAGAAAGCTTTGAACTATTTAAATATTTAACTGACAATAGTAGTGAAATTGAATGCTTATTTATTGAAAGGACGAAGCAACTTCTTAAAGATAAAGCAGTGGCTGGTATTATTCTACCCATTAGTATTTTAACAAATGAAGGTATACAAACCAAAGCACGAGAAATTTTGTTAAAATATTTTAACATCAAAGCAATTGTTGAACTCGGAAGTAATACGTTTATGGCAACTAGCCAGAATACTTCCACGCTTTTTCTAGAAAGAAAGAATAATAATGATTGGGTAGAAACAAAAAAAACAGTTTCCGATTTCTTTAAAAGTTTTAATGATTTAACATGTCATAGTATTCCGAAGGCATTCTCAACTTATGTAGACGAAATATTAAGCGGCACAACGTTTAAAAATTATTGTGATTTTTTTCAAAATAAAAGCAAATTAATTATAGAACAAAGTGAGGTGTTTCAAGAATACAAAGAACTTTATGACAACTTAAATCATGATGATTTTATTAAAACTGTCCAAGAAATCGAACAAGAAAAACTTTTATATTTCTTCATAACATATAAGAAATCATTAATTCTGGTTAGGGCGCCTGAGGACAAAATAGAAGAGAAGGACTTTTTGGGATACCAATTTAGTAAAGCTAAGGGCAGAGAAGGTATTAAAGTTTATAGGGATAGATACAATAACAATGAATTAACAACTAAACTATTTAATGAACACCACAAAAAAGATGGAACTAAGGTCAATTTTTATATTCAAAAAAGCTTTCAAGACAAATTATCAGAAATAAAAATTGATAACTCTTTAGAAAAAACAACTAGAATAGAATATCTGCACGAATTGATAGATTTAAATTCACCTAACTTTCAGAAAAAAATATTAACTCAAAAAAGAGTAAAAATAAGTAGCAAATTCCCTACTGAAAAACTAATAAAACTCTATCCTATAGTCGACAGCGGTGGAACAGCACCACAAGACAGAGAATTTTTTAAGAAAGGCAAATATCCTTTTATAAGAGCAGGTAATATTTCAAAAAAAGATGAAAAAAACTATGTCATACCAGATCATAACAGCATGTTAAATGATCTTGCTATCGAAGAGTGTAACTTAAAAAAGTTCAAAACCGGAACAATACTTTTTGCAAAAAGTGGAAGATCATCAATGACTAATAATATTGCGATGTTAAGAGAAGATGCGTTTGTCGTAAATCATTTAGCTTGTATCTATTCTGAAAACCAACTAGACATTGCTTTTCTATATTATTTATTAGAGTATTTTGAAACATCAAATTTTATCCCTATTGGCTCAGATTATCCTAGTATCAAATTGAGTGATATAAAAAAATTCCCTATCCCATTAGTAGATGAGCCATTAAAAAAGAAAATAGTAGAAGAAATGAAAAAAATAGATAAGGAAAATTCCAGAAATAAAAAAGAAAAAAAGAACGAGTATATGTCACAATATTTTACGAAAATTGAATAAAGAGTTTTGGGCTTCGGGCATTCACCCCCCCCAGCCCCTCTTGCCCCTACGCCAAGACAAGAATAAGATTGTGATTTTGCCTAAACAAAACTTAAGCACTTACTCACTGACTTACTTAAGCACTGTATTCCTGTGCCCTTCTTGCATTTCCCCCCATCTTGCTGTAGTCTCTCTCCCGCTGAAAAGAAAAACCAAAAAAGAGCTTCTCATTCGCATAAAGTAGCTTTATTTATAACTTCCTTTAGCTTATGTTGGGTAAAGCACCTAGCTTGGCGGAAATCCTCAAGGCAGCTCGCGAGCGCCAAGGATTGAGCGTTGTACAAGTTGAATTGGAGACCAATATCCGACCTCAATATATTGAAGCACTCGAAAATCAAAGCTACGACAATTTGCCGGCCGATATTTATTTGGGACAGATTCTCAATACTTATGCCGAATATCTGGGCTTGGATGCTGTTTTGATTCACAAGATTTTTCTCAAAGAACGTCGTCGTTTTTCCAAAGCTCAACGCCCCTTGATCACCAAGGAAATGATCGCGGCTTCACAGCCCAGAAGAACCTTTATTGAGCCGGTCACTTCTTCTTTGCTTGCCTTAAGTCCGCGTACCATCGTGTTTGGATTGACAGCAGGTATCGTGCTGCTGGTTAGTTCATATGTTTTTAATTTGTACTTTGATTATATTGCTAATCCTGAATTGGAAGTCTTTGAACCCAAAGACCGCGCCGTTATCCAAGGCAACAATGTCGTTGTCTCGGGCAGGACTAATCCGGGAGTTAACGTAACGATTAACGGCAGCAACTTGCCAATTGATAGTGAAGGATTCTTTGTGGTGAATTATGATTTACAGGAAAGAGATGGTGAAGAAGAAATTAATATCGTGGCCGTCAGCAATAAGAATCCTCAGAAATACACCTCCTCCAAGGTCAATGTTTTGGTAGATTTCCCTGAAGATCAATTGCGCCAGAGCAATGAGGACTTGATTTTGACTTTGAATACTTTAGAACCAGCCTGGGTCTCTTTGACAGGGGACAACCAAGAGGCTTTATTTGAAGGCACCCTAGAAGCAGGCGTCGAAAAAGAGTTCCGTGCCAAAGAAACAATCTCCCTGATCACAGGCAATGCCGGTGGTGTGCAAGTAGCTCTCAATGGTAAAGATAAGGGTATTTTGGGAGCACGCGGAGAAGTCCAGAAAGTGACTTATGGAAGAGGAAAACAAAGCGACGTGATAGTTAGCTTCGACAACTAGAAGCAAGTTACGTCAAGAAGATTATTTTGACAGGTGAGTATATCCTCACCTATCTTGAAAATTGCCAAATGGCAGTAAATACAAATAACCAAAAACAAAATGTCTCAAATCGATGAATGGATCTTTGATTTCACTCTCTTCTGCTAGAAAAACTTGTGAACAGACGACACAGGACATAAAACAGAAGACAGAGGACAATGCCTCCATTCAAAATTCAACATTCAAAATTTAGTTACCCTCAACCTTCTACCCTAATCCCTGTTTTCATTCGCATCATTCCCATTTTTACCTGCCGAAGCCTTTGGCGTAGGCATGGCGTAGTGCCCGCCCGAACGTACCGTTCGGTACGGGTGGGGTCCCATCTCCATTCGGATCAAAAATTCGTAGATTCGTAGTGGTCCCATCTTCTATTCGCATCATTCCCATTCGTAGTGGTCCCATCTAGTCTTAATCTTTTCTTAATCTTTCCGTGTTAGAATGCTTTTGTAAAAGAACCCCAAGTAAGCTAAATTAGAATCTCCTAAATAAATTCACTATTAACATTTATCAAAATGCCCAGTAAAAAAGATGACAGTAAAAAGGATGATCAGGTAGTTGTAAAAACTCCTGTAGCAGAAACAGAGAAGCAAAAAGCCGTCGCCTCAGCCCTCTCTCAGATCGAGAAACGTTTTGGAGTGGGATCGATCATGCGCATGGGAGAAGCCGGCAAAGCACACGTTGAGACTATTCCTTCTGGATCTATCTCTCTTGATATTGCCCTTGGAGGAGGTATTCCGAAGGGTCGTATTGTCGAAATCTATGGTCCAGAAAGTTCTGGCAAAACAACTCTAGCCTCGCATATCGTGGCTGAGTGTCAGAAACTCGGTGGGCAAGCTGCTTTTATCGATGCTGAGCATGCCTTTGACCCTGAATACGCCCTCAAGATCGGCGTCGATACTGAGAACCTACTCATTTCACAACCAGATAACGGTGAACAGGCCCTCGAGATTTGCGAAACATTAATACGTTCTAACGCAGTTGATGTGATCGTAATTGACTCTGTGGCCGCACTAACACCACGCGCTGAGATCGAAGGTGAAATGGGTGATTCACATATGGGCTTGCAAGCTCGTCTGATGAGTCAGGCCCTGCGCAAGATCACGGCCGCTGTTTCCAAGTCCCATGTAACAGTAATCTTTATCAATCAGCTCAGGTTCAAGATTGGCGTCATGTTCGGTAATCCGGAAACCACGACTGGTGGTAATGCCTTGAAATTTTATGCTTCGGTCCGTCTCGATATTCGCCGTATTGGAGCCATCGAGAGTGGCACCGGTGATGACAAAGAGAACATTGGTAACCGCGTACGCGTCAAGGTCGTTAAAAACAAAGTTGCTCCTCCTTTCCGTATTGCTGAGTTCGATATCATGTACAATCAAGGTATTTCTTATGAGGGAGACTTACTGGATATGGGCGTAAAGTACGAGGTCGTCAACAAGTCCGGAGCCTTCTACTCTTTTGGAGATATCCGCCTCGGACAAGGACGTGAAAACGCCAAAGTCTTCCTCAGGAACGACAAAAAGCTCATCAAGGAGATCGAGAAACAGGTTGCCAAAGCCTTAGAAGCGAAGAAGGAGTAATTTTTACTTAAGATGACTGACAAAATTGACCTTTTCCATGAGCGCAAAATACGAAAAACTACCTATAAGAATGAATGGTGGTTTGTGATTGAAGATGTTGTTCAAGCACTTACTGATTCTATTGACCCCAAGGGATATATAAAGGATTTACGGCGCAGGGATGAGGAAATATCCAAAGGGTGGGGGCAAATTGCCACCCCCCTTCCAATAATCACAGATGGAGGCCAACAAAACATGAATTGTGCCAATACAGAAGGCATATTCCGCATCATCCAATCCATCCCCTCCCCCAAAGCCGAACCCTTTAAGCGTTGGTTGGCGAAGGTCAAGAAGCCAGAGTTTTGCTATTGGTGTGGTAACTTAGCTAGAACTTTCCTAACCTACCACCTTCCCAAACCTCCTTTTCCCGACTTGAATCAAAGTTTCCTCCTTGCCAATCTTTAAAGTAGCATCAAGATCTGCAACTTTTGCTTCATTGATCTTTACTCCACCTTGCTGAATTAATCTGCGGATTTGGGATTTGGATTCTTCCAGCTTCGTCTCGCAGATCAAGTCAACTAATTTCCACTCACCAGCCTTGACCTTGAAGACCTCGATTTCGTCCGGCAACTTGCCTTTTTGGAACTGATTTACGAATCCCATTTCTGCCTCTGCCGCAGCTTCTTGTCCATGGTACATTCTTACTATTTCCTTAGCTAAAGCCATTTTGGCGTCGCGGGGATTTCCGCCACTACTTATTTCTTTTTCCCATTTACCGACTTCCTCCATAGGCACGCGCGTGCAAACCGTGAAGTATTTGATGATTAACTCATCTGACATAGACATAATCTTACCGTAGATCTCCTTGGGTTCGTCCGAAATATCAACGGTGTTACCGTAACTCTTGCTCATCTTGCGACCATCCAGTCCCTCGATTAATTCTGTCGTCAAAACATATTTCTCCTTATTATTAAAGTGTTTCTGCAAAGTACGACCGGCTAACATGTTGAAAAGTTGGTCGTTACCACCAATCTCGAGATCAACATCGAGAGCCACACTATCGTAACCTTGCATGAGCGGGTAGAGGAACTCGTGCAAGCCAATCGGATTGCCTTCTTGTAAACGTTTTTGATACAGATCACGTTCGATCATCTGTTGTACAGTGAATTTGTTGGCAAGTTCTAGGATTTCCTTGAAGCCCAGCTTAGAAAGCCAATCACCGTTATAAACGATCTTGGTTTTTTTGAAATCGAGAATCTTACTGGCCTGTGCTTTGTAAGTTTTGAAGTTCTCTTCGATCTCCTCCTGCGTCATAGCCTTACGTCCGGTCGCCTTATCACTGGTATCACCAATCAGCGCCGTGAAGCTACCGACCAAGAAGTAAACTTCATGCCCCAAATCTTGAAACTCTTTTAACTTCAAGAGAGGAACGGTATTTCCAATATGGATCCTAGAGCTGGTCGGATCAAAGCCCAGATACAGTTTGATTTTTTTGCCACTACGAAGAAGTTTTTCCAAATCTTTTTTTACAATAACGTTAGTTACGGCTCTAGTTAGAACTTCTTTGATCTTATCTTGAGGCATGGGAAAAAGGTTAAGTGCGCTGCTACTATAGCAGAAAGAGGCTAAGTTGTGGAATTTTTAGTTGACTTCGGAACTAAACAATAATACTCTTCTACCCACAATTACCAATGCTTAAACGTAACATTCCAGAAGTATTTATATCAAAAATCCTTAAATCAACACGTTATGGAGGAAATCCAAACTATGCTAGATACCTATATTGGCACACAGGAGAGACAATTACATATGGAGATAATGGGAATCTTAGGAATGGACGACCAACCGCAAACATCAGAGACTCTATATAAGATACTGTCAGCGTATCACGGTAACTCCATTATAGGAAATGGGCTACCCCAAAAACTTAAGAGTAACAAAAACACACTGTCCTATATTAAAAGCGTTTATTGCGAAACAATCAGTAACACTGCGAGGATCAGAAATCAGAATCAAACCGTTGCCAAATTATTAACGAGTAAAATACTATCAGAATTTAATCAGAAACTGCAATCTATTATTGATGATACAGTTCATACATTACAAGTTATTGATACTATAAGTCAGCATTTGAAACAATGGAAAATCATATACCAAAGCACAAGCCACTTAGTAAATCTATTAGATTTATTAGCTTATGAGATAGATCAACTAGCACATGCCCATTCCGAGTTACTAAATGAAGCACATCGTGTAAGCAATGAGATGAAAATACCAGACGATAATCAGGCTGAAGATCTTGCTAATAATATAAGAACTGTATTATCACAAGAACTTCATGCTTTGATTTCTACTTTGAGAAGAAAATTAGATCTCACTATGTCGACGGTGTCAACAATGAAGTTAGAAGATTTAAAAGATACAAGTTTCCTCGGTTCATATACGAGATTATTGCAGGCATTAAATACCTTTAATCAAGAAACTGACGAGCAGCCTCCTGATACATACTTAGAGATGTTATATATTCTCTCTACTATGCAGTAATATTAGAGTGCTTTCTCCTCTGTAGCCGTTCTCGGTAATACCCCAAATAATAACTCAGATCCCACAATAAAGAGTACATAGAAACTGCCAAGCCTTTTTCTACTAATAGCTTGGCATACTCTTGAAATATTTGCCCTTTAAAGAATTTTTTAAATATGTTATGTAGCTCTTCTTCGAAGGTATTTCTTCCTGCGAAAAGCACTTGAGAATATTTACCTCTGCCTATTTTGTAAGCACCATTCAAATCATGTGGCATATTTTCCGGGAGATGTGTAAAAATAACTTCATTTGTTCTGTAATAATCTACCCCCGCTTGTTGGCGACGGAAATTAAATTCAGCATCTTCCGTCCACCAAACTTTATCATTAAAAAAATGTCCTCCCATAACCTCTTTAATATCTTTTCTCAATGCCAAACCAGGACAATAACAATTCTCAGGTAATGAATGAATAAAAGCGCGTAGCTCAGAAACTAACTTTTCAGAGAAACTGTTCCAATTAAATTCCAATTTGCTTTTCACAATCTCGTATTTTTCTAAAAGGACATCTAGTTTGTCCAAAGCATTTTGGGAACATCTCAGATCTGAATCTAGAATTAGCAACTTATCATTCTTACTGGCTTCAATCCCAATGTTAGTGCTACGAGAAAGGTTGTTATAAGGAGCAAATAACAACTTGACATCTTTTCTACTTTCCCGTAATTCCGCAGCAAGTTCCAGAGAGTCATTGGTTAAAACTGCTATAAGTTCGTGAGTTTCAGAATTGTTATCGAGATCTGCTATACAATCAAAAATTCTATGATCTCGATGACAACGAATAATGGCTGAAACTGGCATATTTGTAATTTAATAAGAAAAACTTTCAGCATAATTACCATCCATGAACTGTTGCCTAGCTCTATATTGATTTAGTCCCAAAATCATTTTTATGTAATTACGGTTTTCTAATTGAGATTTGTAAGCCTTCATCGCTTTGATCTTTACTGATAGCTGCTTGTCAATTACAACGCTATGGAAAGGTCTTTCTATTGGTGTCCACACCTCATAGGACATCATTCTAATTGGCTTTATAACCCTTTCTATATTTTTCAGAAAAGTCCCATCTGCGGATAACCAGCAAGCCTCCCTAGCCAATTCTGAACTTATCCGATGATCTCTGTCCATCTCTTTTTGATGTGGTAGAAAAATAAGATCTGGATATACACCACGTAAAAGTTGTACAAATTTAATTAAATTTTCCTGATTAAATTCCAATCCCTGACTTATCAATTTCATAAAAAATACTTTTCTTATCCCTAATATTTGAGCCGCTAAACCAGTTTCCCGTTCTCTTATTTGGATCGATTCTTGATCATTTGCGACATGAACTCCATATCTCCCTTCGGTAACAACAGCAAGATCAACAGTACATCCCTGTTCAGTTAGTTTCTTAATAGTTCCTCCACAACCGAAAGATTCATCGTCATGATGAGGTGCAAAAACAAGAACAGAATTAATATTATTGAATGGCAGGATCTTTTTCATGAATTTCATTAAAAGCTTTTTGGCGTGATTGGCAGTTGCTACATGTTCCACAAGGACTTCCCTCTGCATTGTGACAAGACCAAGTAATTTCAAAAGGGGTACCTAACTGGAAGCCTTTTCGGACAACCCCACTTTTATCCAAATTTGCTAAAGGAGCAACTACTTGTATGGTCTTCTCGGTATTCGTACCTTCGCGAATAGCTCCTTCAAATGCAGACCTGAAGGCAGAACTATTATCCTTGCAGATCTGATCTCCTCCGGTAGAGCCGATATAAATAACGTCCGCTTCTACTGATTCGGCTAAGGCGGTGGCAATGGATAAAAAAAGGCCATTACGGAAAGGCACATACTCGTTACCAGCATTAACATCAGCATTTCTATCACAAAGAGCTGCTTTTGTTAATTCAGCTAGAAACTTAATATCAATAACCTTTAAAACTTCCAATCTATAGTGTTCAGCCAAAGCTGTAGCACAGTTTAGTTCTTTTTCGTTGGTCTTTTGTCCATAGTTGAAAAATAAGCCAAAGATATTTTTACAATCTTGCCTTATTTTTGAGAGAACTACAGCACTATCTAGGCCTCCACTTAATAAGATAACTGCGTTTTCATGATAGGTTAATTTCTTCATGTCGTTTATTTATTAATAATATATTTACCCATTACTAAGTGATCTATTGCACGATTCTGGAAAGTTCTGTATGCATCTTTTGGGGTACATACTATTGGTTCATGATGATTGAATGATGTATTTAAGACAAGAGGTATACCCGTCAGTTTCCTGAATCCTTCAATCAACTGCCAATATCTTGGATTAAATTCTTTGAGCACACTTTGGTATCGACTACTTCCGTCTGTATGAACAACAGCAGGAATACGGCTTCTTCTATTCCCTAATACTGTCGCGGCTTTTAACATAAATGGAGAACATATAGCTGGAGTGAAAAACTCTGCTTCATATCCATGAAGAATGGAAGGGGCTAAAGGACGCCATGGTTCTCGTTCTTTTATTTTATTTACCTTAGCTAAGTTATTAGGATTGCGAGGATCGGCCAAAATACTTCTGGCACCCAATGCCCTTGGTCCTATTTCCATTGCCCCTTGGAACCAA
Organism: Candidatus Altimarinota bacterium; assembly: GCA_028704165.1. Classification (GTDB taxonomy): domain Bacteria; phylum Patescibacteriota; class Gracilibacteria; order RBG-16-42-10; family JAQVLK01; genus JAQVLK01. The sequence goes on along the minus strand of JAQVLK010000010.1, from coordinate 22,283 downwards.
GCAATAATTTGTCCCCGCTCAATTAATTCGGCAACGTTCTTATAATCGTCATCACATTCTTTGAACGATATTGCCAGCGATTCTAGGAAAGCCTTGATCTCAGAGTCTGAAAACTCTGGACCCCAAAAAGGGCTTTGTGAAAGTTCAGATAAATTTGATAAAGCTGGTTGGTTGTCTAGGTTATAATGAGTAAATAATGCGCTTCCAAGTGCTACTCCGGAGTCTCCCGCAGCTGGATTTATATATAAACTCTCAAACATTGCTTGCTTCTCCAAGAATCCATTTGCAGAACAGTTGAGAGCTACTCCACCAGTTAAACATAAATTTTTTGAGCCAGTTAACTCTTTGGCATACTTAGCTAGGCTTAAGACAACTCTCTCCAAAGTCTCCTGTAATCGTGCTGCTACCTGAGCCTTTTGAGGATGCACAATATTATTGTCTAGTGCTAACATCTTCTCACGAGGACCGAAAAGTTCTTCACAGTATTTAGTCCAATAATCTACTACTATATCCATTAACCAATAATGCAACTTTTTTCTAGCAGACTCTAGAACACTTTTTTTAAAAAAATCTGTAAAGGTAATATTGTAACCGTCATTAAAATTTACATTAGGAAAAGGGGGTACCTTATCCTGATGATAAGCTGCTAACCCCATAACCTTACCTGCATCCGAACCTCTAAACCCTAGATACTGACTTACTCCTTCAAACATAAAGCCCAGGGAATGCGGGTCGTAAGACCAAGTTTTAATTAGTTGCAAATCTTTACCATTTCCCTTCCAAAGAGATGTAGCATCTAGCTCTCCGGCTCCATCTATGACCAAGATAGCCGCATCCTTAAACCCACTTGAATAGTAGACCGAAGCAGCATGAGCTAAATGATGTGGAATAAATTGAATATCCACATTGCTATTAGTAAGATCGTCTTCAGGAAAAAGTGCTTTTAGAATGCGTTCTCTGCTACAATCTATGGGAGTTGAAACATTATCAAAAAGTGTATCTGGAAGATTCCACCCAACAGAAATAGTATCAAGATCCTCTCCTTTAACATTAGCCCTATCTAAACAAAAAGAGATCGCTTTAGTAGGCATCGAGTCATAAGCGTGTTTTTCCCTAGTAAACCTTTCCTCTTCGGCCTGAGCTACCAGTCTACCTTTTTTTATCAGACATGCCGCATTATCATGTGAGCGCTCATCTAGATTTGCGATACCTAAGATAATACCTGACATTTGTATATGAATTAATTTCAACAAGGATGTCATTTTACAACAAATCTTAGTTAATAAACAACACTTGACGACATAGAAAACTACTGTACAATTACGTACCATTAAAAGTACCATTTAAAAATCCATTAAATGCAGATTTCAAAAATATTTACACTGGAGGCAGCACATCGACTTCCCGATGACAAAATCTATGGAGATTGCAGTCGTCTTCACGGTCATTCCTACAAAATAGAAATTGGAGTCAGTGGACCAGTTAGTGATGAGGGTTGGATTATTAATTTCAAAGAAATCTCTGATATTTTTAGGGAAAAGATAAAAAGTTGTTGTGATCACCAAAACCTCAATGAAGTTTTCCCTGATATGATTATTACAGCAGAGATGTTAGCTTTACGTTGGGGGGAAATTCTAAGAGAAGCTATACAGAAGAAATTTGGACACTTAGGTGTTGATTTAGCATTTTTAGAGATTCATGAAACAGAAACTTCTAGAGTCCGCTTAGAACTGAGAGATCTATTGGACTTGAGAAGATAAAATTTGTAACATTATTAATAATACTTCATGGGTATTGAAGATTTATACAATACAAGAAATAGAAAACGCCATAAACGAGCCGAAAGACGTGCCAATAATCTCAAGCATAAAAGCAGAAAACACGATGACGAGACAAGAGAAGAACCTAGAATTTTGAGTAATTTAGATCCAGTAGAAATAGAAAGCTTTGGCAATGGGAAGGGAGTAAAGATAGACACAGAAGTTATCCTTGAAAAAGCTGAGCGTTCTGGATATATAGAAGAGATATTTTCTAAAATGCAAGATTTGGGAATTCTAGCAAAATCAGAGAAGTTAAGTCAGCATTTTTTAGTAAATGAAAATGCAATAGATCAGATCGTTAAATTGGCGCAGATTCAAGCTAGAGATCGTATCTTAGAGATCGGAGCAGGACCAGGCAATCTGACTGGAAAAATATGGAAAGACTGCCAAAAGAAAGAAGCTTCCCTGAGTACTATCGAAATAGATGAAAATTTCAGACCTCTTTTAGCTACTTTAGAAAACAGTGGCGTTAAAGTTTTCTGGGGAGATGCCTTAACAAAACTGCTAAGTATAGTAAGGGCAGAAAGAATAAACAAGATAGTGGCTAATATACCATATGCTATCTTGGAGCCGTTATTAATGCAGATACATAGTAGTCGTAATATAACTCAAGCAATCCTATTAGTAGGAAAAAGGTATGCAAATAGAGCTCTGTCTAATTACAGGAAAGAAGATTCTGACTTTACCCATACCTCCTTATTTTCTCAAGCCAGATTCTCGCCAGAAATCGTTCTAGATGTACCAAGAGAGGATTTCTTTCCCGAACCTCGCACAGCAAGTGCAGTTGTTAAATTAACTGCCAGTAAATCGAAGGATAGATCTCTAATAATGATTGCTGATGCCATAATAAAACAAGAGCGTCGTAGCGTAAGGGCACTTTTGCTCGATCTGTCATCTGCTAAGATTACTGATCAGGAACTACGTAGGATCCGTAGCTTTGCAGATGCAAAGCATCTTAGCATTTCGAGAGAGAAAAATGATTTGGGATTATCAGATGATATTCTAAATACTAGCGTTACAGCATTAACAAACCAGAACTTACATAGAGTCTTATTAAAGGCTGATCATCTCAAAAAAAAGCGGCGATCTTTCAGATAAATCTTGAAATCACTACATTTTTAGAGCACTAGGTGCTAGACTAACGTAGATTTTTAAGAGAACCATGAAAAACATCTTACTATTAGTATTATCGAGATTTTTCTCCAGTTTATATTTTTCCATCCCAATTCAAGCATTATTTTTGATAAAAAAAGGTGTTCCTTTTTCTCATATGATGATCTTAGAAACAGTTCTTTTAATAACTGTGCTAGCGTTTGAAATCCCAACAGGTATTTTAGGAGACAAAATAGGTAGGAAATGGAGTTTAGTATGTGGAAGTTTATTTATCTTACTATCTTGGATTCCTTGGTTTATTGCCAGTAGCACTTTAGGGTTTCTCCCTGCCTTTATCTTGTCTGGTGTAGGGATTGCTTTCTGTTCCGGATCAGATCAAGCTCTTATCTATGATCAACTCAAAGAAATCAAGAAGACATCTTCGATGCAAAAGATTATGGGATATTATTATGCAAGCATGACAGTCGCGACAGCATTAGCAGGAATTCTAGGTGGCACATTAGCAACATCTCATTCTCTAAGTAATTTTTACCTAGTATACAAACTAACTGTAGTTGCTCAGATATTAGGATTAATAGTGCTTTTATTTGTCAAAGAAGTCTCCTTCTCTGATAGAGGAGATGGTATCTTTCATCAAGATGGAAAACAGGAATCTTACCTGAAGAGCGGTATCACTCTTTTACTGCAGAATCGGAAGTTAAAAAGAATCGCGCTGATATCTATCCTTACTATCCCTTTCAGCTTTGTCTTGATTTATATATTTCAATTATATTTCAGGGCTGCCACCGTACCAAACCAATGGTATGGATTAGCGGTCTTCATAGCATACATACTATCAGCTTCCAGCAGCATTTTTGTTTACAAGCTAGAACATTTTGTTGGTGCCTATAAGGCAGTTTTTATAGCCTGTTTCTTACCGGCCATCTGTTGGACATTAATGTCAATTATTTTTAATCCCGTGCTAGCAGTCGCTCTTTTTGTTGTTAATACAAGTAGTGCGCAAATTAGAGAGCCTCTCTTTGCTGACTATCTAAATAAACAAATAACGAGTCGTTATCGCGCTACAGTATTATCAACAATTTCCATGCTGGGAAGCCTATATTCTTTAATCATGAGACCAATTATAGGTTTCTTGGGTGATACAGATCTTAGATATTCTTTTATTCTTATGGCCTTTCTAATATTTTTTGGGATACTTATTCTCTGGAGATCTTCAAAAAATATTTTCTGTGAAACACGCGAAGAAGAATATTTGTAAAATAAAAGTTTGAAAATTTCATAAATCTGGCGGAGGGACTGGGATTCGAACCCAGGAGGCCCTTGCGGGCCTAACGGTTTTCAAGACCGCCGCGTTCGACCACTCTGCCATCCCTCCGTGTTTGTTGCTCGGATGTCTGCTGATCCGAGGTCTTACTTTTTGGACAACTCGCCTTTCGGCGATCGACCACCCCGCCTTCATTACATTGCGGACGGGCAGGTCTGCTATCCCTCCATGATTTCAAGACGGGCAAAGTATAGTAGAAGATACCAAGTTCGTAAACCTCCCAAGCTGGCTTTCTCCTCCATCTTTATCTACAATAAGCCTAGTTCTAAACCCCAAACATATGTTCATCTCATCCATGCTTGTGCTAGCAGCTTTTTTGCCTATGGATATTCAGACTACTGCTCCTGCCTATCACCAGATTCAGCAAATACAACCCATCGCGATTACGGAAGTTAAGATGCCGGATAATTTACCCATTGATACCAAACAGATCGCAGCGAATTTGAAAAGAACTTGCCAAGATAACAACGCTTGCGCTGCGACGGAATTTTGTCAGAAAGAAAATGGCAAGTGCTCTGCCGCAGGGGCTTGTGCGAGCAAACCTGAATTTTGTACCATGGACTACACTCCGGTTTGCGGATGTGACAAGCAAACTTACGGCAACGCTTGCGCTGCTCACAGTGCAGGTATTAATATTGATTACCAAGGAGAGTGTCAAAAGCTGGACTTGCCCGAAAATATTTCTGAAGTTATCAAAAAACCTGAACTACAAATCGAGCCGCTTAAGCCCCTAGAAGAAACTTCCATTGATAAAAGCTTACTAGAACAGATCGAGCTCGAAGACCTAAGCGCTCCGATCAAGGATCTAGTAGTAGAGAGTGAGCAAATAGATCCTCCCTTCCTGCAGGCAAATTACAACGACCTCGGAAGAATCAGTTCCTACCTCACAGAGACTGACGACGGTAAGATTTTTTTTCACGAACTGCAATACAATGCCTTGGGACAACTGGATGTGGAAATCATTACAGATCAGACAAGCGGTGAACAAACAAAGCCAGAAGGATTGGGAGATAGAATTTCTCAACTAAAATTACGTAGCGACGAAGATTCCGCTTTATACGATGTAACTATGATCGAGAAAAACGGATTTGGCCAGCTGGAATTTAGTACCGAAGATGAAGAAAAAGTAATTTTACCAATCGAAGGTTTGATCTTTGAAGAAAATGACGAAGAAACAGGAGTCTCCCTTAACGATACATACTACAAGCTAAAGTTTTCACCTCCTGATTTTTACCGCGAACTAAAACGTCAAGCCGATGATAAGAATTCTCTAATCAAAAACATTAAGCTCTTTGAAAAAGACGGTAAGCCAGCCTACGAAGTAATTCAAGAGGTGGACGGCAAACTTTTTGGTATCATTCCCATCAAGCTCGCACCCAAGCTGGTAATTGCCGCTGATACTAACAAGCTTGTCTCGGTGGAATATGATCTCCTCGGCAAGCTTTCTGTTAAACCCGGCTGGCATAACTTTGAAATCAAAGAAGGTCCGAACCTAGTTGTTAGTAATCTCAAATTTGATAAAAATAGCTACTTGGCTGGTGATGAAATGAAGTTAACTTTTACAGTAAGTAATAATGGCAACAAACCTGCCACTGTTTACGTTCAAGAAGACGGGCACATGGGATCAAATGAACTGCGTTTCGGTAGTAGTATTATCGTTGACTCGAGAAAGGACATTCACTATGGACTCTGGCCGGGAGAGGCTTATGAATACCATTTAAAATGGACTGCCATACTTTGTAATGCTCCCGTTTCTGTGCTCGTAGACAGTACCAATCGTGTAGAGGAATTAAACGAAGATGACAATATCTTGTCTTTCACCACCCACTGTGCACCTACAAATGCTCCCGATCTGCGCGCCGAAATTTTGAATAACAACATTAGAATTGTAGGCGAGGTCTACAAGGTTAATTACCGTATTTATAACGATGGAACGGTTGATGCTCCTCCTAGCATGGCAATCTTAATGGAAGGAGATTCTTTCCTGACCAATAGATTTATTCCGGAAATTAAAGCCGGTAAGTATTATCCCGCTAGCGTGACTGTGACTCCTCGCAAGTGTGACAGGATTAGCTTGATTGCGGATTATGGGAATATTATCAATGAAACAGATGAAAATAATAACGTGGGCTACGAAAACCCCGATATTTCAAGTGGCTGTTTCAAAAGACCGGATCTGACAGTTAGTCACGTCTGGTGGATCGCCGGAGGATATTCTATGGGAGAACCAAGTCCGGGAGAACAGGTTTGGCTGGAGTACACGATCAGGAATAATTCCACCACTAATGATCAAGGGGGGTGCGTGGGAGCATTCAAGGTCGACGTTTACTCCGGAGACAAATGGATAGCTCGTAGACATTTGGGAAGAATAGGTTGCTGGGAGAAGTATTCACATAGTCATCCCGATTACTTTATCAGGAGAGACCAGATCTCTTGGCCGTTTGAGTGCGGAGTCCCACTCACTATCACTGTCGATCCTCTGAATGAAATCTCCGAACAGCTCGAAAACAACAACACTTGGACGAAGACTTTCCCCTGTACTGTGGCTCCACCGATTGCTACTCCGGTCTAGACTTACGTTGTTTTCTGCTTTTGTTCTAGCTCTAGTCTATCAAGGTTTGTGTTGCCTAGAAATTACTGCTTTTCCTTGGACATGATTTAAAACAATAACTCCAATTACCTTTACCCTAAGCTTCTTTACATTTCCCTCCAAATAAGATTTAATACACCCCCATAAATATTCGCAATGTATCGATGTTTAGACGCCGTTGTAATCACAGACACTTATCACGAGAGAGCAGAGAAACTAAATATGTTTTTCTCCTCACGCCTTTCGAAACAAACCAAGATTATTTTAATTACACCAGAAAAAACTGATTCCATTGCAAATAGCTTTAGAACATGTATTCGAGAGTTATTATCAAGCAATAAAGCAGTTATGGTCACTTGTAATTATCATGCAGCCCTAGATCATAATGTTGCAAAAATATTAGAAGAAGCTGAACAGGATTTTGAAAAGGGCACTCGAAGATTAATAATTAGCTGTCATAGCGGAAATAAAATAGGAAAAGACTTCCAAAAACATGGTTGTAAAAGAAGGGGATTTAGACACATTAAGACAAGTGGAAATGGTAGAGCTCTGGAAAAGATTGACCAACTCTTACATCAACTATGACAAATCGCGACCGCCAGCGCATCGGCTGCGTCATCAGGTTTGGGCACAGTTCCAAGCTTTAAGATGGTCTTTACCATTTCTTGCACCTGTTTCTTATCCGCCTTGCCATAGCCTGTGACAGCCTGTTTGACCTGTAGTGGGGTATATTCATGAATAAGTAGATTGGCAGCCTGTGCGGTCTGCAGGATCACGCCACGCGCTTGGCCAACAGAGATGGCAGTCGTAATGTTACGAAAAAAGAATAATTCTTCGACCGCGACTTCATCGGGCTGATATTCCCTAATGATCTTTCTGAGATCTCTGGCTATCAAATCAAGTCTGGCAGGCATTGGCAGTTTACTGTCCGTACGGATACAGCCGCAATCTACAAACACGGGATCGCCATCACACACATCAATCACGCCAAACCCCACGATAGCGGTACCAGGATCAATACCGAGAATGCGTCTTTTTTTCTTCATGTCTAAAGTATTTTAAGCAGCTCTTCTCCAATCACGTAGTTATCTCCGGCACCCATGGTAATGACCACGTCACCCGCTTTTAGATTATCCTGAAGGTAAGTAATAGTGTCGGAAAATTCCGGAATATAAAATACGTTTTGGTGATTTTTCTTAATTTCATCTGTTAAAACTTGGCCGTTAACCTTTCCTTGTTTCTCACGTGCCGAAGAAAATATTTTATTGATAATCACCCGATCGGCATTTTGGAAACTGCTGGCAAAATCAGCAAGCAAAGTTTCCGTCCGCGAGTAAGTATGCGACATGAAAACCGCCCAGATACGTGCCTGGGGATAGCGTTCGCGTGTAGCCTGTAAGCTAGCCTTGATCTCAGTCGGATGATGAGCGAAATCGTCCAGGATAGTTATGCCTTTTTTCTCACCTTTCAATTCAAGTCTTCGTCCACCACCACGAAACTTCAGTAAGACTTTTTGCAGAGCTTCCACAGTGAAAGCTAGCGGCTTGTAACTATAGCAAAAAGCAATCACTAATAAGGCATCCAAAACATTGTGATTACCGGGAACAGCCAATCGGAAAGAAGCTAGCGGCTTTCCTTGCACAAAAACCTGAAACTTTTGATCATCCAGACGCTTTGCTTGAAAATCATTGCCAACAGCAAAACCAGCACTGATTTTTTGAGGACCTTTTGTCTGCGAACACAAAGCCGGTAAATGCTGGTCATCACCGTTGTAAACTAACAAAGCCCCTGCCGGAAGCTTCCGGATATAGGCGAAAAAAGCATCTTTGATATCAGCAAGATCCTTGAAGTAGTCCATGTGCTCAGCTTCCAGGTTACTGAGTATTAAGGCTTGGGGATTAAAGTTTAAAAAATGCCTGCGATATTCGCAAGTCTCTGCTAGTAATAATTTGCTTTTGCCAAGCCGAAAATTACGATTATCAAGTTCCGGGACAGTTGTACCCAAGATGACAGTCGGATCTTCCTGCATCTCTATCAACACGCTTGCCAACATTGCCGTGATGGTACTCTTGCCATGCATGCCGGCAACTCCGATCGAGAAATAATCGTGAGAAAGTTCTCCGAGTGCCTCTGGATAACTCAGCATCTTCAGACCTAACTCTTGCGCTTTGGCGTATTCCGGATTACTTGCATTGTAAGCTGCTGAATAAATGACTAAATCCAACTCATTTGCAATATGCTGCTGCGCGAATTCTGTAGTTTCCAACCCGGCTTGCCGCAGAATCCTGTCTGTCGGAAATTCTTCCGACACATCAGACCCTGTCACTTGCCAACCTTGTTCTTTTAAGACACTGGCTAGCGCCGACATACCCGTCCCCTTGATACCTATAAAATGTACTTTACCCAGCATGTTTTAAATAAACTTTGGTAAATATTGAGCTGACTTGAGATCTGCAATCTCTTTCAAGACTGGCAGATCAGCTATCCCAACTTTTCCTACGTATAGGTCTTTTAAGTTTCCCCCACTGGCCACAAAATCTTCAATCATTTTTCTACCATAAAAATAGAGATAGTTCTTGGTGAAAGCTCCCATCCGGGACGTATGATGCAAACCACGTTTAACTTTGAAAGTCATAACAAAAGCTCTCTCTTCGCTGAAGCCAAGTTTTTTTAGTTCAGCGAAAGTCTCTGCGAAAGAATTTTTCAAAGCGTACTTTACCGCAAGTACACTACCTGCTGCCCAATAGTATTTTTCGTACTGGCTGGCATCTTCGTACTTTTCCTGATTGTAAATTGCCAAGCCTTCCTCCGTAGAAAGATATTTTGCCAAACCACGTTGGAAGATGTGATAAGGTTGTTGTTTACCGTTTTCCGTACGCAAGATATGTGTTTCAACCTCATGAGCAATCGCACCGATTAAACGTGACTGTGTGAATTTAGCATCAGGAGAGATAAAGATAGTCTTGCTCTTGCCAACCGCAATATCGGCAGATAAGTCTTTTTTTAGAGTTATTATCCAGGCACTGAATCCGTATTCATTTAATTTATCCTTGATCTGTTTAATAACCTCTTCCGTACTTAAGACGTTTTCTACTGGGAAAGTCTCCGGCATAACTGCTATTCTGGCTTGTGCAAGTTGGACGACCTCATCGTCCGGTTCACCAAAAAGCGCAATCGAAGCGGCTGTAAATTTTTCATCCACACCTATCGTTTCCAATAACTCTATCTTTTTTTTAATCTCTTTTTTCTTGGCTGCAAATAATTTACCCAAAGGAGATTCGTCCATTTCAAGTTGTGCCAAATTAGCACGTAAGGCGGTGGTATCCGTCTTTAATTCCGGATATTTAAAACTCGGATTGTAAGAATTATCAGCTAAGAATTTGCGACGTTCCTCGCTAAAATTAAGTGGTACTAAGTGGGATAATAATTTGATCTGCCTATCAATGTCATACAACAACTCGTCAATTTTATGATAATCAAATTTACTGACAGATAAGTCACTGAGCTTGATTAGAGTTTCTTTGGCAGGGTCAATCAGAAAATCCTTGAGATCACGACGACCAATAATAATTTTATAGTTTTTATCTTTTAGACTAATGGTCTTGGCAACAGTTTGTACACGTTTGCCACCCAAAATAAATTTCAGCTTTAGTTTATCTTCCTGCGGGTTCAACCCAGCCGTTAAAGCCGTATCCAAATCCAAACTACTTTCCTCTTGTCCGGGATCTATCTTGGCAATGAGCGCTACTGTTTCGGTTTTAGTTATTAGTTCCAAAGCTTCCAAATTGCCCAAGATTTTTTTATCCGGCAACTCTTGCTTACGCTTAGATTTCGACCCAAATAATTCTTTGCCAATCAAAACTCCTTTTTCAGGAGAAGAAACCTTTAGTCCCTTCACACGTTCCAGTCTGGTACGAAGCGGCTCGAGATTAGCGGTCTGAATCATAAGTCCGCCACGAGCATTCAATTCCAGCACCAGCGGTTTATTGTTTTTATCCAAGCAAATATCTGCTGCCAAAAAACCTAAATTTGAAATCTCTTGGCATCTGCAAGCGATTAATAGAATCTCGTCCCAGTTTGGAATTTTGATTCCTGACAATGACAAATGCTTCCCCGGTAAAGTGTGAATGCTTTTATCGTACTGAACTGCATGTGTGGTCTCACCGGTCGCGAGGTCTATGCCAAGACCAATCCCTCCTTGGTGAACATTAGCTTTGCCACCGGAAACTTCTGTCGGCAAACGTAGCATGGCCATAATAGGCACTAAATTGTGCACAATTACTCTTATATCTGGCAAACCCTTGTAGCTATATTCAGCTAGGTCTGGACTAACCTCGATGACCTGCTCGATCAAAGCGAAATCAGGAGAGTTCGAGAGCGAATAGGTTCCGTCAAAGATGTCGGTAATATGATTCTTAATAGCTTGTAAGGCCGCTTGGTTTTTGTAATCAAAGTTACGTTCAATCAAAATGCCCTCTCCCCCAAAACCTCGATTGGGTTTGATCACAAAAGATTTGCCTAAACTTTTCCAAGTAAAATTGTCCAGTTCGTCTTTGCTCCTGATGGCTGCCAAAAAACGTGCCACTTTAATTCCTCGAGCTTCCAAGAATAACTTAGCCTTAAGTTTATTATCAGCAAAATGGATCGCGTTACTTTTGTTATAAGGCCTGATATAAAGCAAGTTTCTGGCGTTGATCCCCAATACTCCACTATTGCGAAAAATATATTTCAATAACATAAACGGTGGTTAAACTTTTCTATTCTTCAGCATGTTCTACCTCGTCCAATAAGCGGCGGAAGCGAAAAAGTTCCGAGATACGCAACCCTGACCACCTTCCTAAAAAGACATTAATCAAAATCAATACAATAATAAGCTCTGGATATCCGATAATTAAGTTCTGGAAAGACGGCAGCGATAAAAGCGCGAAAGAAACCATGGAGACCAACAAGGTTTCTATCATGAGAAAAGTAGCAGCCTTCATCCCACGCTCCATCTGTAAAGTTAATATTTGCTCAACCAAGACCATCACGATCAAGGCCGGGATAATCGATATTTGTAAAAAAGATGTCAGTTGTAAAAAACTTCCAACATACATCAGCAAAATGAAAGCTAAACTGGTGATCGTAATAATAATTGCGATACGTGGAACATACATGAGACGATAGCGCTTGAAGAACATCCTAGTTAGAGTCCCAACAACCCACACCAAAGTCAAAACGATGAGGGTATTGGTCAGACCCAGACTCACGAAAGACAGTGTTAAAATCGTAGGAATGTAAATACCCATGGTAGTTACCCCTAGAAATTGTCTAGCGATAGAGATCAGTGTCGCAATTACAGGCAGCATTAAAATAAGAAAGAGCGTCTCGCTGGAAACTCCGCTGTTACGTAAATAATTTACGAGACTGGACATCAAATTCAAAATACCGACACGCAAAGATTTCTCATCAACCAATTTGAATTCATAACCGAGATTGTGCAGATTACCAATCAGCTCAGTTTCATTGATAGATTCAATCATGGTAAAAAGCGCTTCTTGGCGTACCAACAAGATATGCTTAGAATCAAGCACACTATAAGTTCCCTTGGCTATTCTGCTCAAGATGTTTAGATTTTCGGCGGAAATGATCGCAAATGATTTCTGACTCAAATTGAGTTTATCATCCTTGTTGGATTCTCTCTCTGCTTTCGCAAAATCAGCTAAAGCATTCAAACTGATATTCGCACGTTTGGACCACAACATTACCAGTCCCGCCTTCCCTAGATCTTCTTTATTGGCACTGAGGGATTTTGCCAGATTTCTGGTTGCCTCCAAATCAGACACACTGCTCTTATCATCAAAAATCTTCAGCAGAATATTCTTCTCCGCGGCATATTTATAAGCCTTTTCCAGCTCTTCTGTATCGGCTCCATAGGTAAACAAAACTAATAATTTTTCGTAAACGAAAATTGTTTTTTCAGTCGTGGCAGCTTCTTCGCTATTATTAATAGTGAGCTGAACTGTGTAAGTACCGGGCTGACTAAAACTATGCACTACCTCGCTCCCTTGTTCGAGACGTGAGTTATCCCCGAAATTCCAGCTAGATTTTATCTCTGTGTCGGGAAGTGGATTAAATGATTGGCTACTGTCAAAGATAATATTCTTACCGACCTCTACTTTGTCTGCACTACGTATGACAGCGCTTAAGACTGGATTTTCTTCCCCTACTTCCGGTCCCAAAGTTACCTCTTCTTGTGCCATAACCGGCAGGACAAACGACAGACAGGCCAAAAAGGCTACGATTGTTCTGGTATAGATTCTCATAAGCATGATTTAAATGACGCTAGTTCCATTGTAACAGAAAAGCAGCCGCTTCCAAGCTGTTTTTTCGTTTATGTTATAGCAATTAACAATTTCCAATGAAGTAGAGTTCGTATTATAATCGCCAGTGCTTTAAATCAACCCTTATGGCAGAAACCCCAAGAACTTTTATTGAACTTTGCTGTAATGGACGGCATCGTCGCGGATTACACACTATTCTTGGCTCCCCAGAGCTGAGACAAGAAGGAGCTTTCTTTAGACTGAAGGATGCTTTCGCAAAGTTCGATGAGCTTCTCGATAAACCTGGAGATGAAGCTTTGGTTGCCGATATTCCGCCGCGGAGGCAACCATAGCACGAAATAGTTTGCTAGTCCCCGGTTTTGGGGACCTTGCAAAAGAGAGATGCTTTTGTTACGATGCCATCCTTTATTTATTAATACTAAAAAACATGACATTCCCGCAATACGCGCTATCGGACCCCAAGCCTAGCATGGAGTTCGTTAGGCTAGGAGATGCTTACGAGAGGGTAATAGGATATGGTGAAGACATATTGGGTGATAAAATTGAAACCCTTGTAAGGCCGACCTTAAATCTCATGCAAAAAGCTACGATGGGTCAGAAACATTTTTCAGATCTTTTGGAAAATCACCCTTTAATAGAAAGTTTGGAGGATTCTTATTTTATTTGGTTTGTACGCCGGGCCTTGGGAAACGTTTATTTTGGCGGATTGGATATGGGAAAAGAGCAGATCCTTACCGCCGAAGACCTAACAAAGGCTTTAAAGGGTAAGGTGGTCAAACGTCAGCTTGCAATGCTAAAAGCACGTTTCCATAGAAACATGAGCCGCCATCCGGAAAGCAAATGGAGTGATTTTGAAGAGATTTTGAGAAAAGATCCAACCTTACTAAGCACCATTTATCAAATGGAAGTAACTAGCGGACAACCCGACCTGGTAGAAATACAGGATAGACAGCTGGTTATGGACTGTGCTCCGGAAAGCCCAGTCTTACGTAGAGAATTATGTTATGACAAGAAATTACAGAGGATATTTTCCTGGAGCCCCCAAAATATCATGCCAGGTAACATTGTAGACTGGGCCAATATGATGGGAGCAACTCTCTTGGATAAAGAACTGTACAGGAGCGCCCTTGAAATCATGCAACTTGATCACCATAGCAGGAGTCTCCTTGAAACTTCAGAGAATATGAGAAGAGGCAGAAAGGTGCTATTTGGAGAGACGGGACATCCACACAATCAGAATCAGAGCCTCATAGATTGGGTGGATGATCACTCCTCGATTAGTGTGTATAATGGTTTCCGTTCTTTTGTGGATATCTGTCCAGAGAAACGAGCCCAGATTAAGCAGCTCATTAGTTAAAGACACCATCAAGATTTCCTAGGTTTTCCCCAAGATTTTTTTTGGGGGGGGGGTACTCAAACTCTTTTCTATATTCTTTTAGCCCTCTCCAAATTCTCCTTCGTCTTCTTGGCGAACTTCACAAACTTGCCACAATACTCGCAGTCCACACGCACAAGTTTAGCTTTCTCCATCCAGCTTAGCTTGCCCCGGATTTCGAGCCGACAATTCCGGCAGAAAAATTCTGCAGTTTGCTTCTTAATTGGAATAGTAAAGTCTTTTTGGATCTTCTCCGCTTCTTGTACAGCTAAACGATCACATTCATTGTTCCACTGATTGTTAGAGTGTCCTTTGACCTTGATCCACTCCACCTTAATTTCTGCAAGCAAAGTATCCAATTCATCCCATAGATCAAGATTTTTTTTCCTCTTCCAACCTTTGGTTATAGTATCAATCAATAATTTGGAATCTGAATGCAAAGAAACAGCTTGCCCAGCACAATGCTTTTGGACATACTGCAAGGCGGAGATAGCGGCCTGCATTTCCATACGATTATTGGTCGTATTTAGCTCTCCTCCCACAAGTTTTATGGGAATTTTTCCACAAAACACTAGGGCCGCCCAAGCTCCCGGACCAGGATTTCCTAGAGAACTGCCATCGGTATAGACTTTTATTCCATCCATTTTAGACTAAATTACTCTTCTACATTTCCCTGAGAACAAATCTTTTTGTCGTACACTTCGGCAGCTTCCCAGGCTAGATCAAAGATCTGCTTTTGAGCATATGCAAGCTCTTTACTCTCAATAATCACTGCAAATTTTTCCTTAATCGAGATAATCGCCATTTTGTCGTTGTAGATATTAATCTCCAGATGAAAATCGAAACTCCTGGGAATTAAGACACTGGTTCTTTCTTCCACTTTATCAAATTTGCGGCGGTTTATAGACTGAATTGTGGCAGGAAATAAAGCACGTAGATGGATGCCCTTTCTGGCACGCCTTTTATAATAATCAGGAAAGTAATCTGGCAGACAAGTCTGAATATCATCAACTGGAGTATAAGCTCTGATAGTCTCTGTGGAAGTTAGCGTGTCTTCATAAGCGTCTTTAAGTCCCTTAATACCTTCATAATAATGGAAAAATGGCTTACTCTCAGGTTCGCGATATAACTCACTCAGTTCGGGAACGAGCTTACTGCAAAGCGCTATTTTGGCGTCGTACTTGTTTTTCTTATTTTGTAAAAAATCTAGAATCTTACTGGGATTCTCTGCTACATAGTATTTGTGATTGAGATGTGTACGGAAACTAACCAATCCTTTTGAAGTAAGAGTCTCGAGAACATTATAAGCAGAAGTTCTATGCAAGTTAGCTCTACGAGCGATCTCTGAAACCTTGCCACTACCCATTCTCAAGAGAGCTAAATAAACGGAAGCTTCTTCCCTGCTTAGTCCAAATTCCTGTAGCTCCTTTAACATTCATTATAGTTAAAACAGGCTTATTATAGCCATTTACAAATCTTGTGTCAAATATTTAACACGAAACTACATTATTTTATATTTCTCAATTTGCTCGGAATTTTCACGTTCTGTGGGAGGGATAAAGTGCAGACCTAATGCCTGATAGATTTCTGCCTCGGTCTTTCCCTTGTAATAATCTTTCCCCTTGAAAAGTCCATACTCCGAAAGTTTCATCCCTTTACTAATTGCGATTCTCCTAAGTAAGATATTGTGTTCCTTGGATCCGGTAAAATACATCAGCGCAGCCCCAAAAGACTTTGCTGCCAAAACACGCAAATCAACCTGCACTCCCCATTTGCTTCGAACAGCTCCTTTGGTATCTCCTTTGGCTAAAATCTCCTCAACCTCAGCTAGTCCCACAAATTTTTCGATGACTACCTGAGGTTCAGCGCTGATCACCAAGATATCGATATCTCCGATGGTCTCGCGCTCGCGCCGCAAGCTCCCAGCAACTTCCAGTTGTTTAACTTCCGGCCACTTTCTGATTTGATCAGTAAGAGTCTGGGCGTATTCCCTAGCCTTATCAAGCGGGATTCTTTGATGCATCTTTTTATAAACTGCAATTCCTTTCAAGATATTGGCCTCAGTCTTTTCCTTGATCAGTGGTAATTTGGCAATCAATCCTTTGTGAGCGGCGGCTTCAAGTTCATCAATAGTTTTAATACCTAGACGTTCATGAAAAAGTTTAACTCGTTTCGGACCGAGTCCGGGAATCTTCGTAAGTTCAACTAACTTTGCCAAAGGATCTTTCCGGAGCTTGTCCAAAAATTCCAAGCTCCCGGTATCAACCAGTTCACGAATTTTTCTAGCCAAAGCTGCTCCGATGCCCGGGAATTTCTCCAATTCTTCCACAGTCCCATGCTCACGCATCTCGGTCGGAAGATCGAGTACCAAATGACTAGCCCTACGATATGCATTCACGCGGAAAACACCTTCCCCTTTTATTTCAAGAATGTCTGCTATCTCCGCGAAAATTCTTGAGATATCTGTGTTGTCCATAAAAAGAACTTATCTAAACTAAGTTTAACACATCCTTCTAGAAACTTGAATGAAGATGGTCGGGGTGCGCGGATTTGAACCGCGGGCCTCTACGTCCCGAACGTAGCGCTCTAGCCAAGCTGAGCTACACCCCGAAGAAGCCGCTTAATTTAATCTCACTTCAGTTGAAAACTCAAGCTCCTTTGTCTTAGCTCTCACTGCTTGCTATGATGTAAGTAGTTTAATCAGCACACCATGCTCAAACCACTCGTTATGACCTTGCTCATTTTGATTATCATCTCTCTCGCAACTTTTTTTATCTTGCATTACGGAGAATCGAGTGGAGTAATTGATACACATATCACTTCAGATATTTTAGATTATTTTGATAGATAGAGACTATGAATACTCAAGAAAGAAGACCACCCCACAATCAGATTCCTCCATATGTGCGAGATTTCAAAGATCTGAAGCAAAAGATTGGAATAGGAGAAGTTAAATCTTTGCAGAGACCTCAAGCTAAGTCGCACAAAGGCGATAACGGCAAACTTCTGATCCTTGGTGGCAGTGCCAAGTATCACGGAGCCCCGCTACTGGCTGCCAAGATCGCCAGTAAAATCGTTGACCTCGTATACTTTTCTTCTACTGAGGGAAATACCCAGTTACTGCAGAAAATGAAAAGTAAACTTTGTGAGTTTATTGCTGTGCCGCAAGCTGAAATTCTGGAGACTGCGAAAAAAGTTGATGCAATTTTGATTGGACCCGGGATGAAAGTGGACAAGAAACTTACAGCCCTTATCAAAAAACTTCCGAAAATTCCGATTGTTCTGGATGCAGGTGCTTTAGTCACTAGTCACTTACCACTAATCACTAGCCACTATATCCTCACTCCCCACCAGCAAGAATTCAAAAGGCTTTTCGGACTTAGTGCCACGAAAGAAAATCTCCGCGAAATGGCCAAGAAATATAATTGTACTATTGTCCTCAAAGGACCCATAGATTATGTAGCAAATGCGGAGAAATTGAAGCTTAACAGAACCGGTAATGCGGGTATGACAAAGGGAGGGACAGGGGATGTCTTGGCTGGCTTGATTGCCAGTCTAGCATGTAAAAATGAACCCTTCTTAGCAGCTAGTGCCGGAGTTTTCCTAAATGGTTTAGCAGCGCAAAGATTGGCAAAGAAGGTTTCTACCCACTTCAATGCTTCCGATTTGATCGAAGAAATACCGAGAACGATGAAGTACTGTGAGAATTTTTAAGTACACTCACCTTTCTATTTTATCCATAAGAGCTAAGATTTAGTTGCCCCTAGCTTATAGCTAATAACTTGTAGCTTCTAATTTCTGGTCATGTACAATCCTCCCCGCACTCGCAACCTATTCAACCCCGCTTCCAAGGAAGCTTTTCGGCTGAGTCGTTCCAAATTGGATTTGTTTCTGAATTGTCCTCGTTGCTTTTATCTTGACCGTAGACTCGGGGTGGATCAAGTCCCAGGCTATCCTTTTTCACTCAATAGTGCCGTCGATGCACTGCTTAAGAAAGAGTTTGACCTTTACAGGGAAAGGGGAGAAGCGCATCCGGAAATGAGCAAAGCAGGGATTGAGGCAGTTCCCTACCAAGATGCCAGACTGGAAGAATGGCGTGATGCTCTGAGAGGCGGCATTACTTTCTTGCACCCAGAAAGTAAGTTTTTGGTAACCGGAGGTATCGATGATGTCTGGGTCAATAAGCAAGGTGAACTGATAATTGTAGATTACAAGGCTACATCCAAGAAAGAGGAGGTAAATCTGGATGCTGATTGGCAGATAGGATATAAGCGCCAAATGGAAATTTATCAATGGCTCTTTCGTCAAAATGGGTTCCGTGTTTCAAAAACCGGCTACTTCGTGTATTGCAACGGAGACACAAGTAAAGATAGCTTTGATAAAAAACTGGAATTTGAGATCAAAATCATCCCTTACACTGGCAAGGACGACTGGATAGGAGCAGCCCTCGTGGCTGCCAGAAAATGCTTAGAAGGAAATAAGTTACCTCAGGCCTCTCCGGATTGCGATTTTTGCAAGTATCGCCAAGCTGCCAAAGAGGCTGAAGATAGCTCTGTCAATTCGCCACAAATGCTAGAATTATTTCCTGACTTATAAATTCCTAACCTACATCCACCCGCCAGCCCAATCGCGGCATAGTTGCCAGAATCTTTGCGAGTAAGGCTTCGTTTTGCAGCTTAATGAGCAGATCAAAATGATACTTACCATAAACCTTGGGTGGATAAGCAGGTGTCGGACCGAGTACTTCAAGTTCCGGTAGCTTATTTTTTAGTTCTTGGGCCAACTTTTTACTCTCTGCTTTGGCCTTATCTTCATTTTGATCAACATATGTAAGAGTTAGAACCCTAGAAAAGGGAGGATAGTGAAAAGCTTGGCGAACCTTGATCTCATTTTCATAGAAACCACGATAGTCATGCCGTGTACCAAAGATAACCGCTTCGTGATCGGGAGTATAAGTTTGTAAAATCACTTTGCCGGGATCATCGCCACGTCCGGCACGTCCGGCAACTTGAGTGATTAGTGAAAAAATTCGTTCTGAAGCACGGAAATCAGGCATGTGTAAGCCAATATCTGCGATGATAATTCCCACCAGGTTGACGCGCGTCAGATCCCATCCCTTAGCAATCATTTGCGTACCGACCAAGATGTCGGCCTCGTAATTTTTGAATTTTTGATAAATCTCTTCGTGCGCAGTTTTACCGGAAGTAGTATCACTATCGGCACGCAAGACTCTGGCTTGAGGGAAAAGCCTTTTGAGTTCTGTCTCGACTTTTTGCGTACCAACTCCGACCGATTTGATCGCCACACTGGCGCAAGCAGGACATCTGACCGGAACCGCCTCTTCATGTCCGCAGTAATGGCAGAGTAATTTAGGCCCGTGTACGGTCAGGGTAATATCACAAGCCGGACAAACTGAACGCCAGCCACAGTCGCGACAGAGTAGTCCGGAAGCTGAACCCCTTCTGTTCAAAAATAGGATTGCCTGCTGTTTTCCATTCAGAATATTTGCAAGTTCCAATTGCAGTTTATCAGAGAAATAGGAATAGTTCTTCTTCTTAAATTCATCCCTCAGGTCCACCATTTCGATCTTTGGCAGACCATTCGCAGAGCCAATACGTTCAGCCAATTCCAATAACTCGTAGTCTCCTTGTGAGGCCTTATAATAAGTTCCAATATCAGGAGTCGCACTTCCCATGAGTAGTTTAGCCTGATAAAGCTTGGTCATTTGCATAGCAACTTCACGAGCATGGTAACGTGGACTACGATCCTGTTTGTAACTACCTTCATGCTCCTCGTCGATGACAATGAGTCCGAGCTGAAAGGCCGGCGTAAACAGGGCTGAGCGCGAGCCCACTACCACGCGCGCCTCCCCTGAACGAATACGCTCCCATTCATCCGCTTTTTCTCCGGCACTCAAGAGGTGATGCCAGACTGCCACTTGACCAGGGAAGCGATTGACTAGACGTTGAATGGTTTGCGGTGTTAGAGCAATTTCCGGTACCAAATAGATCGCTTGCTTAGCTTCAGCAAGCACCTTTTTAATTGCTTGCAGATAAATCTCGGTTTTGCCGGAACTGGTAATCCCATGTAGCAGAGCAACTTGCTTGGGAGTCTTCTGAAAAGCCTCGAGAACTTGCTGTTGTTTAGCAGTTAGGGAAATATCCTTTTCTGGTTCGGGCTGATATTTGTGAGTCAAACTTCTCCAACTACGTTTCTTCTCAAGCTGAATCAGGCCTTTCTGCTCCAAAACTTTCAATCCTTGTACGCTGGAACAAATATAAGATTGCTGCTGGGCTATCTCTTGCAAAAGAGCCGCCTGCTTGGGCGCACGGCGAAGCTCTACCAGCTTGGCCGGCAGTTCTGAGACTGGAAAATTCAGCGTAGCAACCGTGGTATAAGAAGATTTTTGTTTCCCTTTCCAAATCTCAAAAGGCAGCATTAGTTTAATCACATGCAGTAAAGTGCAGTTGTACTCCTTACTCATCCACCAAGCCAAAGAAAGTTGCTCCTTGGAAAGCACGGGTTCAAGCGTAGAAATCTTGAGAATGTTTTTGATACCTTTGATCTCGGCCGGGACTTGGTCTTTGAAAGCTACTACCACCCCACGTTGACGCACAGGACCAAAAGGTACCAGCACAATCTGCCCCAGCTGCACCGGCAACTCGGCCGGGACTTCGTAAGTAAAGCTGTCGTGCAACTTGGAAAGCTGATGATCTATCACAATTTCTGCGTACATAAAGAACTCTTAACGTAAACACATTGTAGCAGATTTTTGGTAAACTTTATTGCTTGTCTTTCAATTCTTGGACTACAAGCATTGGATTATTGTGGAAGCGGTTTCTTGCGGCTTCCCACGTTTCGTAAATTCCGAAAGCCTTACTGTACTTTTGTCTAACAATGTTAATGTTTAACATACGGACAACCTCATCTTCTAACTCTTTGAGAGTAGCCTTGAACTGTTCGTAAAATTCATATATTACCGATCGATCAAAAACTCTGGAAATATATGGAGCATTTACTTCTCCCGTAGTATAGGCGGGAGTCCTTATATGACTATCTATACCAAACTCGTCCTTAAGAGACTCATTAAAAATAGTTATCAGGAAAGCAAGTCCCTTCAAACTTGACCTAGGCACCGTTTGGTAAGACTTTAGCTCAACAAAAAAACGATAAATCGCCCTTAAGCCTTTTTCATCGTCTTTCACTAAATCCATGAGTTCTTTTAATATATCTGGTCTCTCTTCTTCTGTAGTATTTTTATATTTGAGATACACCTCTATAACCTCCCGCAGTGGCTTATAACACCTTTGTAAATGTAGCAACTGATTTAATTGTTCCTTATTGTCTTTTATCTCTTTGATGTCATTGTGAGTAGTCAACCTTTCCCCAAGTTTCACTAGATCAATACGATCTTCTTCGTAACAGTCAGAGGTTAAATTTTTCCATGCAACCCCAATATGATAATCCAAAGTTTTTATCTGATCCACAAGAACACAGATGAGGTTTTCAGCAGTATTTTCCGGCAATAAATTCACCTTATTTAAAGACATATTTAAAATATTGAATGGCTGCTAATATAATATATAACACCTCACTTGTCAATAAAAGTCTAGTGAATTCAAATCCGAAAAGCAATTTTTAAAAAGGCACCAGTGATGAGTAAGATATGTGAGCCAATCACTATCTAACTACATATAATGCCTCGGACACAAATTAACGCAAAACAGCGTGTAGAGCT
>JAQVLK010000048.1 GCA_028704165.1 Candidatus Altimarinota bacterium | reverse complement strand
ATTCCAGATACGATAACCATCTCTGAGCTCATAACTGGAATATTCACAGTGCACGGTCTTGGGTTCGACTTCGCCGACATCCAGCCCGGAAGCCATCGTGATAATTTTAAAAACCGAACCAGGCTCATATACATCAGATAAACTTGGGTTCTGAAAAGCTTTGGGGCCGATTTTATTTTTATATTCTCCAGCGTGAATTCCCTCCTCATATTTGTCAAAAGCATCTTCGTAAATGTTAGGATCAAAAGTAGGATAGGTCGCCATCGCCAAGATAGCACCGGTCTCGACTTCTATCACAATCACTTCACCGCGTTCCGCATCGTATTCCTTAATTTGTTTCTCAAGCTGAGTTTCAACGAACTCTTGGATAGCACGATTGATCGTCAGGTAAATAGTGTCTCCCGGAATAGCAGGATCCAACACTTTATCACCAACAGCGATCTGCTTACCCGAAGCATCACGATCAAAAAGTAACCTACCGGCCTTGCCACGCAGTGTAATCCCATTGTACTCTTTATCAAATTGACCCTCCAAGCCATATTGTCCATCACCTTCCTTATTCACAAAGCCGATAATCTGAGAAGCCAATTGGTTTTCAGGATAATAACGATGATGTTCAGCTGTCACTCCCAAGCCTTTCAAGATCAAGCGCCTTTTCAGTAAATCAAAGGTTTCAGCTTCGCTCGGGAAAATTTTATCTCCCAGCAAAATATATTTTTGTTCAAGAGCACGCAGGATTTGTTCAGTTTTTTGAGGATCGATTCTATTTTTGATAGGAAGATAGTGAATAGCTCGTGGACGTAACCTGTATGCTAACTCATCTTTGGGAATACCAAGCAGTTCAAATAGTTTCTCGGCCGTCTCAGTATTATCCTGAATTAAAGTCGGATCTGCATAAATCTCTTCTGTCACCACAAAAACTCCTCGCAGATGCAGATCCTCTACTTGTTGAGCTAATTCTTCACTTGGATTTTCCAAGAGGCGTACATAATTTACTTCCTTACGAGACATTCTTTTTATCAATTCTGCTTTGTAAGCCTCGACCTTCTTCTCTCGAGTTTCAAGCACAGTATCAATTACTTCAGGTTCAGCGATTTCCGGAGGAACTTCAAGCACTTCTCCTGAGCTTGTTAAGAAATCTTCACTACTTAGAAAAATGTCGAGAGCGTTATTAGCAACTTCATCATAAAAATCATACTCGGTACTCTCCTCTTCCTCTTCAAAAAGCATTTCAGCGAGGACTCCGGCAATCAGTTCATGATCCGATTCTGAGATCAAGCCCGGATCGATATAAATTAAATCCAAAGACACATCTGTCGCCAAGACTGCTGCCTCTCCATTTTGTCCATCATTCAAATAAACCGTTCCCCTCTTGGCAGGAAGGCTAACGTGACTTTTGTGTTGATTATCAGCTATCTCTTGATAGTGATCGTGTCGCAAGATTTGTAAATAAAAAAGTTTCGTTCCAATTAGAATGGTCATTACCAAAGCAGCCAAACGCAAAAAATTTACACGTGTGATAAGTTTCTCGGATATATTTTTAGTTTGTTTTTGCTTCTTCATACTTCAATTTTGAGTCTTCGTAATCATAGCACATAAGAAAGCAAAGAAAGAAACTCTTTCAACTGGTTCCGCATCATCGAAAAAGTAGTTTGAGAAAAGATTGAACTGGCTAGACTGACACAAAATGGTTTAAGAACTGGAACAGTGCAAGTGAAAGTTTCTAGTTTCTAGTTACTAGTGACTAGTGTCTTGCACTTTCACTCAAGTTAATGGCTAGAATGGTTAAATGGTTAGAAACAATGCAACAATTGTCTTTGTTACTCTGCCCAAGCTACCGGACTGGAATTCTTGTTCATCACAACTGTTCTGTAATTGATGGTTCTCTCCATCCCCTTCACGACAGCAGCATCACGAACATCTTTGAGCGATTGAGCTTCAGCGATCTGTTTCGACAAAACCTCATTATCGATATTCAAAGCAGTGATATCTTTCAACAATCTCTCAATTTCATAACCACTAACCGTATTTCTATTCGCACGCGCCAAAATACCAATACTTAGTAACGCAATTAAAATAACTAACGCAAAAACAAGCGTCGCTGGACCAATCTTGACCTTGGTCTTGATTGTCCTCTTGCGGCGTCTGGTATCAGACTGAATGTTAACCGGCTGCCAAAGTGGTTGGCTTTGAGCAAAGCTCGATGTCATTTATTTTTGTTTTTATTTTTTGGGAGAAATAGGAAACGAACACTTACAACTTTTCATATATTCGAAGCTGTGCACTTCTTGATCTACTGTTATCTTCTAACTCTTGCTCTCCTGCTTTAATTGCTTTTTTGTTTATGATTTTGAAAGTCGGAATCTTCCCGCAATTACAGATGGGACTATCTGGTGGACAAGTACAAGTTTCGGCCTGATCTCTAAAGTATTCTTTTACGATCCGATCTTCCAAAGAGTGAAAACTGATAATCGCGACTCTAGCCCCAGTATCAAGGATGCTAGAAAGACTTTCTAACATCCTTGTGAGTACCCCAAGCTCGTCATTTACTTTTATTCTGAGAGCCTGAAACACTTGTCGTAAGGGCTTCTTTTTGTTTTTGGACTCTGGAACGTAGGACTCCACAATCTTACGAAGTTCCTGAGTCAGGGTAATCTTTTTGTTTTTAGTTTCTTTTTTTATTTTAAAAGCTAGATTTTTTGCTTTTTTTAGTTCTCCATACTTGCGGAAGATTTCTGCCAATTCATCAACACTCGAATCATTAATCAGATCTGCAGCAGTTATTTCCAGATTGAGATCCATACGCATATCCAGTGGACCTCCTTCCTGCCAGGAGAATCCCCTTTGTCCTCGATCAAGTTGATAAGAGGACATCCCCAGATCCGCCAGGAGTGCATCAGCCGGACCAAAGTCCAGTTCCGTTACGATCCTTTTTAGATCTGCAAAATTACCATGATAGAACGCGATTTGATTTTTAAAGGAACAAAGTTTTTCTTTCGATATTTCTAAGGCTTCTTGATCTTGATCGATAGCTAGTAATCTCCCAGTCTTTCCAATTTTCTTTAGAATCTCTGTGCTGTGACCTCCCAATCCCAAGGTACAATCGATAACTTTCATGCCGGGCTTTAATTTCAGGGCGGAAATTGTTTCCGCTAGTAGCACCGGTTTATGAACTGGATGTGAAGGATTCATCTTCTTGCGGCCATTTACAGGAAGTTCGCACTAATAGTTTATTCATAACTACCAACTAAAATCTCTGTTCTTCTCTTTACAGCCACAACTTAGAGCCTAGAAAGCAAAGCGTCAACAAGTGTTAGTGGATAAATATTTGACAGGTAAAGCAAAAGTTATTCTTTTTGAATAACTAAATAGTTCACAATCACCATGAATTTGTTTTTTATAAGTCAAATAAATGTAATTTTATATTTTTAGCAAATCAGCTCTTTTTAACTTTGACTAAAAATAAATATGCTTTCATTATAGCATTACATTGTGCATAACTAGCTTGTTTTCGAATACTCTTTTTGTTCTATAATTAATTAAAGCATTTATATAAAGCAAAAAAATGTAAGTTCATAAAAAAAGAATATATCTAAGTTATGCACAATGATTTCAACACTCTACAAGATTTAGAGGTGAGTATACTATCACCACATAATATTGTGTAAAATACATTGTTACATTGTTATCTTGTTACCTTGTTCCATTGTTGCTTTCTTGCATTCTTCCCTTTTTCTGCTAAATTGCCTAGGGAGTTTTCCCCGACGAAACATAAATTACAGAATGCTTATCGTCGCCAGCATAAATCCCATCGCCTTTCAGCTTGGATCACTTCAAGTGAGATGGTACGGCATTTTAATTGCGCTCGGGGCTTTGCTCGGTACTTGGATAGCCGCCCGTGCCGCCCAGCAACTCAAGTTAAAAGCTGAGCTTATTTATGACTTTTTACTCTATGGAGGTATCGGAGGAATTGTGTGCGCCAGACTCTACTATGTAGTTTTCAACTGGAGCTACTTTGTAGAGAACCCTCAGAAAATAATCGCGATCTGGGAAGGTGGCATTGCCATTCACGGAGCTTTGATTGGAGGATTTTTGGGGATCTTACTTTTTAGTAAATTGAGAAAGATTAAGTTACTCCCCTACTTGGACTGTGTAGCTTTGGGCTTACCTATTGCTCAGAGTATCGGACGCTGGGGTAACTTTATAAATCAAGAAGCTTTTGGACGTCCGACAGACTTACCGTGGGGGATCTATATTGATCCGGCTCGTAGGCCACATGGATATTTGGAGTCGGAATATTTTCATCCTACCTTTCTATATGAATCACTTTGGAATTTAGTGGTATTCGGAATCCTTCTATGGATTCTTAAAAAAGTTAAGTTTAAAACAGGAGATTTATTGTATGTTTACTTCATAGCCTATTCCCTTGGCAGAGTCTTTATTGAGGGAATTCGAACAGACTCACTTATGCTAGGATCTTTGCGTGCTGCACAAATCGTAAGTGTAAGTCTAATTCTTCTGGGAATAATTCTTCTGGGCTTGAATCATAAAAAATCATCAAGTAACCCCTCTTAAAATGCAAAGAACACACCTACACGATGAAGACCAGCAAGTGGCTGCGGTCTTGGATCATGAGATCCGTCGCCAGTCAGAAGGAATGGAACTAATCCCTTCCGAAAATTATGTGTCACAGGCAGTTTTGGAAGCACTTGGCTCAGAATTTACCAATAAATATAGTGAAGGTTATCCTGGTAAACGTTATTACGGTGGACAAGAATTTACAGACGACGTAGAGAATCTGGCAATCGAGAGAGCTAAGCAACTTTTTCATTGTGATCATGCCAACGTGCAACCACTGAGCGGAGCACCAGCCAATGTCGCAACTTATTTTGCTTGGTTAGAACCCGGAGATACTGTGCTCGGTATGGATCTGGGACACGGCGGACACCTGACTCACGGACATCCTGTGACTTATATTTCCAAGATTTTTAATTTTGTACGTTATAAGATCGGCAATCTTGAAACAGGAGAAATCGATTACGACAATTTGCGTGCCATGGCCCTAGAGCATAAGCCTAAAATTATTTTGGCAGGCTTCTCAGCTTATCCTCGCAGTTATGATTATGATAAATTCGCTGAAATTGCGAAAGAAGTTGGAGCAGTCGCCATGGCAGACATGGCTCATATCGCAGGACTGATCGCGGGCGGAGTACTACCAAATCCTTTCGATCACGGCTTCCACATTATTACCACCACTACCCACAAGACTCTGCGCGGACCACGTGGAGGGATGATCCTCTCTCAAGGAAAAGTTGGTAACCCTCTCAAGAAACCTGAAAAAACGATTGAGAATTTACCAACTCTGATTGATCGTTCCGTCTTCCCCGGTTTTCAAGGTGGCCCACACATGAGCAACACCGCCGCCAAGGCCGTAGCTTTTGGTGAAGCACTCAAGCCGGAATTTAAAGTCTATGCTCAGCAAGTCCTCGATAATGCAAAGGCTCTAGCAGATGAATTGATGAAGCTCGGTTGTAAACTGGTCACCAATGGAACCGATAACCATTTGATGTTGATTGATACTGTCACTTCTTGGGGGCTTACCGGAGATGTGGTCGAGACTGTTTTGGACCGTGTTAACATGACACTCAATAAGAACGGTATTCCAGATGATAAGAATCCTCCTTACACTCCATCCGGTGTTCGCCTCGGCACTCCAGCCATGACCACTCGCGGTATGAAAGAAGATGAAATGCGTAAGATAGCTCAGTACATCAGAAAAGCTGTGGATCATCGGGATGATGAAGGAACTCTCAAGAACTTACAGCAAGAAGTCAAAGAATTCTGCTTGCAGTATCCGGTGCCGGAGAGTCATGGGTAGAAATTTTGAATGTGGAATAAGCTGCGTAAGTACAAAGCTAAGTAAGCTTAAGTACTTACTACTTAATTCTTATTTTCTCGTCTTAATGTTTTCTTAATCTTTTCTTGCTAAGCTTGCTTTAATTAAGTGAGCTTAGATATGGAAATTTTTCATATTACCTGGGTAACTCATAATAGCAGGGTCAGTGAGAGGATGGCGAAGTATTGGACAAAAAAGAAAACCCCAATTTCCCTAGCTTTGGAAGAACGTGAAGAAATCTGCAGATATCTAAACGAAAAAATCCAAGAGAAAGCCTATAATATAGTAGCTCTCAACGTACTTAGTAACCACGTTCATCTCATACTAGCAAGCAAAAGAGAAGAACAAAGTGATATAATCAGACAGCTTAAGGGATATAGCTCCTATAAATTCCGCCAAGCACACATGGGGCTTAAGCCCCATGTTAGCGAAGAGAAGAAGGCCGCATCACGAAGTATTAAGCCCCATGTTAGCGGTAAGAGAAAATCTTCAAAGTTATGGGCAAGCAAATACGGATGTACAACGATAGAAACCACCGATCATCTTTACGCTGCGATAGAGTACGTAGAGAAAAACCATTTGCATCATCATTTGCCGGCACTGGATAGAAAGATTCAGTTTGCAGCACTCACGAAGTTAGAAGACATCGAAGAATTGGAATTATACTAGCTTCTAGCTACTAGCCAATAGCTATGCTACAATCCCATCCGGAGCAAAAACAAAAAACATGCAAGGATTTTATTACACTTTGATCTTTATCTTAGGCCTTTGTATTGGAAGTTTCATCAATGCTTTGGTGTATAGATTGCACAGCAAGACTGGCGGCTTACTTACCGGACGTTCTTTTTGTCCAAAATGCAAAAAGAAACTCTCTGCTCTGGAACTTGTCCCGGTCTTGAGTTTTATTTTGCTAAGAGGAAAGTGCAAACACTGCCACCAACAAATCTCTTGGCAGTATCCGGTGGTAGAATTAGTCACCGGTCTCTTATTCTTACTGGTTGCTCTCAACTTATCATTAGAAAATTACGAGACTTATTTATTCCTTCTTTATACGGGAGTCTTGGTAAGTATTACTGTCTATGATTTCCTTTATTTTGAGATTCCGGATGAAATCAGTATTCCCGTGATCTTGTTTGCCTTGATCGCTACACTTTACCCTTTTACCCCCAGCTTACAAAACGCCGTATTAGGAGCACTCATTCCACTTACTTTTTTCGGTTTACAATTCTTGTTATCCAAAGGAAAGTTTATCGGCGGTGGAGATCTGAGGCTCGGAGTATTCATGGGGCTTATTCTGGGTTGGAAGCTGGTGATCGTAGCTCTTTGTTTAGCTTATTTTATCGGTGCGATTGTTTCACTACCACTACTTATTTTTAAGCGCAAAGCCGGCGGCACTCCCATTCCCTTCGCTCCCCTCCTCTCCCTCGGAACTTTCCTCAGCTTTCTGTGGGGCAGCGAGATTATGAATTGGTATTTAACTCTTATCTTGTGATACCAATTAAAATTACAAATAATATCAATGCCACGCCTGCCCGACTAAACAGTCGTTTGGGCGGGAAGCTCATTTCAGCAAGAACAGCTTCTGCCTTTGCAAAAAAAATGATAGAGCGAAGTGGTATGAGAAAAGGACTTACTCTGATCGAGCTTTTGACTACGGTTGTACTGGTTGGCATTATCGTGACCGCTAGTTTTAGTACTTATTCCAGCAGTCGTGACAAAAACAAACTCAACGTAGATGCTACGATGATAGAATCACTTTTTAATACGGTGCGCACGGATGCTATTACGGGCGTGACCAATGAAGATATTTTACCCAAAGATTATGGGCTATCTTTCACCCTAGCTAGTGGAGAAATCCAGCTCTTTGCCGAGACTGGAACAGAGTATGGAACTGGAGCAGGTCAGTATAATTATCTCTTCAATACTGACGAAAATGGAGATAAAGATAAACTACTAGAGACTCTAAGCTTAGTAAATTCTACCGTTTCAGGAATTTATGTCTTTGTTCCAGGAAATGAAGGAGAAGGAGCCGATGATGATTGGGACAATACAGGTATATCAAGTGCGACCATTGCCTTCCTCCTCCCCAAAGCAGAGCTTAGATTACTGACAAACCTTAGTGTATCAACTAGTGCGGAATATACTGAACAGGGACTATGCTTGGAACTAACAAGTCCGGAAGGAAATCTCAAAAGTTTTGTAATAGATCAAAAAAATAGCCAAATAAGTTTAGCCAAAACAGCATGCGCGGAGCGCGAAACACCTTAAAAAACAGGAGTGGCTTTAGTCTCGGAGAAGTTGTGATTTCGATCGCTATTTTGTCGACCGGCATCGTCTCGGCCGTGAGCATGCTGTCGTATAGTATGCAGCTCATGAAAACCAGTGAGCGCCACGTCGTCGCCAATAACCTAGCACGCTCTGGTATTGAATTGTTAAGATCCAAACGTGATTCGAATTGGCTTTTTCAAAGTGGCAATATCAGACAAAACTGGAATCAGGGATTTCAGGAAGATGTGACAGAAACTAATTATTACCGTATTGATAGCACGGAGATTGGGGCAGAATTTGGACAGGAAGTTAGGATTTGCAAGTACACAGGAGCAGCTCAAGACAACATTAAAGAACTAGCCGCACTTTTGACAGCTCCGGATCCAGAATTGGAGAAATACAGAATTTATATCGATCAAAACGGTCTTTATACTCACAGTATAGGTGAATTAGCTTTTCCGAATGAAGCAAGTCCGTATTTTAGGCAACTGGAAATAAGCTACGGCCAAGTTGAAGCTATCTGCACAGCAGAAGATTGTAATCATATTGATATCAAATCGACCGTACTCTGGTTTGAAGATGGCACTCCTCAAAGTGTCGTTCTAGAGAGTCAGCTTTACGATTGGTATGAACGAGAAAGCACTGAGTATTATGGAAAAGAAGCCGATAACCCTTGTACCTTTGCTTAACAGAAAAGCTTTTACATTGATCGAGATCTTGGTTGCTATGAGTATTTTTGCTTTTGTTTTAACCATGGCCAGTATGGGATTTGTTGGTGTCTTCAAGAGCAGCGCGCGCATCAATCTCGAACGTAAATTGCAAGAAGATAGTCGCTTTGTGATGGAAAGAATCGTCAAAGATATTCGTAATTCACAAATCGATTTTGCTTCTGCCCATATCGCCCAGAATTTTGACTGCGGACCGGATTCAGAAAGCAGTGACAATGAATGTTACGCAGCTTATACCGCACTGGAGAAAGATGAAGTGGCACCAAGCTCGGTCGAGCTCAGCGGAGCAGAACGTCTTTATCTCTTGAGTGCCAACGGCCAAGAACGCACTATCTATTCTTGGGAGGAAGCTTCTGCGGCCCTTTTCCGTCTGACACAGACTTATAAGCAGCAAGGAACGAGCGAGGTTTACAATTGGACACCGGAACTAGAAGCTACTACAGATACTTTTGGCAGCAACCTTACTCCGGAAGAGATCAATGTGACCAACATCAAATTCTTTATTTCTCCGGCCCGTGATCCTCACCGTTTCAATGAAGTTCCCGAGATCCAGGTACAACCGACCGTGACTATCATCCTAGAAACTCAACTAAATACAGCCAGCTCTAAAGTGCCTGACTTTTTTGCAGGCGAAGCACCTAGTTTAGAGCTTCAAACTACCATCACTTCTCGCTACTACGACACTGTCGAGTGGCAGGCCGCTTAAATCAAATTACATGTCAGTTTTCCTGAGCAAAAAATCCGGTAGTTCCATCATTATCTCAGTTTCTGTGACCGCTTTGGTGATCGCAGCCGCCCTCAGTGTCTCGATCGCGATTGTTTCTGCCGCTCGCAACTCGGCCTCAACCAGCAGCGCCAATAAAGCTTTTTTTGCTGCTGAAGGCGGTGTTGAG
>JAQVLK010000047.1 GCA_028704165.1 Candidatus Altimarinota bacterium | reverse complement strand
TTTTGTTTCATAGTGATTAGGAGAGCGTTAGTCGGTCGTGACATGGTGGTTTTAGCTTAGTTTTCGCTAACCACTCTACCTTGCTATGCCAACCAAAAGGTAACCCTAATTGCTGCAATCTTAACATAAAAAACAAAAAAGAACCCTCCCTTTTCAAGGAGAGCTCTCTTATTTAGATTGCCAAGAAGTTGCCTAGTTACCGCAACCTCCGCAACCGCCACATCCTCCGGTCATGATATTAATAAGTTATTAGTAGACAAATTCTAAGACAAGCCCAGGAGCTCGTCAATGCGTGGCTTATTGAAGCCAACCACAACAACCTCATCGCTTTTACCGCGATTTAAAACAGTAACAGGTACGCCACCTTGGCCGGAAACTTCCATCATTTCAGTAACTTTCTCAGGTTTTTTTGATAAGTCATATTGCGTGTAAGTTACCTTTTTGCCGTCCAAGTAAGATTTCAGCATAGTGCAGAAACCACAGGTGGTAGTTGAGTAGATTTCGATCGTTTTTACTTCCATTTTTTTAGAGTTAAGTTTTATAGACAAGTTAATCGCACAATCAATGCGATACTAATCCCTGCCCGTCCGGCAGGCGGGTACGAATGCCCCGAATACTTACTAGCACGATTCGAATCGCATATTCGTAGATTTGTAGTGGTTTCAGTAGTATTCGCATCGGTCTTTAATGCAAGAACCATTCTACCATATCACATACTTAACTCTGTAAGACAGTTCACACCCTATCCAAAAGAAAGATCGTCTTGCCTTCCATACGCACAAAGCCTTCCTCCTTCAACTCATTCAAGATCTTGGTCGTCGTCTCTCTGGTCAGTCCCACCATATTGGCTAGTTTTTCGTGCGTTAGATTGAGATCGATACGAAACCAACCATCTTTGCTTTCTGCCCTTTGTTTAGCAGCCAAACGGTGAAGTTGATTGATTATTTTGGACTTAGCATCAGACAAAGCAAGATCACGAATAAGTTCCTCAGCACGTTTAAGTCGTTGTGAAGAAATTTCTAAAAGACGCAATGTGATCTCCGGACGTCTTTCAATAATTTCGATGAATTTTTCTTTGGGAATAACGCAAAGTATCGAGTCCGAGGAAGCTTCCGCATAGTAACCTTGTGTACCCTCTTCCAGAAAAGAAATATCTCCAAAAATTGTAGGAGGTTTGAGAGTATCTATAATGACTTTCTTACCATCACGCGAAAGATTATACAGCGTGACTTCACCCTGACGCAGCACATAAACTCTCTTGGCCGGATCATCAGGGGAAAAGATGAGGTCTTTATTGGCAAATTCTTTGAACATACAAGAACCATCCAACATGGCGATATCTGTCTCGGTTAGACCATCAGCCAAGTCGGTTTGTTTGATATACCAGTACTTTTTGAGCATACTTTAAGATTCGATTAATCCTTTCTTTTTTAGGAATTTCTCTAGAATAGCTCTCCTACTCACTCCCACATTAGCAAAGATTCTAAAAGTGAATACGATTGAAGCTGCTAGGTAGAGATCAAGTCCCAGACGATCGCCAAGGTAAGTAATCGCTACTGCCAGCAAGATATTAAAAATCAGTCCGGTCGCAAAAATAATCGGATCGTATTTATTATCCACCAACTTGGCCCTCGTCGCACCAAAAATAGCATCCAGAATACCCATAATGGCTACAGCTGTATAACGAGTCAGAAAGACCGGAATCTGTACTTGGAAGATGATAGCTAGCAAAACACCTGCTAAGAAACCAAGAGTAATCCAACGCATAGAATTAGGATTTAAATACACCGGTATTTTAGCATAAAAACAGAAGACAAAACACAATTGTTGTATTGTCAGATTGTTATATTGTTGATAAACAAGGGAACAGTAGAGCAATGTAACAATTCAACAATAGAACAAGGTCCCAATTCCATAAAGTGTTTTCTCCCATTCAAAATTTAGTCACCCTAGACCCTCTACCCTAGTCCCTCTCTTCCCCAACCATTTAGCCAGTTTTTCAACCATTATCCTTGTTTTATTGGCTTCTATTAAATCTTAATGTTTTCTTAATCTTTGTTTGTTACATTAAAAAAAAGGGGGGCAGCCCCCGAACTTTCCTACACCGCGAAACATTCTTGAGGAAGTGTCTGAGTAGTTAAAGAAGCTTCTTACTTAAGTACTTACTGACTTATCTACTTAAGTACTTTTTTCCTAGTTTCCTAACAATTCTCCTGCGTACACACAAAAACCTTTCCCGGAATTCTGAGATCAACGTAGCTAAAATAAGTACCGGAGAAATTGCCTTGATCAAAGGCGAGAAAGAGATCTTCGATACTCGTTTCCAGATCGCGTTCGAGATCAAACCAAATCTCAAAACCAGGTTTGGTAGCAACACGCACTTCTTTTAAGATCGGTAAATAGCGTACTTTATCAATTTCGAGTCCCGCAAAGACGTCCAATAATTTGAACTGTAGATCGTTGATAAATTTCAAATCTTCGCGAGGAATAGCAAGTTCACCGACCTTTTTGGCAACATCTGAAGAAACTTCAATTTTGATAAGCTTATCACGTCCTTCAATAGGCACAGTTGGAACAATCACTCCCGCTTCGTTGACCAATTGTTCGGTGCCAGCTACTAGATCCTTGAACAAAGCTACAATGGCATACTCGGTGAAGAGTATCTTAATTGTTTGAGGATAAACTTTATCCACTTCAACACTCTGAATACGTACGTTCTTATTCATAACCATAGACGCAATCTCAGAACTCGAAATCTGGATCAGATTCTCTCCTTTAAAATTTACGAGCTGATTATAAATAGTCTCGTCATCCAAAGTTTTATTACGACTATCATTGATAACTAGGATTTCTTGGAGTGTAAAAGCTCCAGAAAAGAAAGCGTAATAGCTCAGAACAGCTGTCATAATACCAAGCAAGATAAGCATCAAGATTACAATCAGCTTCTTCCCCCGCACCTTACGTTCACGAGCAGCAAAGTTGAAGGATTTACTAATTTTCTTCTCAGCATAAAGATCGCTGCGTTTAAAAGGTAATTTATTTCTTTTAAATTTCCTCAAGAACTTCAAGAAAGGGTTCCTTTTTGAGCCTCCTGCCAAAACGTATGTATCATCATCTTTAAACATTTTTTGCATCCAGATAATTTTGTAAAATAATCTGAGCAGAGAGCGAATCTTTTTTATCTTTGGCTCCTTTGACCTTAAAATCTTGCAAAAAACGGAGGGCCTGTACACTAGTCAAGCGTTCATCCCTAAATTCAAAAGGCACATCCAGTTTACTCTCAAGCTTGGCAGCTTGTATGCGAATTCTTTCGGCCTGAGCATGTTCACGGCCATCCATCGAGATCGGTAAGCCAATTAAAATCTTTTCAACCTGCAAATCCTGTAAAAGCACCTTCAGACTTGGCAATAATCTCTCTGTAGGAATCAAATCCAAAGCAGTGGCTATCACTTGAGTTTCATCACTAACTGCCACACCGACACGCTTTTCTCCCAGATCAAGAGCCAAAATACGAGACATAAGATAAAAACTGTTAGAGTACGCCTATAGCATAACAGAAATCAAAGTACGGGCGCAAAACTTTGCCTGCCCGTTCCTGCCTCGCCGGCAGGCAGACCGCAGGCTGGCATTCCAACAGACAAGATTAGTGACGATTAATCCGCCAACTTTTCCACCTTCACGTTACTGGCAATCCCGGGAATTTTACGGACCCAGAAAGGCCAGGTTGAGATCTTAGCTTCAGAGACTTCTTCCAGTCCTTGGATATATTCTTCCGAACTTTGGAGACCTTTGCCCAGTACGTGTTCAATGATTTTAGCTTTCAAGTCATCATCCAAAGAGTATTCGAGCTTGTAGGCCATGCTAGCATTAACCTTGATTCGTTTGGCAGAACCATCTTCTCCGACATACTGCAAAGCAAGTGAATCAAAATCAGTATCGGCCAGATACATATCGGGATGAAGCACTTTATTGAGCTCACGATCTAGAATTTCCACCACTTCATTCTTATCAAAAGTGGTTCCGGTAACATGCGTCTTGGCATAGACCTTGAAGTTTTTGCTAACCTGATTGGGCTTTACGTCATCCAGCACTTTGACTTCAATAATTTTGGTCTTAAGAGCTGTATCACTGGATAGCAGAGCCAGATTAAGCCCCCTAGCTACATTATCAGCATTAATACGTTCAATTAATTTACCTCGTACAGAATTAGTAAGCTCTTCCACAATTTGAGTCTTGGCAGCCTCAAGATCAGCTTCAGTCACAACGCTCACCGGCTCGGTTGTACCATTCGTGAAAGCTTCCTCATTCATGCCGTAAACTTTGCCTTTATTTTCCCCTTGCAAACCCGGTACATCCAACTTGGTACCAGCTTCGATATTGGCCTTCTCACCAGCAACATCCCCATTCTCATCCAAAGTATCGGCGACAACGTAGGCAGTTGTATTTCCGTTAGCCGGAACCGTCACATCGTTTTGAATACGAAAGATCACACCGTTGGGAGCTCGGAAACGTGTAGTCTTGATCAAGAGTTGATTCGCAGCAGATTCGTTGTAAACAGTGATAGTTCCCTGAGCATCCAATCCAGCCGCAGACTGACCGGTAGCCGAATAGGTCTTGGTCATTTCGATATCTGTTTCGATCGGATTACTGGCAACTACGTTATCAGTTTTTACTTTTAGTTCAGCTTCGAAACTTGCTTGATCCGCCAGTACAATTCTGACTAATGGTTTCTCAATCTTCACTTCCGGACGAACATAGATCACAGCGTTCGGTAGGATGAAAATCATGATAGCCAGTAAAGCGAAAAGACTAGCTCCAAGAAAGAATCCCAACAATCTCCTACTTGGACTATTCATTAAAAAAGAACCGGTATCTATTTTTTCTTTACCACTGGGAGATTCCGGTTTTCTGTATAGTTTTTCAATTCTATTACGACCCAATCTGTTATAGAAACTTTCTGATTTACCACGCAATAAATCAGTCAGACTTTTCTTACCCTGCTTTAGGACAGGTTTTTCTTCTTGATGATTGATCTGCGCTTTGACTGGAGTTTTTACTACTGAAACCTCCTCCTGCTCATCAACTTCAGTCTCCATTCCCCTACTTTTCAAATCTTGATAAACCGTCAGCCCAACTTGTGAAGCTAAGGTATTTCCTTTTTTGTCAGAAGTCACAATCGCGATTTCCTTACTTTGTTTTTTGATTTGAGTCTTGAGTAATTTGAGATTGATCACACTTTGTAAGAGTACGGAACGTTTTGGGATAACCAAAATCACTGCCTTGTTTGGCAAGTGTTTGAGACGATCAATCACGGCTGTCACCTCTTCATCAACTTCAACATAAACTACTTTTTCTTTGGGAACTTCTTGTGTACGTTTAGGAATTTTTTTTACTTCAACTTTAAGATCAGCCGATTTCTTCTTGGGGCTGCTTTCTTTCGTACTTTTCTTTGAGCCAGATTTGGCTTTAGCTTTGGTCGCCATAAGCTAAGGGTTTTATTTTTACTTCCCCAGTATAGCAAAGCTGTCAATTCCGTACAAACGTAAACCACGTTTAGGAAATTACAAAAAGATTTACTGTTTCTCAAAATCACCAATTCCCTCTGATGATAAAATCAGATCCCTTACAAGTTCTTTCGCAATTGTTTGATTTACTTGGAGCTTTCCGGCAACTTCCACTAAAAGAGAATCTACCGTTTCAATTCTAACCAAACAAGCTTTTTTAACAATTCTTACTAAGATATCGTTATCCGAAGCACTAATACTAAGTAAGGACGCTAATCTTTGACTAATGCCCTCCCTTAACCTTAGTATTTGCGCAGAATTATGTAGATTATCGAAAGACTCAAGAAAACAAGTTTCTATAATTTGTGAATTATCGCGCAGAGTAAGTCCTTGATCTTCGAGGACATTAATAGTCGCAATTAATTCCTCCATTTTATCTCTATGTTGATGCAAAAGAGCCAATATGTATTTGTATTCCTCTTCATTGATTTCACCAAGTAGTTTTTTTTGAACGTAACCTTCTATATCCAAGAGAGTCTTAGCAAAAATAAAGGCCATTTTTCGCTCGGTTTTTTGAATATCTTTCTCGTGATTATCAGAAGACATGATTTTGAATATTTGAATAGGAGAGCTAGTTTAAAGGGTTCCTACTTAAAACGCAAATCAATCACTAGCTCTATAAATTGACACTAAACAAGCACTATAAATATTCTTACAATGAAAATACGTTCTCTAAACCCTCTACCCTATTTCGCTCATTCGCATCGTTCTATTCGTGATGGTCTCCTAGTTCCGCATCATTTTCACAGCTTTGCGCAGAACCTTGCTCGTTACAGTTTCTTCGCCGGCTAAATCAAGTGCAATATTTCCGAGAGCCATCACCGTCACATCCTGAGGATTTTTCATCAGTCCGGTCTTATCGATAATGTTCGTCACATCATCAGGCTGGATGAAATTGATTTTCGGTTGTTTAGAAAAAGGTAGTTCCGTGATCCATTCTGTGGACTCGAGAACTTCTTTGATTTCCGGCAATCCACTGCCTCCCCCACACAAGTAAATGTTGTTGGGAAGACTATCTACATTATAGAATTCTCCCAAAGTTAATTGTACACCGGAAAGCCAAACTTCAGCATCAGCGATCATCGCCATCCTGACACGCTCCCTAGACTTGGCATCCAATTCGTCCCCGGAATATGCCAGCTTGACCCTCTCAGCTTCTTCGAAAGAAACATTCAAGATTTGAGCCAGTCTTTTTGTGAAAGTTCTACCTCCCAAGGCAAACATCTTAGTCCCTTCGATACCACCATTACGGACAACTGCTATGTCACTGGTCCCACCACCGATATCCATGAAAATTCCCGAGAAATCGTTGGCATCTTCAGTGCCGATACATCTAGCCACTGCGTAAGGCTCAGCCGCAATCGACAAAAGATCGATATCCAATTCTTCACCGATACTTTGTAAAGCTCCAAAATGAACAAGTGGGGCAAAGGCATTAAAAATCGCCACACTGATGTTCTTGCCTTGGAATCCCAGTGGATTTGCAACCCGATAACCGTCGATATGTACATCCACAATCGCAGCATTGACGAGCTTGACGTCCAATTCCGCATAACCCGTTTCCCAAGCTAGCTGTGAGCGCACCTGATCAAAAGCTTTCCATTGAACTTTGTGTACGATATTTTTGAGCTCAGCCAAATTAATCGGCTGCAAACTATCCTCTCTTTCATAATTAATAACTGTAGTCGCTCCCTTGACCAGCTCACCACCAATTCCCATGATCATTTGATCCGGCACAACTCCCGCCATATGACTCGCTTCATCGATGGCACGTCTACAATTCTGAATAACACCGTGAATATTTGTCACGGCACCTCCACTCATGTCCCCCAAGGTTTGTCGCTTTCTTCCGCTGCCAAGCACATAGCCTTTTTGATCTTTGACCTCCATCACGATTGCTTTGATGATTTCCGTACCAATATCAAGTGACAAAACAAAGTTGCCCTTACTCAAAGTGCAATCTTCATTTTTCTTACTGAATTTGTCTTTTAGTTTTTGAAACATATTTGAAAGATAAAAGAAGTAGTAAAGTCCTTACACCTCTTATTTTTAGCATAAAGATTCACTAGTGACTAGTGCTTAGTGAAAAGTGGATAGCAGAACTCACCACTAATCACTACTTCACGCTTATGTTACAATGAGAAACGAGAAATAAAATCCTTATGTTCAGATTAATACCAATCTTAATAATTCTTTTCCTTTCCTCCTGCCAATTTGTGCAGACTTCTCCCTCCTCCAACAACTCTCTCTCAAATGGAAGTGGAGCTGTTGTTACAGAAAATTTACCGGACTATAGCCAGTTTTTTAGAGACGGACGCTATAGTATTTTTAGTATAAATGCGGATGGCACGGGATTAAAAGAAATTGCCAATTACAACAAAGAACGTGATCAGATTTCTGTTTCCCCGGACGGACGCAAGATCTTGTATGTTGAATACACGGAGGATCTGAACAAAGATGGTTTGGTGAATAGCCAAGACTTCATGTCCAGTGAAATTGGGATGATGAATATTGATGGCAGTGAAGCTACTATCCTCGTACCAAGTCCAGAAATCGATACCAATCCTAGTTTCTCTCCGGACGGAAAGTTTATTATTTTTTCCTCCAGTCGTGACACTGGCTATCGGTATCTAAATCTTGATCTGTACTTGCTTGAAATGGGTAAAAATGAAGCAAGCAGATTTACAGAAACCATGCGAGAAGCTGAAACCAATCCTGCTTGGATCGGTAAC
Organism: Candidatus Altimarinota bacterium; assembly: GCA_028704165.1. GTDB lineage: Bacteria > Patescibacteriota > Gracilibacteria > RBG-16-42-10 > JAQVLK01 > JAQVLK01. The sequence goes on along the minus strand of JAQVLK010000047.1, from coordinate 1,691 downwards.
ACAATTATCTACAGTAATTTTGATATTCGCAGCACCGGAGAAAATGCGAAGCTTGTTTACATGGATGAAGATGGCAGCAAAACTAAAGTGTTAACGAATCCCGATATTCCCAGCAGTGATATCGATCATCGTTTTGGAGATTATGACGCTCAGATTTCGCCGGATGGAACAAAGATTGTTTTTGCAAGATATTTAGACACACTACTCAGTCATCGCAATCTTGAACTGGGTGATTATGATCTTTATCTGACAAATTTTGATGGTACGGAACTGGTTAATATCAGTAATAATTTGCAAGCAGATTTGAATCCTTCTTTTGCTCCGGATAGCACAAAAATTGTTTTCTGTCGCAAAGATGAAAAGACCAGCGAACTTTTTCTTTACGATTTAGATACTAAAGATATTTCGCAAATCAAGATCCCAAACTGGAACACTCTCAAGTCTCATCCAACTTTCGGTCCGGAAGGAAGGATTTATTTCGTGGGAGAGAGGCTGTAGAAAGAAAATAGGGTTTAGGGTGAGAGAGGTAGGGACTAGGGTCGAGGGTTTAGGGTACGCAATCCTAGTGACTCGCACTTTCACTTGCACTTAAGTACTTAAACACTTATCCGCCTAGGCGGAACTTAAGCACTTTCGTATGAATGTTTCGCGATGTAGGAAAGTTCGGGGGGAGGCCCCCTTTTTTAATATATCAACAAAAGATTAAGGAAACATTAAGATTTAATGGAAGCCAATAAAACAAGGATAATGCTTGAAAAAACTGGCTAAATGGTTAGAAAATCTTTCGCGCACCACTGCCTACCGGTCCCAAAGGGACGCCTTCGGTACAGGCAGGCGTAACGGGATGCGAGTAGTTGAGAATAATATTTTCCAAAACTAGTCGCGTGGCCTTAGGCCCGCGCGGGAATAAAAAATCTTACTTTTCCCGAATTCCGATCCACCTAGGCGGACGCTATTGTTTCTTAACAATACAGCTATTCAACAATATAACAATGTTTTTTGTTTCTTCCCTAGTCCCCTAGCTAATGGCTTCTAGTACTCCCACTGCACTCCATAGTACTGCAAGATAAATTCCATAATATCACCAAAGAGCGGTCCGGCTACATTCGTTCCCCACTGATCACGGAGAGGACGATCGACTTTGACTAAGATCGCATATTTGGGATCGTTACTTGGTGCAAAACCGAAATAAGTAGCATAGGTGGATCCGGGACCTTCCTCGTAACCGGTACCATCATCCTTAGCTATCTGAGAAGTACCGGTCTTGGCAGCTATGAAATAATGATCGACATCGCCAGTCTTGGCAAAACCATTTTGGACAGCACTGATCATCATCGCTTTAATCTTATCTGCCGTTTCCATTGAAATTGGCGTATCAACAATTGTGGGCTGCGTAATTTTTTCTTCTCCGGTTTCAGAATCAACTACTTTGGCAATAACATGGGGCCTCATCAACTTACCATCATTAGCGAGTGCCGAACCGGCTACAGCCATTTGCAGAGGAGTAACAGCAAGTCCCTGACCAAACCCGGCCGAAGCTAAATCGATATTGGCCCAATTGGCCGGACGCTTAACCCAACCACGACTTTCATTCTCGTTGAGTTCAATACCAGTAAAGTCGCTAAATCCAAAATCAAGAATATATTTATGGAAAAGAGTTCTTCCCATTTTTTCAGCCACCCAGAGTGCCC
>JAQVLK010000134.1 GCA_028704165.1 Candidatus Altimarinota bacterium | reverse complement strand
TGATACACGAGGTAATTTTGATGGATTGTAGCACCTGCAAGCCGGTGTTTCAACCTGCATTTCAGATTCTGTTGAAATGGACATTCATATCGGATAAACTGAAAGTCATACGAAAAACTGACAAGACGGGACCTGAGATGGAGAGATATTCGATACCATTCCTGAAACAGAAAGAGTATTACCAGGTTGCGGACGTGCAGACGTCAAATCCGAGGCGGCTGTTCAGGCGTTTAAGCGATTTTCTGGAAACGATGGGATACGAAACGAATTATGATACCGATTCTGTTGAGATAACGAAGGATGAAATCGGAAATTCGGGGTATGTGAACGCAACTATCGAAGCGGTCAAGACAGCTGTCCGGGTGGAAGAAGGGCAGGGAGGTCTGAGCTTTACGTTGTTCAAAGCGTCTCTATTCAGGCAGTACTTCTTTCTCATCGGTATTCTTTCGCTTGCTGCGGGCATCATTACCCTTGTTCTGACCGGCAATGCAATCGTATTCGGCGCCGGTATGCTGTTGACGCTCCTTTCCTTCTGCCTGCTTTTCGAACGGAAACCAGGTATGATTGCGTATCCGGTTCACGTCTGGGTAGTCGGAGTCGGTGAAATATACCGGGCGGAACTATCGGAGTCGAGGGGTGTTGCAAAAGGCCAGCAGGGTCTTGCCCAGGAACAGATAACCTCCGAGATTACGATACGGATAGCAGGGGAGTCATATCCTCCGGTCAATCTGGACGAACTCAGGCAGGATATTGAGAGGCTGCTGATTGAACTTGAATCGGTCAATATATAAAGAAAAGTGATAATGTATCCGCATGGTGTTAATGATATAATGGCGGTATCGGTTTTCCGGAAAATAAAAAAGCACCTGTAAAAGGTGCTTTTCGTAATCAGAAAAATGGTTTGGCGCCCCCAAGCGAATTCGAATCGCTGTCTACACCTTGAAAGGGTGTCGTCCTAGTCCCCTAGACGATGGGGGCACACCAGAAAATTATATCAGAGAAACGGCCTGACAGGCAATGGCAGAAAACAATAATTTACCGGTACCCGCTCCAACTGTAAAAAAGACGTCAGGGTGGAAGCAGAAAACCATATCGGCGCTGGCGATTCTCCTGGTAATTGCCATCACCGTATGTCTGTTTCTTTTCAGGGAGAGGATTGCTGACCTCGAAGAGTACGGTTATCTCGGGGCGTTCCTCATCAGTCTGATAGCGAATGCGACGATTGTGCTGCCGATGCCGGGATTGCTGATTCTTATAGGGCTGGGGGCGACCTTCAATCCGGTACTGGTAGCGTTGTGCGGAGCGTTCGGAGGAGGCATCGGAGAAATGAGCGGCTATATCGTCGGCCGCAGCGGGCGGGGAATCACCTCCGAGAACAAGTGGTACAAGAAAACAGAGCACTGGATGCATACGAAAAAAGGATTCCTGACCATTTTTCTCTTTGCTTTGGTTCCGCTTCTCCCCCTCGATGTTGCAGGATTGATTGCCGGTGTTGCCCGGTACCCGATATGGCGGTTTCTTCTTGCCTGCACGCTGGGTAAATTTGTCCTCTATATCATCATGATATCTGCGGGCGCCTGGGGATGGGAAAGACTTATCGACTGGTTTGCATAAAACCAATACCCCGGGTAATGAAAAAGCCGCGGTTTTATCTGCGGCTTTTACGTTTTCCTGTTAAAGGGTCTTTACCAGAAATCGACCGGCAGGTACCCTTCTTTTTCCTGAATCAATTTTGTGACTGTTTCTTTATCCGTGCTGCCGACTGGTTCCACTCTCGTTACTTTCTCGCCGTTTTCGTTGGTTTCATGCTGCCAGTCAAGAATGTACCCCGGAACAACAACATACACCCAGTCAGGCGCCATTTTACAGCAGGGTGCTTCCATGACGACTTTACCGGTTACGTAGAGCACTTCTTTTCCGTTATATGGAAGCCGTACTTCTTCGAGCGGCATATAATATCCGGCGATACCGAAGGGAACGGTTGATCCTGTATCGATATGCGTATAGCTGTTTCGTTTCGCAGATTCAGTTACCATATCAGCCCTCCTGCGAATCAGTTTTTTTTAGTCTACAGCGACGACTTCTTTTACTTCCGGAATTTCTTCCTTGAGAATTTTTTCAATGCCCATTTTCAGGGTCATGGTTGCCATGGCGCATCCGGCGCAGGCTCCCTTGAGTTTTACAGAAACGGTGCCGTCTTCAGCGACATCGACGAGTTCAACGTCGCCTCCGTCGCGATTCAGCATCGGCCGGACCATTCCGAGGATTTCTTCAACTTTTTCTTTCATGGGATACCCTCCCTGTTTTATTTGTCAATGACACTCGTTCAAGAATACCACATGCCTTGAACACGGTCAATTTACTATACTTTCTCTTTTCATAATCGTACCCCGGATCAGCGGGGAGATGATGTGACTTTTATCATGCCCGGGTTTTTACAACCCGGTTGCCTCGGGAAGCCCCAGGACGATGTTCATATTCTGTACGGCTGCTCCGGAAGCGCCCTTCCCGAGG
>JAQVLK010000133.1 GCA_028704165.1 Candidatus Altimarinota bacterium | reverse complement strand
AGAACTATAAAAGAGGAAAAATAAAGTGAAAAATAAATGTAAAAAAAGGTATGTTGAGGTTAGTGAAAGGAGATTGAAACCTCAAAGAACCTTGGTTCTTTAGGTATGGAAATATATACCATAGGCGGATTTAACGAAGTAGGAAAAAATATGACTGTCGTTGACTTAGGCGAAGATGCATTTATCTTTGACTGCGGGCTTCATCTTCCCCCAATAGTAGAGCTTGAAGAAAGAGACAAAGCATATAATGAAAAAACTCTCCGTTCAATAGGCGCTGTTCCTAATGACTTTATCCTGGACTCAAAAGGGATAAGCAAAAAAGTAAGAGCAATAATTCCTAGCCACGCGCATCTTGACCATATTGGAGCAATACCTTATTTAGGATATAGGTACAACGCAGAAATAATAGGCACCCCATTTACAATAGAAGTATTGAAGCATCTTTACTATGATAATGGAATAGAAATCAAAAACCAGATAAAAACAGTCCAGCCAAATTCTAGTTATATGATAAAAGGAAAAAATAGAAGTTATAAGATAGATTTTATTAACATTACACATTCAACAATTCAAACATCCATGATTGCTCTTCATACTCCTGAAGGAGTTTTTCTTTATTCAAATGATTTTAAGTTTGACAATAATCCAATAGTAGGCAAAGAACCTAATTATGAAATGCTAAAGCATATTGCAAAAGAAGGTGTTAAAGCTCTTGTTGTGGATTCTCTTTATTCAGGAGATGAAAGGAAAACTGCGAGTGAAAAAGTGGCAAGAAGTCTTTTAGAAGATGTTATGCTCACAACAAGCAATGAAAGAGCGGGAATTATTGTAACAACATTCTCTTCACACATTGCAAGATTAAAAAGCATTGTTGATTTTAGCAAACGCCTTGGAAGAAAGCCCATATTTGTAGGAAGAAGTCTGAACAAGTATGTATCTGCTGCAATAAACGTCAAATTATGCCCTTTTGCAAAGGATATACAAATAGCAAGTTATAGAAAGCAAGTTGAAAAAACATTGAGTCATGTAAATCGAAACAAGTCAAAATATGTAGTAGTATGCACAGGTCATCAGGGTGAACCCGGGAGTGTTCTTGATAGAATGTCAAAAGGTGAATTGCCGCTTAACCTCGCTATAGATGATCATATAATCTTTTCATCTTCTGTAATCCCGACTGAGGTCAATGTACAGAATAGAAAAGTTTTAGAGGAAAGATTAAAGAAAAGAAAAACAAGAATATTCAATAATGTTCATGTTTCAGGGCATGCAGGAAGAGAAGATTTAAGGGATTTTGTAAATATGATGAATGCAGAGCATATTCTTCCAGCTCATGGCGACGAAAATAAACTAAAGCCCATGATAGAGCTTTGTAATGAGTTAGGTTATAAAACTGGAAAAAATGTTCACCTTATGTCTGATGGTGGCTCTATAAAAATATAAGTTTTTTAAATCTATATCTTCAGCATCTTCTCCAGCATGCATCGTGTTTCTTGATTTGGCACATAATTAATTCCAGGTATAGTTAATGCATAAAATTTGTCCTTTCCAAAATCCTGATAGTGAATGCATAAAGCAGAATTATTGCCTGTCCCAGTATCGGCAGCGCAACTTAAATGATGACATCTTATATCAACCAAACTTAATATTTTTATTGCTTTTTCTATTTCATAAGTTACTATCGTTTCCATATCCCTAACAGCTTTCTGATGTGAGATTTTGTTTGAATGTTCAAATAATTGTATATCCAAATCAAATTTAACTGCTAACAAACCCGTATAATTTCCAACAAATAAATTACGATGACTCTTGATTATATTCCAAAGTGCGTCTAGATCTTTCTGTGAATAGTTCATAATATCTTTCTTTAATTAGCCCAAGAAAAATTCATCAAAATTTTTCTTCATTCTTATTATTTTATTTACTGTTCTTTTTTCTCCATTCCAATCTGAAGGACGGCTCAAATTTTCATTATACAGCGCGATATAGCCACAAAGACAAGCAAAATCTTCTGAATCCTTAATACTCTGCCTTAAATAATCCGGACTCTTTGCCTGTTTGTAGATGGGTTCTGTTTCTTGGAGACACCAAAAAAGATGTCCATATTCATGCCCCCTTGTGTAAATATAGTTATTTTCATCTAAACATCTGTCTATCATGATAAAATGGGCAACTACAGAAGGTAAATCTATTACGTGAGGATGTTTGCAATAACCAAAGATCTTTTCCTCTTTTCTGTTTGTCTTTTTCATATCAAAAATATCGCTCATTAGATTGCATGCTCTAAAAACATTTGAATCTTCCCAATACCAAAAAAGATGTTGTTTTCTTGAGGCAATATTTAATTCCGGAACATGAATAGTCTGTCTCTTAAAACCAATTTTATGGCATATTTCTTTAAACGCTTTTTTTTGATTTTCTATCGGAATGAAACTTTTTTGTGTGTTCATAATGTCTCACTTGTCAAATTGTTTATAATTATTTATATAACCAAGAGAATACATCAAAACCTATAAAAAC
>JAQVLK010000132.1 GCA_028704165.1 Candidatus Altimarinota bacterium | reverse complement strand
TCTCTTCTTCTTTTTAACTTCTGAGTTTTTGTCCTTGTTTTCGTCCATGACTCTGTTGTTTTATTTTATTACAACTGCATTTATTTTTTAATAATGAAAACTCTTTGAATTATACTTCATTAACTGTCTCCGCCTTTTCTGCTGCTTCAATTTCTTCAAGCTCTCTCGGATGTTCATTTTCCATCTGATGTCTTGTAAGAAATCCTGTGTACCATGCTTTGTTCATCGGTCTCACATCCGGATTTAAAAATATGAAATAAAAATGCCAGACTAATATAGCCAATGATGCAAGTATTGCCTCATACCAGTGAATAGCTGTCGCAATGTCCATTCCTGATACATTGATAATCGGTAGAAAAAAGTTTTGAAACCATAATACTGCGCCTGTCGCACCCATAACAACCGTTCCCCATACTACCGCCCAGTATTCCGCCTTTTCTATATAACTGAACCTTCCTAATTTTGGGCGGTCTTTTTTCTTTCCGGTTATATATCCGAGTGATTCCATAAGATCAGTAAGATCCTGCCTGTAAAACCAAAGATCAGCGACAAGTTTTCTTCCGCGTTGCGTAAATATTATGTACAAAAGATGATAAAAGGATGCCGAAACCATAACAACAGCAGCTATCCTGTGTATAAGTCCTCTTAATTCAAATGCATACTCACCAAAAACTTTTGGACCCCAGGCAACCCACCATGCTTCAGGGTACTTAAGGGCAAAACCTGTTATAACGAGTGTTATAAATGATGAGAGGAGCAGAAAATGCTGAATCCTCTCGTTAAATGTCATTCTTAAATATTTTTCCTCGTGTTTCATATATTTCCTAAACCGCCTTTTTATCTTTAATTTTTCTTCTGTAATCCAGAATGTTGTGCAAAATCATTCCGCCGATTACCGCAACAATTAGTATGATATAGAATCTTGTAATCCAGTATAGAAGCGGATTCTCAACTTCTGCGTCAAGTACGTGTATCTTTGTGTTAATAAATACCTTGTCTGCTCCCGGATGACACGAACCGCATGTCTTCCCAAGATTATTGGGATGCACAGATGATAAAGAATCTGAAGAAGGTCTGATGTTATGATTACCGTGGCAGCTTTCGCAGGAGGCAGCTCTGTTTGAACCCCCCCGTACTGCAAGGCCGTGAAAACTTTCGTTATAGTTCTTGGTTACATTCTTAAGATCATTATTGCTGATTATCTCAACTGACGCATGACAGCTCGAGCACAATTTAACAATACCTCTTTGCTTTGAACCTTCCTTGTTTCCGAGTGAATCCGTCGTAACTACCTGGTGCGCACCGTGACATGTGTTGCAGGTCGGTGAATCTGAATTTTCTTTCGTCATTAAACTTACTTGATGAATACTTCCGTCGAATTCTGCTTTTTGCTGAACATGGCATTCTGACTGCCCGCAAGTTTTATCAATATTCTTTTTGAAAATTTGCGATTCCGGGTCTGAGGCTTTTTTCATCTCATGCGGACCGTGGCAATCGCTGCATGTTGCCGCCTTCAAATTACCTTCCTTTAGTGCTAAATAGTGGTAACTGCTTTTGTAATCGTCAAGATGTGTATTCTTATTCGGGTTTACTTTATTGTCTTTATGGCAATCAAGACACATTTCAGTCTGATTTATCTTTGAGAATTCATCCGACTGCAGAACTGAGTTTATGCTGTGTTCACCGTGACAGGTAGAACATGTAGGTGCATTCGGATCACCGTTTTTAAACGAAACACCGTGTGATGATTTATTGTAGTGTTCTACTTCATTAGCATGACATTTTCCGCATGTCTCCATCATCTTTGCTTTTACTGTTGACTTCGTCGGGTCCGATGTAGATTCTATCATGTGGTCACCGTGACAGTCAACACATCCGGCTGCTTGTTTTCCGTCTTTCTGAATTGAGGAGTGAATGCTTGTTTTATACTTAGCAACAAACTTAGCAGAACCTTTTTCTTCTCCCGGGAAAAGTTTTTCATCAAGATGACATTTCAAGCACGCTTGTGATTCGATTGAAAGTTTGTTGGCTATTATCTTGTGTGCACCGTGACAATCAACACATGTCGGTGAATTCTTGTTTCCATCTCGCATAACAGTCTGATGAATACTGTTATTGAAATCTGACTGGTGTTTTCCGTGGCATTTTCCGCAGGAAGAATTTATCTCACTCTTCGAAATCTTCTTCACGTCATGTCCGCCGTTATGGCATCCGTTGCATCCAACATTTCTTTTAGAATGAATGCTTGTGATGTAATCTTTTACGTTCTTATTATTGTGGCATTTTAGGCAATCATCTGTCTGGTTTGCCTTAATTTCTTTAACAGGTTTCTGGTAATGCGGATTGTGACAAGAGTTGCAGTCGTTCTTCGCGTGAACACTTTTCTCAATAGGGGGAAACTTATCGTGGCAGTTCTGACATTTTATATCAACTTTCTTCTTGCTGTGCGGAATCTCATCCGGATTGTATCCTTCATGGCAATCCTTGCAATCAGATCCTCCGTGAGATGATTTCTTGTAC
>JAQVLK010000131.1 GCA_028704165.1 Candidatus Altimarinota bacterium | reverse complement strand
ACTCGACACAAACGTAGGTAACAGCCTCGATTTAAGAGGTAACACTTTAAATCTGTTGTTAAAAGATTTGTATGAAAGCCTGGAGCAACTCGTTAATGATGAAGCAACTGCCCGTGCATCTGCCGATGATGCTCTTGATACCAGATTAGATGCTGCCGAAACAGCTATCATTGATCACGAAAGCCGCATTGACACTGCCGAAACAGCTATCATTGATCACGAAAGCCGCATTGACACTGCCGAAACAGCTATCATTGATCACGAAAGCCGGATTGATGCTGCCGAAACAATTATTGCAGCCTTACAAAATGATGCAGTTGTAGCAGGCATAGCAGTGCCTTCAACAGACCCGGGCACGCCTGTTTTAAAGACCGCCTATTTTGCAAACACAAACGGCACATATACGAACTTTAAGGACGATGAAAATGCACCTTATGTCATTACAGATCAACTTGTGATGTTCATTGTGCGCCCTGGCAATTTTACGCAAAGATATGTTTTAGCTAACCTTTAAAATTACATAAACATGGCACTCGACAAAACAGCATTATACGAAAAGTTTGACCAATATGTAGGCATTGATCTCCTTACAAAGGGCGACCGCATGAACGAGCTGATGAAAGATTTGTATGAAAGTCTTTTTGAAGCTACTGAAGATGCCCGGGCAGCACTCGAACCATTGCTCGATCGCTTAGTGGAATTTGATGCTATATACACCAATCTCACGCAAATTCAAGCTGTATATGCCGACCTCGCCAACATCGACATTGTTGCAGGCGACACTATCCAGCTTAATGCAATTTATGATTCACTTACACAGCTGCTTGCACTACATGCACAGCTGGCTAAACTTGTTGAGCTGCATACAGAGTTGCCGGAGCTGCTTGCACTGCATACCCATCTAACTAAGCTTACTGCACTATACGACAACCTCACAGGCCTTGTTGCTATATACGACAACCTTGCCGCCATCCTAAACCTAAATAGCAACCTCGATCACGTTACAACTGTTGAAGCTGCACTGGCAGCTATCACAACCGTAAGTAATGCGATTGCTAATGTGAACACTGTTGCTGATAATGTTGATGATGTAAACACTGTTGCAGGTGATTTAGCTTTAGGCGCAAGCAGTAAAACCAAAACAGTAGCTGAAAACATTGCTGATGTGAACACTGCTGCTGATAATATTGCAGCTATACAGGCAGCACCTACACACGCTACAACAGCAACAGAGCAGGCAGGCATTGCAACAAGCAAGGCAGCAGAAGCCAGCGGCCATGCTGATGATGCAGAAAATGCTAAAACAGATGCCGAAACAGCTCGTGATAAAGCCGCTGAATGGGCAGAAGAAGATGAAGATATAGAAGTAGAAACAGGGCAATATAGCGCGAAGCACTGGGCTAAAAAATCTGAAGATTATGCCATTGATGCTGCCCGCTATTACAGCTGGTATGGTTACAGAGTTTATCTCACAATAGATGGATCGCCTAATTATAGCAGTGATGTTGAGCGAATTGGTAACACCGACCTGCATAAATCATTGCCTATTCAAAGCGGTTTGCGCAGGTATCTTGAAACTCCTGAAGGTGAGTTTGTATGCTGGCTAAACTCAAATGATAGCCGCCTGCGCGAAGATAATGGTGATGTAGCTGACCTCACTGGAGCAAGTGGTAATGTGATGCTATTTAAGCCAGGCTATTGGTTTAAGCTGGAAACTAATTTAACAGCTACAAACCCTTATGTTGATCGTAAGTTTAGCACAACTTATCAAGAAGGCTGGCAATACCGTCTTCCACGCTCCATCTCCCCTTGGTATGCCACATTCGATAATGTAAACAACCGCGTAGCCTCTGTTTGTTCGCTTATCTTTAACACCGATGGTAGCCTGCAGCGCGATGCTGTTACCGATCTGCCAGATATGGCGGCTAATGCTGCTCAGTTTAGAGGTGGCAATAACAATGCAGCTTGGGATAGTACTTATCAGAGCTTGCTTGGTATGGCACGCACAAACGTGAATCGTGCTACAATAATGGGCTATCACTACGGCGACCTTACAAGTGCAACGGGTGGTGTGATGACAGAGCTTGCTCAGTTGTTTACGCTTGAATATGCTACCTATAACTCACAGGCTGCTTATAAAGCTGCACTTACTGCTGAAGGGTTTAAACAGGGAGGCTTAGGCAACGGCCCTGCTGTAGCAAGTGCAGAGTGGAGCACGCACAACGGCTATTATCCTTTTGTTCCAAATGGCGTAACAGTGCCGCTTGGCAATCGCACCGGGCAGGTTACCTATTCGATTAAAAACTGGCAAAATAGCGGCACTGATAAAGATGTAACGATAACAAGCTGGCATGGCTTTGAAGGCTGGTTTGAATATTTATGGCTAATCGCACCAGATCACCTGGTATTTCATCAATCTGATGTCACAGGTGGCAAGGTGCATCTGTATGTATGTGATGACTACACTAAGCTCGCTAACCCTGCTACTGATCAAACAGATGGTGCAGCTCCTGTTGTGCCTGATGGCTATGTGT
>JAQVLK010000130.1 GCA_028704165.1 Candidatus Altimarinota bacterium | reverse complement strand
CGTAAATCCGATAAAACTGCATTTCCCCCTCCCCTTTCGGGGAGTGATGCAGCTTACCTTACTTCACGGTCAGAGGCCTTAAATCCTCTTTAAGGTATAGCCTTAAACCAAATTGTCTACAACCAACTACTCAATATATTATACCACACTCAATAGACTTAACTAAAATACAACCTCTACAATGCCGGCATTAGGCAGTAGCTTCTTCTGAAGCCAACAATAATATTCCCTCATCTTTTCAGAAGTGACTTCGCTAATCTTATTATTCACTAACCACAATAAAGCAGCTATAAACTGCCCATGACTAAACAAAACTATGGATTGCTCTTTTCTCTCCTGGATCTTGTTAATGGTAGCCTTAACGCGATTGATAAAATCCCCAAAAGACTCCGCTCCCGGGCCATCGCAATACGAAGGATCACATAAATCCCAATATTTCTTTATTATTGGCAAACGCTCATCTCGTGTAGTATTCTTGCATTTTTCTGGCGAAAAATAGGTAAATTCATGAGTATTCCATTCTTCACAAGTAACTCCTAGAAATCTTTTGATTGTGGGCTCAGCTGTCTGCTGGGTTCTAAAATACGGAGACACTACTATCAATTCTGGCGGTTCTGATAAATTAACTGCTATGTTTTCTGCTTGCTTATACCCCATAGAAGTAAGAGATATTAAAGCAGGATCGGATGTATGTAACCCAGCATTTGATTCACTCTCAGCATGACGAATTAACAAAATTTTCTTAGCCATCACTATATCTACTTAGTCTTTCCTTATCCTGCTCACAAGACAGCTATACGCTTTCTCAAGTTCAATCCTAGCATTTTGAAGCTTAAGAATTGTTTCAACTATTACCTTATCTGAATTAGGAGCTGAATAAGTCCCAATGCCTTTTCTTTGCTCAATAATTCTCTCCAATTCTCTAACCTCATTCATAATTAAACAGATTTTGAGCGCATATTTCTCTATCGTTGGAGTCATTATCTTGGGCATGTATATCTTACTCTCCTCTTATTGTTTTATTTTTTCTCAACCTTTTGCCAATATTTCTCGCCAATTTCTCCCACTTGGGATCATTCGGGGGTTGTAACAAAAGACCGAGCTTTAACGCTTCTGCTCCTTCTTTCTGTTTTTCTACTTGTGACAATCCTAATCTACCCCTTCTCAGGCTTATCGCTTTAGCAGCCACTCTGATTATCCTTTGACAGTCATCACAGAAATAACAATGCCCTCGCACTTTATTCCAATTTTCCGTTGATAGCCGATAATCTAAATAAGAGATCAGCGTTTCTCCATCAGGACATTTTCTCATATTAGTCCAAACAACTATTAACTGTTTTCTATTCATTGTGCCTTTAATCTCCTAACCGCCCAGATGATGAAGTAAACAAGGCCTCTGGCTGGGTAAACCAATATTAAGGTCAAGCTGGCCAAAATTGCAATTAGAGAATCCCCGGGTTGTTTTTGGACAAACAGATAAATCAATGAATACGAGAGGCAAAAAAGTATGATAATTAACAATATCAGCCCCTCTCTCGCTATTATCCGCTTAATCCTCTTCCTGCGATCCGGCTCCTGGAACTCCACGCTTACCTTCATCTGCCGCCCGCCTTACCCTTACTCTTATCCTCAACGAACTTCTTGCCGTTCCATTTGAACACCTTTACCCCGGCATCCTCTTCCCTGTCTACGACCTTGTGCTCAGCATCCTTATAGTAAATAGTCTTGGAATGCACGGCTATATCTCTTGAGCCGCCTTTCGGGCTGGGTTCTGTAAACTTGACTTCCGACACTTCGTCATAGTTATACTCTGGTGGACCAAAATAACTTTCCAAGGTTTGGATATGGAATATCAATTTAAGATCTGGGAAATCATCCTTAAAAATCCGCATATGCTCAACATAGGTGCCCGTGCCTGCCCCGTGTTTGGATTCAATAATTATCTCATCTTGCCCACCCAGCTCTCCGTCCACATCCATATAGCGGATATTCTTATACTCGGACCAGGAAGCATAGGTTAAGCTGGAAAAAGATATAAATATCGTTAATAATACAATCCGAGCAACTATTAATTGCTTATTATTCATTTTACTTCTTAAATAACATCGCAATAGTCAGCCTATAAATTAAAGTATCTATTAATATCGGCGTCTTCTTTGCCTTGTTCAATTAATTCAAATTGAAACTTTTTATTTAGTTTGAATTTAATAATATGTCTTAAATTCAAATCATGGATTTTCTCTTGGTTCATTCTATCAAAAACACCTTTTTTATATTGTGTGTCCAGGTTACCAATTAAATGTTCTCCCTTACTCTCCAAGATATAAATCATCTCCAAAGAATCATTGGCGTCTTTCTTGGCAACTATAAAGTCGGGGCGGATTCTGCCTTTCTTCCAGCCTCTTACAGCATACCACTTTTTGGTTTCGGGGATATTGCGAACCCACCACAGAATCTTTTCTTTTTTATCAATCGCGCTCGCGATTTTTAGTTCCAACGGATTCATCGATAAAACATCTGAATCCTCAAAAAGGTTGAACTT
>JAQVLK010000129.1 GCA_028704165.1 Candidatus Altimarinota bacterium | reverse complement strand
AGCAGTGCTCGCAGAGTGCGCTGGCGCGCAGGGGCTGGGGAATCTCGCCCCTCTGTACCATCATCCTCAGCTTCTCTATCAGCTCTCTCGTCTTTCCCATCAGAGCCGGATCAAAGGAGATAAAGACCCGCTCCTTGGAGAGAATGTAGTAAATCATGCCGTGCTCGCAGGAAAATCCGTTCTCACGCAGAGCCATGCCCTGAGCAGCAAGCTGAATCATCTGCGGATCATACCAGCCTGCCGGGCTCTCGTGGGCTTTTCCTCGCTTGTACTCCACCGGCGTTACGCTCTTGCTATCGCCCTCCAGCAGATCAATGCGACAGCAAATGCCAGCCTGCGGGGCGGAGAGCGAGACTGAACGGGCGTGAAATGGTACGAAGTCCTCAGGGACAGCGTCCTGGCTCTCGTCCACCCAGCGGTGCAGAAATCTCCCCTCCGCCAGCTCTGCGCTGTCCTGAAATTCGCCCTGTACAAATTGCAGGTAGCAGAGCCTCGGACAGAAGGCAAAGGCGGCCAGCATGCTGGCTGGGATCGGCTCACGGTCCGCATTATCAGTTAGTTCATCGGTCATGAAAAACACCATCATTTGACATATAAAGGATTAAGTTTATGTGTAATTTCCTGGATTTAATGCTATGGACAATCGCATCCAGCAATCTAGCTACAACCAGAGGCCACTAGGGCCCACCTTCACTGCTCTGCAAAGTCGGCTGCGGAATAAGCTTATCCTTAAATATGCTTGGCAGCATCAGCGGCTGCAAATATGTGCGGCGATTGGATTTTTCATATTTGTAATTATTGGATCTATCTTCTTGAGCGAACTGCATCTTCCAACTACCACATCAGAAACCCCAAAGGGCCTGATCGGCTGGCTGATCAATGCCCAGTCGATAATCAGTATTGGCACGCTTCTTGTAGCCCTCTTAGTCTGGTGGGGAGAGACACAGGAAGACTGGATCGACAGCTTGAGCAAGAAGCTGAGCGTATTCTTCTTTTTCGAGGACTGCCCACTCATTGTATGTCGTTATGTCTGGCTGGCAGGGGCAGATGAAATCAGAACCTGGGGGCAACAGGTGGCTAAACAGGCACAGCCTTCTTCATCAAACCAGCCGAACCTAGATTTTTACCCTGATGTGGAGACAAGAGAGCCCATTTTGCTTTTAGGGCCGAATGATGAAGTCTGGAAACACTATTCGGTATGTTTCAGGCTTTCGAAGTTAAATCCAATTCTTAATAAATACGCTATGTTCAGCTGGGAAAATGTTCCTGGAAACGATGAATGCAGACTTAAAGAATTTCTAGAAAAGAGATATAATCTTGAATGGGTAAAAAACGCAAAAATTCAAAAGATTAATAAAAATAAGTCTATTGCCGTGTACACCAATGATTCTTTTCTTTCATTGAATCTTAACGACGATAAAACCGAAGTGACATTTACAATCGATAACATTAGGATTAATAGTTTGATAGTAAAAAAGGAGAAAAGTGATAGGCTAATCATATATTTTGGATGTTGCCGATACCAAAACCTGGCGGAAAATCAAACCGATCCCAAAGACGTTCTCCAGAAAGAGGTTGGCACAGTCTCGGAGGTTGCTGATTGGAAGGTAACGGTCTCGCATAAGCTCTTCAGGAAATCGACAGAATAAAAGGCGGAACAATAATAGAATTACAGCCCCCGAAACGCAGGCCAACGGGCCTGCGCTTCTGGAACTGCTCCTCCCTCCTGTGATGTAGTTGTTGTTGGGTTATAATCGTTTATCCCGAGGCCATAGCATTATGGCATCGTGTCCGGGCGCAGGTGTAGCCGCACCCGTCCGACACCTTGCTATAACTTCCCATGATATAAAGTTTCTTCTCGCTTGTTCGCTCTTCCTGCAAGAATTCTCGACCTGCCGTCATATTTCCTGCCGATAACCCCTCAAGCGTGAACTTTGTTACGCCAAATGCGCGATCAGATCGGCAATGCAGTAATCACCTATTTCATGAGAATTTGTCTAGCTAAAAAACGAGGCGGACTCAACAGAGACAAAAAAAGGAGGTATGCATCGCTGATCTTAGTTGATGAGTGGTATGCTGTTTACCGCCTCCGGATTAGATAGAGCCGACACGTCTCCCGTCTCCTTGCCCAGGGCCTTTGCCTTGATGACGCGGCGCATGATCTTGCCGGACCTGGTCTTGGGTACATCCTTAACGAAGAATACCTTATCCGGGTAAGCAACCGGGCCCAAAACCTTCCTGACATGAGTGGAGATCTCCTTCTTTAGGGCTTCTTCCTCAGCTACTCCTTCTTTAAGGATAATGAAGGCCACAATCTTTTCCCCCTTGACCTCATCGGGCTCACCGATAACGGCTGCCTCAGCGACTTTAGGATGAGAGACGGCTGCTGACTCGACCTCTGCGTTGGAGATCCTGTGCCCAGCTACCTTCAACACATCATCGATTCTTCCCTGGATCCACCAGTAACCATCTTTGTCCCGGGTAGCTTTATCTCCAGCCAGATATGTGCCCGGCTTGACCTGCCAGTACATGTCCCAGTACTCC
>JAQVLK010000009.1 GCA_028704165.1 Candidatus Altimarinota bacterium | reverse complement strand
ATGACAGTTAGGGACCTGCAAACTTTAGTGCAAAAGTTTAAGGCTATCGTGAAGAAGGAAACCGGCCAAGATTTCCCTGATGATCCGAAAAAGCAGCTCGATTTGGCGATCCTCGCGGTCTTTAAATCTTGGAACAACAAACGGGCCCAAACTTATCGTCGTTTGAACGACATTCCTGATAATCTCGGCACGGCGGTGAATGTGCAAGCCATGGTTTTTGGTAATATGGGGATGGACTCCGGTACGGGTGTGCTCTTTACGCGTAATCCCAGCACCGGTCAGTGCAAATTATTCGGTGAATACTTGTTCAATGCGCAAGGCGAGGATGTGGTGTCCGGTGTCAGGACGCCTTTTCCCATCGCGCATTTGGAGAAAGATCAGCCGGCTAACTACAATAAGATTTTACGCATTGTAGATAAAGTCGAAAAGCACTATCGCGAGATGCAGGACATGGAGTTTACGATCGAAAATAAGAAACTTTGGATTTTGCAGACCCGTGATGGCAAGCGTACCGCCCAAGCTTCCCTCAAGATTTTGGTTGATTTGGTAAAAGAAGGCTTGATTAATAAAAACGAGGCTATCTTGAGAGTCAAAACTGAACAAATGGATCAGCTCTTGCATAAACAGATCGATCCCAAAGCCAAGCAAAAATCAGAGACCAAAGGCTTGCCGGCTTCTCCGGGAGCGGCGGTGGGGCAGGTGGTTTTTACTGCTGATGAAGTGGTCAAACAGGTCAAGCAGGGTAAGAAGGTGATTTTGGTACGGACAGAAACTAGCCCGGAAGATATTGAAGGCATGGTGCTGGCGGAGGGTATCCTGACAGCGCGCGGAGGTATGACCAGTCACGCCGCCGTGGTCGCGCGCGGTATGGGCAAATGTTGTGTGGCCGGTTGCAGCGCGATCGAAGTGAATGAAAAACAAGGCAAATTTACTTTGAATGGCAAAGCAGTTAAGCGTGGGGATTACATCACTCTCAATGGTTCGACTGGAGAACTTTATCTTGGCAAGATGCCGGTTGTTGATCCGGAAGTCAGTACTGATCTTAAGAAGATTTTGACTTGGGTGGACAAGGTGCGTCTCCTAAGTGTTCGCACCAACGCTGATACTCCGGAGGATGCCAAATTGGCCCGCGAGTACGGTGCGGAAGGTATCGGTCTCTGTCGTACGGAACATATGTTTTTTGCTAAAACACGTATCAGATATATCCGCGAAATGATCTTGGCCGAGACCTTGCTTGAACGTCAGAAGGCTTTGGCGAAATTATTACCGATGCAACAAGGAGATTTCCTCGGAATCTTCAAAGCTATGACTGGACTGCCGGTGACAATTCGTTTGCTGGATCCACCTTTACATGAATTCTTGCCCAAAACTGAAGCGGAAGTCGCTGAACTTTCCAAGTTACTCAAGGTTTCTCCGCAAAAACTGAAAGCGCGTCGAGAATATTTGTCCGAGTTCAACCCCATGCTGGGGCATCGTGGTTGTCGTTTGGGAGTTAGTCATCCGGAAATTTACGAGATGCAGGTACGTGCTATTTTCGCTGCCTGTTTGGAGGCTAAAAAAAGGAAAATCAAAGCAATTCCCGAAATTGAGATTCCCCTGGTCGGTGATGTACGCGAATTTACCATCATGAAAGAAATGATCCTGCGCGTGGCCCAGGAACTAAAGGTTGAAGGTAAGATCCAGTACAAGATAGGTACCATGATCGAATTGCCACGCGCTTGTGTGACCGCACACAAGATTGCGCTGGAGGCGGATTTCTTCTCTTTTGGTACCAACGATCTGACGCAAACTACTTACGGTTTATCACGTGACGACTCTTCCAAATTCTTGGAAGATTATCTCGCTCAAAAAATTTATGCCAAAGATCCTTTCGCAGTTCTCGATCAAGAAGGAGTAGGTGCTTTGATGGAACTTGCGATCAAATTGGGACGCATGGTCAATCCGGATCTCGAAATCGGTATCTGTGGTGAGCACGGCGGTGAACCAAGTTCGATTGAATTTTGTCATCGCGCAGGGCTAGACTATGTCAGTTGTTCTCCTTTCCGTGTCCCGATCGCGAGGTTGGCCGCGGCCCAGGCGGTGCTGAGAAACAACAATTGACCCGCCTTGGCGGGTGACCTGTGACAATTGACCAGAAACAGTTAACAACTGACAAAAAACAATGAAGAAGTTTAGATTCAGACAATTTCAAGTTTACCAAGATGCAATTCAGTTCCGACAAGAATTAAAGAAGCTTAGTAAGGTAAGATTTTCTAAGGATGAGCAGTATTGTTTAACTTCACAAATGTGGAGGGCTCTGGATTCTATCGTTTTAAATATCGCTGAGGGATCTGATAGAAGTACAGATAAAGATTTTGCTAATTTCTTAAACATGGCTCACACTTCTTTGAACGAAGTTGTGGCTTGTTTGGATCTAGCCTTGAATGATAAGTATATTGCTGATGCGGAACATATGGAGTATTTGAATAAGGCCGAAGAAATGGCCAATCAGCTAACAGCTTTTAGAAGGAAGTTGTTGCATGATTCGAAGAAATAAATCAGTCAAAAGTTACAAGTCAAATGTCAAAGGTTAATTCCAGTCACATGTCAAAGGTCAATGGTCAAAGGTTAGCGTTCGTCACTACCAATCCCCGCAAGTTCGCGGAAGCTCAGGAAATTTTGCAGGACTTCAAGTTACAGCAGGTTAAAATTGAAATTCCGGAGATTCAAGGTGATGCCAGAACTGTCGTTGAGCACAAAGTGCGCGAGGCAGCTAAAAAGGTCGAGCCACCTTTTTTCGTGGATGATACTTCTTTGGAGTTTGAAGCTTGGGGAGGCTTACCGGGTGTGTATATCAACGATTTTATGCACAAGGTTGGTCGTGAGAATTTGGTCAAGATGTTAGCGGAGTTTGAAAATAAAAAAGCGACAGCCGTGGCCTTGATCGGTTATGCGGATCAGAAGGGAGAGATAAGCATCTTCGAAGGACGGATTGAGGGGGAGATTGTGGAGCCGCGGGGGACGGTCGAGTTTGGCTGGGACCCTATCTTCGAACCAGTTGGATATAAAGAGACTTTTGCTGAAATGGGTATAGCCAAGAAGGCTGAGATCTCGCATAGGAAGAAGGCGCTGGGGGAGTTGAGGAAAGTGCTTAGTGCTTAGAGTGGTTTTACTTGCTCTCTGTTTTGTATTAGATTGATATCCAATCTTAATTTTTTGCGATTGAATGCGGAAGATAATGAAATGATCATTGATGCTGAAACTAATCCTCGTGTTATTTCTTGGACCAATCAGCTAAAAAAGTTGTGGGAATTAACTAGACAGCGAATTAAGGAATCACCAAAAGACAAGGAAGAGGCCTTGCAAGAATTTACTAAGCAAGAAGCAGAATTGGAAGCAGGCCTGTTAACAGAAATACAATTTTTTATCTTGTCCAACATAGAATCAGAAGCAATAATGCACTCTTTTAGAGAGCTTTACCAAAAATGGAAAAGTGAATTAGAGTAGAAGTGATGATCTTGATTGATATTAATTTAAAAAATATATGGAATTAGACATCTTTGAGAAAGTAAATATTTATGCTATTCCCAAAACTATTCAAGCCTTGTTCGATCCTAATATAGCAAAGCCAGATTTTGTTTGGGAAAATGTAAATGAATTAACTGCAGAGATTCGTGATCAATTTGAACTTATTGTGTTTGATTTGGACCGTACTTTGGTATTAGATGGAAGTGATGAAATATCTCCTGACTTAAAATATATCTGGGAGGAAATTCGATCTGGCTCTGCACGAATTGCTTGTTTTACTAATAAATCTAATTCTCGTAATAAGCGTTTTGGAGATAAGTATGATGTTCCTGTTTATTCCGGACTTCCCAAAAAACCACATCCAGCTAAGTTTAGAGAAATTCTTTCAGATTACTACTTGGCGGGAACTCCCCAAAAAACTTTGTTTGTCGATGACAGCCTTCTCACAGGCATTGTTGGAGCAAAAGGTGTTGGAATGCAAACTGCACTTGTAAATTATATGAGTATCTCAAAAACTCCAGAAATGATTACTAAAAGATTGTTCGGAAGACCTTTGGAATCTTTGACGCGCAGGAGGTTAGGACTACATTTCTCGAAAAAGGATAACTCTATCTAAAAATCTTCGCGATTTTGATGGATAAATCTTGAGTGTTTTCCGAAATTTAGGCATAACACCCTGGCCTGCTCGACTGAACGTTGTTCGGGCGTGGGCCCACCACCCCCCACCTCCACCCAAATTTTAAGAATTACTTAAAATCACCCTTAATGATATCAATGAAACATGGTTCGACTCCGCTCACCACGAGCACGTTAATATTGAAAGTTTATTACGAAATTATAACTCGGTTGCTAAACTAACCACCCTGAAATTTATTGAAGGGTTAAGAAAAGATTAAGACGTGATGGGACTAATACGAATAGGAAACAGTACTTAAGTGACTAAGTGAGTAAGTACTTAAGTACTAAAACACTGTATTTCTGCCTAGATCGCTTAAAATGGCTGGAGCTAGCAAGTATTCCTGGTAGGAGCCCCTTTGTGGGCGCGCAATCAAACATCCCATTTCCGATTCGAAGATTTTATAGTACACTTGAGGTCCCCTGAACCAATTTTTTATGCCAGAGTTTGTCCATCTGCATGTCCACAGTTACTACAGTTTACTTGATGGACTTGGCAGTCCGGCGGCCCTGGCAAAGTATGCGAAAGAGCAGGGGATGCGTGCGCTGGCACTGACGGATCATGGAGTAATGTACGGAGCGGTGGAGTTTTATGAAGCTTGTCGCAAGGAAGGCATCAAGCCTATTATTGGTTGTGAGGTTTATGTGGCACCTAATGGGCGTTTTCAAAAAAGAGGCAAAGAAGATACCAGACCGCACCACTTGCTGCTCTTGGCCGAGAATGAAACAGGTTACAAAAACCTGATTCAACTCACGACCAAAGCTCATTTGGAAGGTTTTTACTATAAGCCACGCGTGGACTATGAATTGTTGCAGGAACATGCGGAGGGTTTGATTGCCACCACGGCTTGTCTGGCAGGTGAAGTTCCTCGTCAACTAGCAAATGGTGATGAACAAGCTGCTCGCAAGGCCGTGCTACGTTATCAGCAGATTTTTGGTAAGGATAACTTCTTTTTGGAATTGCAATATCATCCGGGGATTCCCGTACAACAGGAAGTAAATCAAAAAGTAGCAGCCTTGGCGCAGGAGATGGAGGTGCCGCTAGTTGCTACCAACGATGTGCATTATGTGCGACGTGAAGATGCAGAGGCTCATGATATCTTGATCTGCGTGCAGACCAATCGTTTGGTTTCGGACATTGATCGCATGAAGTATACTTGTGATTTTTCCCTGAAGTCTCCGGCCGAGATGGCAGAGTCTTTCGCTGATTATCCTGAAGCTATTGCCAATACGGTTAAGATCGCGGAGCGTTGTCAGCTCGAACTGACTTTGGGGAAACATTTCTTGATGCCACCTTACAAAACACCTGAGGGACAAGAGGCTGTGGACTATCTGCGGGAACTTTGTGCCAAAGGGATGCTCAAACGCTATGGAGTTGAGCCGGCTGGAGATGCCAAGTGGCGGGCCACACCGCGTTATCAAGAGATCAAAGAACACCGTGGTCCTTCTTTTGCTTTTACTCCGGAGGAGATTGGTGAACGCTTGGAATATGAACTGGACCTCATCCATAAGATGGGCTTTGATACTTATTTTTTGATTGTTTGGGATTTTGTGCACTATGCTAGAAAGAGTGGGATTGTGGTTGGTCCGGGGCGTGGTTCGGCCGCTGGAGCGATCACGACTTACGTGCTCGGTATTACTGATATCGATCCACTCGAACATGGTTTGGTTTTTGAACGTTTCTTGAATCCGGAACGTATCTCGATGCCTGATATTGATATGGATTTTGCGGATTCGAGGCGCGCGGAGGTGATTGAATATGTGACGCAAAAATATGGCCGTAGCAATGTGGCTCAGATTATTACTTTTGGGACCATGGCCGCGCGCGCTGCTATTCGTGATGTGGGTCGTGCTCTTGGTATGGCTTATATGGATGTTGATAGAGCTGCCAAAGCCGTACCCTTCAAACCGGGACTCAAACTGGCCGAGGCGCTGGCGCATGATGCGAATCTCAAAGATATTTATCATGACCCCCAATATACCAAGTTGCTGGATATGGCACAGAAGCTCGAAGGAGTGGTGCGCCATGCCAGTACGCATGCTTGTGCGGTGGTGATTTCCGATAGAGCTTTGACAGAATACACTCCCTTGCAACAATCCAGTAGTGGAGATACTTCGATTGTGACTCAGTACTCGATGAAGCCGCTCGACAAATTGGGACTACTTAAGATGGATTTTTTGGGTCTCAAGAACCTCACCATTTTGGAAAACACGGTTAATATTATTGAACAAGAACATGGGCAAAAGATTGTCTTGGGGAAACTCCCTCTGGATGATGCCAAGACTTATGAGCTACTGGGCAGGGGAGAAACGACCGGTGTTTTTCAGCTTGAATCTGACGGCATGAAACGCTATCTCAGGGAACTTAAACCGACTAAGTTTGGTGATATTATTGCGATGGTCTCACTCTATCGTCCGGGTCCGATGGAATATATTCCGGATTATATTGCCGGTAAGCACGGTAAGAAAAAAGTAAGCTACTTGCACCCTGTTTTAGAGCCTATTCTGAAGGAAACTTATGGGATTGCAGTTTACCAGGAACAGGTGCTTGAGATCGCCAAGAAGTTCGCAGGCTTCTCTCTAGGAGAAGCCGATCTCTTGCGTCGTGCGATTGGTAAGAAGATTAAATCCGAACTAGATGCGCAAAGAGACAAGTTTATTCAAAAAGCGATTGGACAAGGACAAGAAAAAGCTTTGGCAGAGAAGCTGTTTAGCTTTATCGAGCCTTTTGCAAATTACGGTTTCAATAAGAGTCATGCCGCTTGTTATGCGATGATTGCTTACCAGACAGCTTATCTCAAGGCCAACTATCCGACCGAGTTCATGGCGGCGCTGCTGACTTCTGATCATGGCAATACCGATCGAATTATTATCGAGATCAATGAATGTAAGCATATGGGGATTCGCGTGCTGGGACCTTCGGTCAATGAATCTTTTATGGATTTTACGGTAACCGGAGACAAGGAAATTCGCTTTGGTTTATTGGCTATCAAAAACTTAGGAGAAGGTCCGGCTGATTTGATCTTGCAGGCTCGAGAGCAAGGGGGTGCTTTTAATTCTTTGGACGATTTCTTGCACCGTGTTGACAGTAACGCTCTTAATAAGAAGGTAATTGAGGCGCTGGCTTACTCCGGAGCTTTTCTCGGTATGGAGCATCGTGAATCAATCTGTGAAAATATTGATAAAGTGACCGCTTACGCCAAGGCCGTACAGGGTCGTGCCAAGAATGGTCAGGTCAGTCTCTTTGGAGGAATGGAAGAAAGTAGTAATTCCAAGATTGAGCTTAGCTTTGAGAATAAACTAACTGAGATGGAGAAACTGGCCGGCGAAAAAGAGTTCTTGGGAATTTATCTATCCAGTCATCCCTTGGAACAAATCTCGGCTGAAGCGAAAGGGGATTGTATCGACTTGGCGACTTTGAAAAAAAGTGACGAAGGACGTCTCAAACGAGTTTGCGGTATTATCTCGACTATCAAAAAAATCACGACTCGTAACGGGCAACAAATGCTCTTTGCGAGATTGGATGATTTGTCTTCATCTTTGGAATTGATAGTGTTCCCCAGACTTTTGGAGGCCAATCCGGGACTTTGGGAGAAAGATCAAATCTTGAAAGTGACGGGGAAAGTAACCTTTAAAGATCAAGTAGGCAAGGGAGATGATGAGCCCAAGATGATTTGTGAACAGGCTGAGTTATTAACGGAAAAAAGTTTCGGGAAAAGCGAAGTTCCCTCTTCCAGTTTCTTTGTGGAAGATCTGACGAGTGGAGAAAAACATGGTGTGGATCTCTCAGACTTACCGGTTGAACAAAAGAAAGTACAAGTTCTGAAAATCAAAGTTCCTTCGACCCTGGGAACAGAAAGACTGAAGGAACTCAAAGAATACTTGCAAAGTCAGCCAGGAAACCTAAAATGCAGATTGCTCTTTGGTAATGGTGATCCCAGTAAACACAAAGAGATTGAACTTCCGTTCGGGATTAATTTCTCGGACAATCTCAAAGCCGAAGTAAAGCGTATTCTAAATTCCTAAAATGGCACTTTCACACCATAAGAAAATTACACTCTTCACCAGTCTATTTTTAGTAGCTTGCTTGCTTTTGCTTTTACAGTTTTTGGGCGTCTTTGCTAAGTTGCAACAAGTTGCCAGTTTTGTGCTGAGGCCATTTACGAGAGTGGCATATATCACCAATACCAACCTTAGCAACACTTTAGCCAATTTATGGTATGAAGGAGAAAATGAGAATGAAGTCTTGACTCAGAGAGTGGCCAATTTGGAAAACATGGTGGTGGCTTACGAGAATCTCAAGAAGGAAAATGAGCTCTTGCGTAATCAGCTGAATGTTTCGAATGCGCAAGAACATGAATACGTGCTGACCAGGATTATTGGTCAAAATCCTGATAATTTTTCCAAAACCGTTTTTCTGGATCGCGGTTTGAGTGATGGTCTCAGTGTGGGCATGCCAGTAGTCCAAGAAGATGTGCTGATTGGTAGACTAAAAAATGTTTACGAGCATAGCTCGGAGTTGCAATTGGTCACTGATCCGGAAAGTGTTTTGCAAATTTACTTGCAAGAGTCCGGCGCCAAGGGTTTATTGGAAGGCAGTCTTGGTTTGCAGCACCTCTTGGTCACGCAGGTTAGCAAAGATTATGCGATCAAGGAAGGCGAGCACGTTTTGAGTCTGGGGGTGGGATTGAATGGGGTCAAAGATCTTTTGCTGGGAGTAGTTGATTCTCAGATCACAGAAGATAAGGCTACTTATCAGACTTTGAAAGTGAAACCGATTTTCGATCTGGATACTTTGGAATATGTTTTTGTAATCAAGCGCTAATGTTGGGGTTTTTCATTAAAACATTATTGGTGATGCTGACTTTTGAGTTTTCACTGGCTGTGCCAAATGGAATCTATTTTGGTTTGGTTTTACTGGTGGGGCTGAATTTTTTTATTGGGAGAGAATTCAGTTACAAGATGGCCTTTGTTTTGGGATTGGTTATGGATCTGGTACATGTTCATTTATTGTTTCTGAGTTCTACCTTGGTTCTTCTTGTTTTAGTCAAACTGGCTGAGCTGTTTGTCGAACGTGTTTATAATTCCGAGAGTGAATTGCGCACTTATCTTGTAACTATGGTCTTATTGACATTGATAGTGACCTTGCCGAGTGTCTTGATGAATTTCGGCTGGCCGGCACTTTGGATTGTAGCGCAATGTTTGTTGGTTAATAGTGTGAGCGTTCTGATCTTGTTATTTATCTTTAGAAAATTTAAAGAAATCTATTATATTAATGTTTGAAAACCAAGATGTCCAAGCGCGAGATTTTTGAATTTGACGGTTTCAAGCACAAGACGAATTTTAAACGTACTTACTCTTTGGATGCGGCTGATGGATCAAACTTGCCACCGGAGGATCATCTCTTGCCGGATTCCAGGCATTTGTTTGGAGGCTCTTTGAATTTACTGTATTTCTTATTGGCATTTTGTTTATTGGTGATTCTGCTAAGGTCTTTTTATTTACAAATCGTGGAAGGCTCTTATTATCTTGAGAGAGCTGAAAACAATCACATTCGTGTTTACGTTAGCAAGGCCCTGCGAGGAGTAGTTTATGATAGTCAAGATAATTTATTGGTGGAGAATATTCCGCGTAATGATTTGGCTTTGATTCCGGCTGATTTACCAAAAGTTAAGGTGGAGAAAGAAGCCTTGTTACTGAGTTTGTTTGAGATGGTAGAGGCTGATTCTGAAACTAGGAAAGAAGTATTGGATACCATTGACGCAGGTCCTTTTTCTCCCTTTCCGATCATTGTCAAAAAAGATATCTCACACGACCTCAAATTGGATCTCTTGTCACAGTATCCGGATAATGCTTATGGGGTAATGGTGTCGGAGAATTTTAGTAGAAGTTATCTGACGGGCAATGAAATGTCCCATGTATTGGGATATCTGGGGAAAATCACAAGAGAAGAGTGGGAAGCAAAAAAGGATCAATACTTGATAGACAGTGATCTAGGGAAGACCGGCTTGGAACTTGCTTATGAAGAAGAGCTCAAAGGAATGGATGGACGTCGTCGTGTGAATGTTGATGCCAAGGGACAGCTTACGGACACTATGGCCACGACTCTTCCCACAGCCGGTTGTGATCTAAAACTTTATTTAGATGTTGAACTCCAGAAATATGTCAGGGAAGTTCTAGTCAGAGCGGTGACCAATTCAGGGTCCACCGGTGGAGCGGTGCTGGTCATGAATCCTCAAAATGGGGCTATTTTGAGTATGGTTAGTCTGCCAGATTTTGATAATAAGATTTTCATCGATGGTATCAAGGGAGATAAAGAGACGAAGGAGTTTGAATATTTGAATTCAGAGCAGGCTCATCAACCTTTCCTAAACAGAGCTGTCTCGGGAGTTTATCCTCCGGGTTCCACTTACAAACTGGTAACAGCCACAGCGGTTTTGAACGAAGGGATTGTGGGCATTAATGATTACTTGGATGCGCCCGGACAGATCGAGATTCCGAGCTGGTTTGATCCCGAGCAGAAATTTATCTACAAGGATTGGAAGCCTACAGGTCACGGGCTGCTGAATATTGTGGGTGCCCTAGAAGAGTCGAGTGATACTTTCTTTTATACGGTTACCGGTGGTTACAAAGAGTTCAAAGGACTGGGCTTGAATAAGTTGGTAGACTACAATCATCGTTTTGGTTTGGGTGCAAAATTAGGAATCGATCTTGTGGGCGAAGCCAAAGGTACTGTTCCTAACGAAGCATGGAAACAGCTCAATTTTGATGAAAACTGGTATGTCGGTGATACTTATAATATGGCAATCGGGCAGGGTTATGTCCTGACGACTCCACTGCAAGTTGCTTCTTTTACCGCGACCGTAGCCAATAAAGGCCAGGTCTACGAACCTCATTTGGTGCAAGAGATTTTAGGTTGTGATAATGCTCAAAAGATTGAGCCGGTACTAAAAAATGAGGAACTTGCCTCTCCTTATACTTTCACTGTTGTGCGTCGAGGGATGTGGGAAGCTGTGAACGGGGACGCTGGTACGGCCAAGGGTTTGAAATATCTCAATCTCGATATTGCCGGCAAGACCGGAACAGCTCAGTTCAATAATAACGAGCAGGAACATGCGTGGTTTACCGGTTTTGCTCCTTTTGACGATCCGGAGATTGTGGTGACTGTCTTAGTGGAAGGTGGCGGAGAGGGTAGCGCGACGGCTGTGCCGGTGGCGGGTGAGATTTTTAAATCATACTTTAGGGATAAGTAGGAAGTTTTACGCAGTTTAAAACGCGATCCTAATCTGCGAATACTTCGATTCCGCTACGCTACACTCAGTACGAGTCGATGTGTTATTCATAGTACTATGTCTTAATAATGTTTTACCTTGTCCCGAGAGAGAGAAGTGAGCCGAAGGATACCATACGAATGATGCGAATAAACAACAAAAGCTTCTTATTCGTGGCACCTGCCCGTCCGGCAGGCCCTGTCGTTCGCGAACGACACAGGGCAGGCGGGTTCGCATAATTCGTAGATTAGCATCGATTCAAGTTAATTTAACGAAATAATCAACACTTTAGTTGCATCTCAGTATATATCTAAAGACTATGGAACCGTATAAATAGATTGACAATCCTGCCTAAAATCGCTAAGTTTGAGCTGGTTTTAGTAAATTTATTATTCAGTTCTCTGGAGTTAGTCTAAAAAGAAGGCCGAAAACGTTTCTCTTAAGAGTGAATTTTAGTCCTGTAGCAATCAAAATTCTTTCCAAATAGTAAAACCAGTTTAGGACAAAAGTAAAAGCTTTCTTGCAAGAAAAACTCTGGGGATAACAAACAAATGTTATGCCAACTATTTATGTGATCTTGAGTCTAGGGGGCTTTGTGATTGGTGGAGCGGGCGGTTATTTCTTGAGGAAGATGCAAGCCAAACGTCGTAAAGACACTGCCGAAGCACAGGCCGAGGAGTTAATTCGTGAAGCCAAATCCAAGGAAAAAGAAATCATCTTGGAAGCCAAGGATGAATCGATCAAGCTCAAGGAACGTGCCAAGCGTGAGGAAAATGAGCGTAGAAAAAAATTGGAAGAGACAGAGAATCGTCTAGCCAAGAAGGAAGAGAGTCTGGATCAGAAAGTGGATAAGATTGAGAAGATTCAGCAAAAACTTGAAGAGAAAGCTAAGACTTTGCAGGAAGTCAAACAAGAATTGGAAGAACTACGTGTGAAGCAGGCTGCCAAGCTGGAGGAGATTGCCGGTATTTCCAAGCAAGATGCCAGAGATCTTTTACTCAAGAAGGTTGAAGAGGAGTACCGTGAAGATATTGTGGAGAGGATCAATAAGGTTGAACTAGAGTACAAAGCTCAAGCTGACGCCAAGGCCAAGCATTTTATCGCTGAAGCCATGCAGAGGTATGTCGGCGAGACAGTGTCTGAGAGTACGGTCACGATCGTGAATTTGCCAAACGACGAGATGAAGGGTCGAGTGATCGGCCGAGAGGGGCGTAATATCAACGCCTTTGAAAGAATTACCGGAGTTGATGTGATCGTTGACGATTCTCCGGGCACCGTTGTGATTTCCGGTTTTGATTTGGTACGTCGTTATATCGCCAAGTTGGCTCTCGAGAAACTCATTTCCGATGGACGTATTCATCCTACAAGGATTGAAGAAACTGTGGAAAAGTGCAAAGAAGAAGTTAACAAGATTATTAAGGAATTCGGAGAAAAGGTGGTTTACGACACAGGAGTTACCGGTGTACATCCTGACTTGATTAAGTTGCTGGGACGACTACGCTTTCGAACTTCTTATGGACAGAACGTTTTGAAGCATTCGATGGAAGTCAGTTTCTTGGCCGGGGCACTAGCAGAAGAGCTTGGTGCTGATGCTAACATAGCGCGTAAAGCAGCTTTATTACATGATATCGGGAAGGCTGTCAGTCATGAGATTCAGGGGAGTCACGCGCTGATTGGTCGTGACATTGCCAAGAAATATGGACTATCTGAGAAGGTTATTCATGCTATCGAAGCTCATCATGGCGAAGTAGAGCCTCAGACTTTGGAAGCAGTGGTGGTGCAGATTGCCAATGAGATGGCCAATGCACGTCCAGGAGCCAAGAAAGATGCTCTCGAGTCACATATCAAGCGTCTCGAAGATCTTGAGAAAGCGGCGATGGATTTCGCAGGGGTAAAGAAGGTTTTTGCCGTGCAAGCTGGTCGTGAGTTGCGGGTGATCGTTGATCCTGAAGCTCTCGACGATTTGCAAGCTCTCAAACTTTCACGTGACATTGCCAATAAGATCGAGAAAGATCTAGAGTATCCAGGGCAGATCAAAGTCACGGTAATGCGCGAGACTAGAGTGTTGGAATACGCACGCTAAGCGAAGCTTAGCGAATGCCAAAGCTCAAAATCCAAAGGCCAAACAGCTTAAGGATTTGTTATTTGAGATTCATTTGGATTTTGGCATTCTTAGTTTTGGCATTATCCTCTCTAACCCACCACACTCCCAAGTAACAAAAAGGAGTATCAAGTAAGGCAAAGAGGATTTTGAAGATGTAATAAGGGATAATCAGTTTTACAACCAGAGTGGCCGGGAAGTTCGTGGGGTGATAAAAAGCTACGAACATGAAAATACTGGAATCCAAGAGTTGACTGGCTATCGTTGAGAGATTATTACGCAGCCAAAGGAATTTGCCCTTGGTCTTGTCTTTCCAAAAATGAAAAGCCCAAATATCGTGCATCTGTGCGATATAAAAAGCCAAGATACTGGCAATGGCCATGCGGATACTGGTCGTGAAGATACTTCTATAAGCGGCATCCATTTCCGCGAAACGTTCGGCGGCCGGGAGCTTGACTGAGATGAAGGTGATGAGGATCAAAAACAGCATGCCCAAAATACCAACGTTGATGAATTCTTTGGTCACTTTTCTGCCCCAGACTTCCTCGACGATGTCGGTGATGAGAAACATGACGGGAACCGTTAAGATGCCGACGGAGACACGTACTTGGTTGAAAAAGTGGTAACTCAAAACATCGTTACCGGTCCAAGCTAGAATCAGATTAAAAAACCAGATGATAGGGAAGAAAATCACATTCAAAGGAGCCGCTAGCCAGTTGGGGGTAGGGAACTCGGTGATTTTGGCGCCAATCAAGTTGGCGAGGACGAGCGCGACAACAAAGAGTCCTAAAAGGATGTGTCGCTTTCTTTCTGTAGTCATGTTTTTTAGTTAAAAAACTTGGGGGAAGGGCAAGTGATATGAAAGAAAGCATCCCGCTTCGAAAGCGGAAAACACGTCACTTACCTATATGTGAAGGAATTATTGTAAAAGAACCAGAGCCTTTTTAGCAGAACTTGAGGGAGAAGGCAAATAATTGTTATATTGCTGCCTTGTTACATTGTTGAAAGTGGTCAAACCATTCAAGCAGTTTCATAATCAAGCTAATCCTGTAAACCAAGGGCAGTTTTCCCCCTTGACACACGCCCATAATCCTTGTCTATATGGTTGACGTGGACTCTTTGGGGAGTAAAATTTGCTTAGTTAAGGTAAATCTAATTTAGTTTTAAGCAAACTCCTATTTCTGGTGAGCCTAAGCTAAAAATGCGGGAAAGACGCTCCTCGCGTCAGGAAGGCGGGATGAACCTTCGAACAGCAAAACCAAAATACAACTGGAGACTACCTGTCCGGGTTGTACTGGCTACTTTGGGTTTGATGCATAAGCCTTTAGATTTTGCTTATGCTCATGCTGGCATAAATAGGTTGTCTCGCTCCAAACGGGCTTTGATTAGTTTATTGGTATTGGGGCTTTCTATTTTTCCAATTTTTGGTTCAGTCACTCCTACTGTGCAAGCTGAGGATGCGATTGATATGCCTACCTTTGATGGTAATTTCCAAACGGATGATCAGGGCTATATGGATAAGATGGTCAGCTCGGAAGATACTTTCTCGGAGTGGACCGAATATTATGTTGCCGAAGGTGATACTCTGGAGAGTATTGCGGAAGAATTTGGTGTAAAAAAGGCTACTTTGGAGGCAGTTAACCGCAGTAAAGTTAGAAATTTCAAAGTCGGTTTGAAGCTTTTTATTCCTCCTTATTCAGATGGCATCATGCATCTGGCTTCTTCTGGAGAAAGTTTAAATGGTATCGCAGCTCTCTACGATGTCGATGTGGCTGCTATTAAATTAGCCAATGATGATCTTGATCGTGTAATTGCAGGACATTATTACTTTATCCCAGGTGATAATGTGAAAGCTGTTAGAAGAGATACTTATACTTACGTTGATCGTGGTAGCGGTTATACCTCCAGTAACTTACCGGCCAAGAGCGGGATGGGAGCCGGTTGGACCTTGCCACTGGATGCTTATACTTACATTAGAGGATTTTATTATGGTCACTATGGTGTTGATTTGGCTAATAAAACCGGCACTCCGATCTATGCTGTCGAAAGTGGTACGGTACTGAGAGCTGAACCTAGTGGTTGGAACGGTGGTTATGGTTTGATGGTGCAGGTCGATCATGGTGGTAATGTCTCGACTCTCTATGCTCATATGAGCCAAGTCAATGTCCAAGCCGGTGATGCTGTTAGTAAGGGCCAAGTTCTTGGTTTGATGGGTTCAACTGGACGTAGTACCGGTCCACATCTCCATTTTGAAGTGCATGAGAAAACTAGTAAGTTCAATCCTGCTGATTATCTTGATTTTATATAGTTTTGCTCCTATACCGAAAGACGCTATACTGTCTTCTGCAGCTTCCTTGAAGTATTACATTAATCACATAGCAAGTGCTTAACGAAGAAGAAGTCAAAAAGATCGCGCAGTTAGCTCGTCTGGGCTTGAGTCCGGCAGAAATCAAAAAGTTTGCTGGTCAGTTAACGGATATTTTAGCCTATGTTGATGTCTTGAATGAGCTCGATACTGAGAAAGTGCCGGCAACTTTTCAGGTGACGGGTCTGCAGAACGTAAAGAGGAAAGACGAAGTCGAGAAATTTTGTGAGAGGGAGGAATTGCTGGCTTGCAGTCCACTACCTGTTGAAGAACAGCAGATCAAGGTTAAGAATGTGTTTTGATCTTTCTTGAATGGTACAAGTATTCTTCTGTCCCTGAACAGGGGGCATGCCCCATCCATGAAATTCCGATTCCGGCGCAAAATTTTACGCCTCTACTCACTTACTAACTTTCCCTCTTGTCACTCAACGAACTCACCATTCACGAAGCGCGCGCCAAACTTGCTAAAAAAGAAGTCTCAGCTCTGGAGCTTACGCAGAGTTGTTTCGAGAGAATTGAAAAAGTTGATAGTAAGCTGAATGCTTTTATCTCACTGAATAAAAAAGAGGCTCTCAAGGAGGCTGGCAAAATTGACGAACAAATTGCAAAAGGCAAAGCTCTAGGTGTTTTTGCTGGGATCCCGATGGCTCTCAAAGATGTTTTTTGTACCAAAGGAATTGAGACAACTGCTTGTTCTAACATTCTGAAGGGTTTCGTGCCTCCTTATGATGCGACGACCGTTAGTAAACTAAAAGAACAGGGGACGATCTTGTTAGGGAAATTGAATACCGATGAATTTACCTGTGGAGCTTCTACGGAAACTTCCTGTTTCGGACCGACCAAATGTCCTTGGGATACAGACAGGGTGGCTGGTGGTTCGAGTGGTGGCTCTGCAGCAGCTGTTTCAGCCGATGAAGCTTTTTTCACGCTGGGTACTGACACCGGTGGTTCGATCCGTCAGCCGGCTGCTCTTTGTGGCTGCTCTGGTCTCAAGGTAACCTACGGCCGAGTTTCTCGTTTTGGCGTGATCTCAATGGCTTCTTCCTGGGATACGATTGGGCCACTAGCCAAAGATGTAGAGGATTTAGCTTTGATCATGAATGTGATTGCCGGACCTGATCAGCGTGATGCCACGACTCCCCAAGTCAAAGTTTCGGATTATACCAAAAGTCTAAAAGCAGATGTGAAAGGACTCAAAATTGGAGTTCCCAAGGAATATTTTGGTGAAGGAGTAGAGAAGGAGACAGCCAAAATTGTGAGAGATGCTATTAAAGAATTTGAAAAAGCAGGAGCTATCGTGAAAGAAGTTAGTCTGCCTTATACCAAGTATGGGGTGGCTGTTTATTACGTGGTGATGCCTTCTGAAGTTAGTTCCAATATGGCTCGTTACGATAATATTCGTTATGGTTCTAGCAAAGTTGAGGCAGAGGATTTGATTGATCATTACTTCAAAGCTCGGGCCAAAGGATTTGGTCCGGAAATGAAGCGTCGTATTATGATCGGAGCTTATGCGCTCTCAGCCGGTTACTACGATGCCTATTACTTGAAAGCTCAGAAAGTTCGTACCCTGATTATCAATGATTTTAACCAAGCTTTCAGTGAAGTTGATGTGTTGATGGCACCGACTTCGCCCTTCCCGGCTTTCAAGCTCGGAGAAAAAGCGAACGATCCTTTAGCCATGTATTTGGCTGATGCTTTGACTATTCCGGCTTCCGCTGCCGGAATTCCGGCCCTTTCTGTTCCTTGCGGTTTTAGTAAGGACAAACTACCGATTGGTCTACAGATTATTGCTCCGCAATTCCGAGAGGATTTATTAATGCAAGTTGGTTTTGCATATCAGAATCTAAGCGATTGGCACAAACAGAAACCGGATCTTGATTGACATGATTAAATGATTACCGTGATTAATATAAAAGACAGAATCTTTAGGAAAATAGTACCTTAATTTCTTATGAACGTTCTCTATCTTATCTATATCGTGCTTGGACTGATAATTTTGCTGATGCTTTTAATCATATTAAAGAAAGCTTTCTGGAAGAAGAAATTTAGTCCGGCTGACCTTCAGTTTTTTCGTAAGAAATGGGAGCAGTTGACTCTTGAATCCGAGAAAAATCCCAAAATCGTTGTACTTGAAGCTGATAAATTGCTTGATCATGCTCTCAGTAAACTTGGTAAGAGTGGTAACTTGGGAGATAAGCTCAAAAAACATTCTTCACTATTCTCAGATCTGAATGGTCTTTGGTCCGCTCATAAACTGCGTAACCGCATTGCTCACGAACTTGATTATGAGCCTGCCGCTCAAGAAGGAAAGAGAGCTTTGCAGCAATTCAAGAGAGCGTTGAAAGACTTGAAAGCTCTCTAGAAATTTTGAATTATAAATTATAAATGTTGAATGAAGAATAATTCAAAATTCATCATTCAAAATTCATCATTATGAAATACGAACCTGTCATCGGCATCGAAATTCACGTTCAACTCGCTACTAAGACGAAAATGTTTTGCAGTTGTGACAACGATTCTTTTGGCAAGGAAGCTAATATCAACACTTGTCCAATTTGTATGGGATATCCTGGCATGCTTCCGGTTACGAATGCTGAAGCTTTAGAGAAAGGCGTGTTGGCAGCTCTGGCCTTGAATTGTAAGATCGAGTCTTTTAGTAAGTTTGATCGTAAACATTATTTCTATCCGGATCTACCCAAGGGATTCCAGATTTCACAGTATGATCAGCCACTGGCAACCGGCGGTTTCGTGGAGACAGAGACCAAGGATGGCAAAAAGAAGATTCGCATTCATCGTCTACACTTGGAGGACGATGCCGGTAAACTGATTCATACCAAAGGGGGAACGCTCTGTGATTACAATCGATCTGGCACACCGCTGGCGGAGATCGTGAGTGAAGCCGATATGCATTCTCCCGAGGAAGCGCGTGCTTATGCGGAGGAAGTGCATCGTCGTATTCGTGCTTGTGGCGCTTCGACTTGCGATATGGAAAAAGGCATGATGCGTTTTGATATCAATATTTCTTTACGTCCGGTCGGTCAGGAGAAATTTGGTACCAAAGCGGAGGTCAAGAACCTGAATTCATTCCGTTTTATGGAAATGGCTTTGAAATATGAGATCAAACGTCAGACAGAGCTTTTGGAGAAAGGTGAGAAAGTTGTGCAAGAAACACGTGGCTTTGATCTGGAGAAGGGGATTACTTATTCTCAGCGTTCTAAGGAGGAAGCCAAAGATTATCGTTATTTCCCTGAGCCTGATTTGCCACCAATGACCTTCACAGAGGCAGAAATTAGCAAGATAGCTACCGGACTTAGCGAATTACCTCACGAGAAAGAAGCACGTTATCAGCAGAAATTTGCTTTAAATCAAGCTGATGCCAATCAGCTAGCCTCAGATGCCCAAATGTCAGCTTATTTTGAAGAAGTTGTAGCCAAGGGGGCTGATCCTAAGGAAGCTGCCAATTGGATCACATCTTCTATTTTAGCTTATCTGAATGAGCATAAGGTTAGTTTTGCAGAGCTCAAAGTTAGTCCGGAAGCTTTGGCTCAGATGACAAAGATGATAAAAAATGGTATAATATCTAAGAAGATTGCTAAAGATGTCTTGGAAGAAATGTATAAGTCAGGTAAAATGCCTGAGGAGGTAGTGGAGGAGAAAGGATTGAAACAAGTGAGTGATGAAAGTGAGGTTGAAAAGTGGTGTCAGGAGGCGATTGTTGCTAATGAAAAAATTGTAGCTGACTATAAAGGAGGAAATGAGCGAGCCATTGGAGCACTAGTCGGTCATGTTATGAACAGTTCCAAAGGACAGGCTAATCCGGGACTAGTGAATAAGATTTTACAAAAGCTTTTACAAAATTAATAAAATAAAATGGAAATTTTTACTCCACTCAACATTCTGTTTCTGGTGCTCGCACTTTCTGTTTTTGTAGTTTCTGTGTTTATCTGTGTGGCCCTCTATAATGCGACTTTAATTATGCGCGATGTAGAGAAAATTACTGAAAAAGCTAAGGATACTGTAGATCAAGTTAATGAATATATTGCTAAGCCGATTATGTTTATCATGGAAGCGATTGATAAGGCTCGCGATGTGATGGGTTTTGTCGAAGAGCATAGTTCTGATAAAAAAACTAAAAAGAAAAAATAATGAAAAAAAGAGACAAGATTATCATGGGTACGGTTTTGGGCGGAGCCATCGGTTCTGTGCTTGGTTTTATGTTTGCTCCTAAAAAAGGCAAAGAGATGCGTCAGGATATCAAAGAATTTTATGATGAGCATGAGGATACGATCAAAAAGGTTCAGAAAAAAGCCAAGAATTTGAGTCTGAGTGCGGCTAGAGCTATCCGTGATAAATTAGAGAAGAATGACTAGTCCCAGAAAAAACAGCCCAAAAGATTCAGAGCTCAAAAAGTTCAACGAGTTGATGGATAGTTTGGGATTAGCTGAATATATGGATTACCTGAGTTCTCCTCGTAAGATTATTTTGATCAATCTCTTGGCCGGGGTTATGCGCGGCTTAGGTTTTGTTTTGGGAATGACGGTGGTAGTTGCTGTAATTACCTTTATGGTCAGTTATATGGCAGCTTTACCGGTAGTAGGGGAATGGTTTTCTTGGTTAAGGGATGTGATAGCTGGCTAGGATCGATTTGAAAGTTCAATGGATAAGTTGTATTCTTAGTCAGGTCTTACTTTAAAATAAAATTAAACTTAAAAATCATGATGAAAAAACACAAGAAAATGCCATGGCTTGCAGTGCTGCTTAGTTTGATTGCTCCCGGTTTGGGACAAGCCTATGCGGGTAAGTATGACCGCGGTCTTCTGATCGCTGCTCTGACGCTCGTGCTGTGCGCTTTTGCGATGGTAATGTTCCTGATCTTGGGAGGATTTGTCCCAAGTGTGGTGCCAACGGCTCCTTGGTATGTTCGTATGGTAGTTTATGATTTCATTTGGTACTGGTCTTTCTTTGGATTGGTTTATCTGTGGGTGCTTTACGATGCTTATCGTAGTGCTAAATAGCTACTAGCTAGAAGCTATTAGCCCCAAAGGGGCCCCTGTCTGCCGACAGGCAGGCCTTCGGGGCTAAGGGACTAAGGATAAAATACTGGGAGCCCCAGGTTTTTGTACTGGGGCTTCTTTTATGTTGTCTCCCTAACGGGAGAGCCGCACTACCCTTCGACTCTGCTCAGGGCAGGCGAATGCGGCACATGCGAATGGAGTCCTTTTGAGATTTCAACTAGTGAATAGTGGTGAGTGATTAGAATTGTAATCTTTTAGTTCTGATTAATATAAGTATTATAATGGTTATTTGACGACAGAAGCCTCTGGCAAGTGTATGGAATTTGAGTTAGAGTAAGGGTGTAGCTTTTTCTAATTCAACATTCCTGCGCCTGCCGGCAGGTTTACATACCGTAGGTATGCACGGCAAAATTTAACATTCAAAATTTGTGTTGTTCATCGTTTCAACCCCTATCGGTAACCTCGAAGACATGAGTTTTCGTGCAATTCGCACGCTACAGGAAGCTGATTTGGTAGCTGCGGAAGATACTCGTTGTACAAAAATATTGTTCAATAAATATGAGATTGGTACGCCACTTATTAGTTATCATTCTCAAAGTGGTGTGATGAAGCTCGATAAGATTTTGGGGGAACTCAAAGCAGGTAAAAATGTAGCGCTGGTTTCTGATGCCGGTACTCCGGGGATTTCAGATCCGGGTTATCCTTTGATCTCGGCCGCGCTCGAAGCAGGGATAGAGCTTCAGGCTATTCCGGGCCCCAGCGCTTTTTTGACTGCCCTAACTGTTTCAGGTTTTCCGATTAACAGATTTCAATATTTAGGCTTTATCCCACACAAGAAAGGTCGTCAAACTTTCATCGAGAACTTGAAGACTGCCGATTTAACAACCGTTTTTTATGAATCTTCTCACCGTATTCAAAAATTGCTGTCTCAAATGACAGAGATTCTAGATTCTCAACGTGAGATCTGCGTAGCGCGTGAGTTGACCAAGAAATTTGAAGAAATTACCCGCGGGACCCTCCACGAAGTAAACGAACATATTCAAAGCAAGGAACCAAAAGGGGAATATGTGGTGGTGGTGAAGGCGCCGTAGGCGCCTTCCGTAGAGGCGCATAATTATGCGCCTCTACAAATGGATAAAAATCCATGTCCACCACCAGCTACCTCAAAATTTCCGGTTTCAGGTGTTCTTCGAGGAACTCCCAAGCCTGTTTCTTGTTATTTACACGTTCTTCTAGTTGCGCGTAATGCAATAAATCCAGTAGGCGACCGACTTCTTTACCTTCTTTCAGTTTGAATTTTTTGATCAGTTCATCTCCCGCTATGAGTTTGGGAGGGAGCTGGGGGAGCTTTTGCTTTGTTTCTTCCAATAGATTCTTCACTTTATGATAAAGTTCCAAGTCCACCGGTAAACTGCCTTCCGCATCGGCTTTGTGAACTTGAAGTAAATCTTCGAACCAAGGGTGCAAGAGCCAATGACGCTGTCTCCCCAGAGGCATCTCTAGGAGTGGGACAAGCAGCATGTGATGAGCGACCAGCCAAGTGATTTGATCTCTTTTTTGTCCGGAGAAACGTAGCCGCTTCAGAATCTCTTGTGCCAGTTCTGCAGATTTTTCGACATGTCCATCAAAACGAATACGCTCAGCGATCTTGAAAGTGTCCGGTTTACCGACATCATGTAGGAGGACCGCCCAAGCAACTTCATTATGAACTTTCTTAGCTCCGAGACTGCGTAAGGCTGCCATAGTGTGGGCAAAAACATCGCCTTCTTGATGATATTCATAGGGTTGTGCTACCCCTTTCATACGTGCAATCTCCGGTAGGATGTGTTGCAGAACACCACTATCAAACATATCTTCGAAAGCAGCGGCTTTGTCACACGGAGCTGTCATGATTTTATTCAGTTCCTGTCCCAGACGTTCAGGACTGACTTTTTTGATCAAGTGTGAGTATTTGCAGATGGCCTTATAAGTCTCAGGATGATATTGAAATCCCAGTGCGTTCTTGAAACGGATAGCTCTTATTAGGCGGAGGTGATCTTCTTTGATTCTTTCCTCGGGATCTCCCACGAAGTCGATCACTTTGGCTTTGAGATCTTTCTGTCCCTTCACGAAATCGATTACTTTTTTCTCCTCAGTATCGTAAAAGAGAGCGTTGATGGTAAAGTCACGGCGCTTAGCATCCTCTTTGGGACTGGTAAACAGTACTGCATCAGGTCTGCGTCCATCCGAATAACCACTATCCGAACGAAAAGTTGCTATTTCAAATTGGAAACCGTTCTGCAAGGCTAAAATTACACCAAACTGTTTACCAATTGGAATCGTTTTCTCTAAGAGTTTCTCGATTTCTTCCGGCTTAGCGCTGGTCGCAATATCGTAGTCTGTTGGGTCGCGTTTCATCAGTATGTCACGTACGCAACCACCAGCCAGATAAGCTTCATGTCCGGCAGCTTTGAGCGTCTTGATAATTTGGAGGGCGGTTTTTTGCATACAGCTTTATTTTCGTTTCTCATTGTAACTTAAAAAGAGCTAGCTAACTAGCTAGTTAGCTAATTAGCTTTATCTCCCAAACCCCTTATCCAATTCTTCTCTACTAATCTCAAACTTAAGTGGCCGGCCGTGTGGACAGGTATAGCCAGCTTCAAGTTCTTCGAGTTGATTGAGCAGTTCTTGTTGTTCCAATAAGCTTAAGGAGTCGTTAAACTTGATGGCAGTGCGACAAGCTAGATAAGTTAAGACTTTGTCGAGGGGCTTGCTACTTGATTTCGATTTGCTGGAATGCGCCAAGTCACTTAAAACATTTCTAACAACTTCCCCCAAGTTTTCGGAACTTAGAGAGGCGGGGATACTGCTTATCTTGTAAGTTTTGCCGCCCAGATCTTCGATTTCAAATCCGAGCTCAGCAAAAGTTTCGAAATATTCTTGCAACAAACTGTCTTCACTCGCACTTAAGTCTATGACTTCCGGAATAAGTAAACTCTGTTTATTTTCTTTTCTACTTTTCTTTAACTTTTCATACAAAATTCTTTCATGCGCGGCATGTTGGTCAATTATCACAAGTCCATCTGCGCTTTCAGCCAAGATGTAAGCTTGATGTGCTTGGCCGAGAGCTCTGTAGGGAGAGCGTAGTTGTTGTATTTGCTCGTATTTCAGTTCTAGCTTAGGGGAAGGTGGAGAAATGCCCTCAGCTGAAGGCTTTGCTCCCATCCTGATCTGTGGAGAAGTATAAGAAAATCTCTTTTTGCCAAAGCTGAAGCTGGGGGTCTGATCTGCGCTACCAAGAGTTTTGCTGATAGCTTGGAAAATTTTATTCAAAAGTTCCGGCTGGTTTACAAAACGGACTTCCGTTTTGCGCGGATGTACATTCACATCCACTAACATGGGGTCGAGATCGATCTGCAAGATAAAAGCAGGGTTTAATTCATTCGGTAATAAACTACCATAAGCTTCACGGACCGTGTGATTGATG
Source organism: Candidatus Altimarinota bacterium (assembly GCA_028704165.1). Classification (GTDB taxonomy): domain Bacteria; phylum Patescibacteriota; class Gracilibacteria; order RBG-16-42-10; family JAQVLK01; genus JAQVLK01. The sequence continues at coordinate 14,601 of JAQVLK010000009.1, read as the reverse complement.
AGAAAATTCACGATCGGACGCTTATTTACGAAGATATACTGCTTACTTTTGTTCTGAAAGTTCAGATCCGGCTTACTAATCAAACCGCTAATTTTATAGTCCAGTCCTTCCTGTAAAACTTCACTCATTTTAAGTATTGGGAGATTAGTCAGAGCTTCAAAACGAGCTTTCTTGCTGTGGTCTTTATTTAAGTTTAGATATTCCTTGCCGTTTTTGATCAATTTGAAGCCGATTTGCTCATTGACCATCGCGATCTCTGTAAAAATCTTAACGATCTGAGTAAATTCGGTATTTTCAGTCTTCAGATGTTTCTTGCGAGCTGGAACGTTCCAAAATAAATCGCGGACTTCGATTTGAGTTCCTTGTGGCATGCCAATTTCTCCTGCGCTTTTTAAGTCTCCTCCTTCAAACTTGAGTTCATAACCTTTGTCAGCCTCTGAAGCTCTGCTTTTTAAACTAAATCTTGAAATAGAAGCGATACTGGGTAGTGCTTCCCCACGAAAGCCAAAACTTGAGATATGAAAAAGATCATTCAAGTTGCTGATTTTGGAAGTTGCATGTCGCTCTAGTGCCAATTTGCAATCTTCTTTACTCATGCCCTGCCCATCATCGATTACTTTGATCAATTTGCGACCACCTTCTTCGATCTCGACGATAATATTTTTAGCTGCGGCGTCCAAACTGTTTTCTACTAATTCCTTCACCACCGAAGCGGGGCGTTCGACCACTTCACCGGCGGCGATTTGGTTGACCAAATTTTCGGGGAGAACCTTGATGGGCACAAATTTTGAATTATGAATTTTGAATGAATCTGCTTAGAACTCCAAATTAAAGATTTATAATTTATTTTTCAGATCACGTAATTTTTGCCAAGCTTCAATCGGCGTCATGTGATCTAAATCTAGCTTTTTTAGTTCATCTTGCAAAATTTTGGACTCTTCCGTCATGGTAAAAAGTGGAATCTGGGGGAGCTCCTTGCGCTTAATTTTACCGGAACTATCTTCTTTTAATTCTGAACTCTCAAGTTGCTCGAGAACTTCTTTGGCACGTTCGGTGACTTTTTGCGGGATGCCGGCCAGACTCGAAACTTCGATCCCGTAGCTCTTATCGACACCACCTAGCTGTAATTTATAAAAGAAAGTGATCTTACCCTCTTTTTCTCCGGCTGAGACGTGGTAATTCTTGGCGTCCGGTAAGTCTTCAATGAGTTCTATTAATTCGTGATAGTGACTGGCAAAGAGAGTTAGGCAACGCGTTTGATTGTGAAGATATTCACTGACCGCCCAAGCAATGCTGAGTCCATCATAGGTGGAAGTGCCACGACCAATTTCATCTAGGATAACCAAACTTCTGGAACTGGCATTGTTTAGAATGTTCGCAGTTTCCTGCATCTCAACCATGAAGGTGCTCTGTCCGGCAGAGAGGAAATCACTGGCACCGACCCGGGTAAAGATGCGATCGAGTACGGGAAGAGTAGCTTTACTAGCAGGCACAAAAGAACCGATCTGTGCCATGAGACAGATGAGAGCTACTTGCCTGAGATAAGTACTTTTACCGGCCATGTTGGGACCGGTGATTAGGATTAATCTTGCTTCTTTCTTGATTTCGGTGTCGTTAGATACGAACTGACCGGCAGCTTGTAGCTTTTCTATAACCGGATGACGACCATCTTTGATCAAAATCTCTTGTTTCTCAGTAAATTCCGGTTGGCAGTAATTAAAGTCTAGGGCGTTCTGGGCAAAAGTGCAGAAGACATCCAGCTTCGCAACGGCCAAAGCAGTCTGTTGGATGCTCTCGGTGTGTCTTGATACTGCTTGTCTGGTTTTCTCAAAAATCTCGAGCTCGAGTTTTAGTATTTTTTCTTCAGCGCCGAGGATTTTCTCTTCATAATCTTTCAACTCCGGCGTGATAAAACGTTCTGCATTCACCAGTGTTTGCTTGCGCGTGTAATCTTCCGGTACTGAGGCTAGATTGGCCTTACTGATCTCAATGTAATAGCCGAAGACCTGATTGAATTTTACTTTAAGGCTGGTGATGCCTGTTCTCTCAACCTCACGCTTCTGAATTTGTGCGAGATTCTCTTTGCCGGATGATGAAATCTGACGCAGCTCGTCAAGTTCTTTTTTTACGCCTTCTTTGATATAGCCGCTCGTTTGAAGATTACCGGAAGCGTCTTCACTAATCGTTTCTTTTAATAATTTTACCAAGTTCGGTAATGGATCAAGTTTCTCCAGAATATTCTTCAGCTCTGCCGCTCTGGTGTTTTTAAGTTTGTCTTTAAGTTTAGGAATGAGCAGTAAAGAATCTCTGAGTCCCAACATATCTCGTGGATTGCAACGCCCGAGGCTGATTTTACTGATCAATCTCTCAAGATCTTGAATATTTTTAAGTTCACTGATCAAATCTTGCCGAACTTCGTTCTGTCTGACTAGTTCAGAAACTGCTTCCAGACGATTTTTGATTTGAGTAGAGTCCAAGAGTGGTGCCAAAAGCAATTTACGTAAAAGTCTGGAACCTAGATTGCTATAACAATGGTCCAGCACGGAAATGAGTGTGCCATTCTGCTCACCATGACTATTGTAAAAAAGCTCCAAGTTACGAATGCTCTCAGCATCGAGCTCCATGTAGTCAGACAAGTTGACCTTTTGCAGCGATCTCATGTTTTCTAGTGATCCTTTCTGAGTCTCAGCTAAGTAATTTAAAAGTGTTGCGACAGTCTGAATCTCAAGTTTTTTATCCTCAAGTCCAAAGCCGTTTAAATTCTTGACTTGAAAATGTTCCAGCAGAGTTTGGCGAGCATCTTTGGAGTTTTCGTAAGGAAATTTGACCAAAGCTGCGACAGGATCTAGAGCTTCATTTAGTTCACGGTCATCGAAAAAGTTCTGTTCTAGGATTGCTTCACTGGGAGAGAGTCTCACAATCTCATTTTTTAGACTGCGCAAATCTTTAGTGCTACTGACCACCAATTCTCCGGTGCTGAGATCGGCATAGGCTATTACAAAACAGCTGCTATCTTTTGAGAGACTGATGATATAATTATTAGTTTTGTCCTCGAGCAAATTATCTTCCAAAAGACTGCCGGGTGTAATAATGCGGGTCACAGCTCGGTCCACGATACCATTGCCATCCGGCACGGTTACTTGATCACAGATGGCGACTTTGTGGCCGGCTTTGACTAGTTTGGCGATGTAAGCGGTGACACTGTGATGAGGGACTCCGCACATGGGAGTCTCCTTGTCAGTTCCTTTGTAGCGAGCTGTTAAGGTTATTCCCAAGAGCTTGGAAGCCAGCTTGGCGTCTTCAAAAAAGAGTTCATAAAAATCTCCCAAACGAAAAAGCAGCAAGCAATCTGCATGGTCTTTTTTGATCTGCTGGTACTGTTTGAGCATGGGAGTCATGAACTGACAATTAACATGTGACAATTGACATCATAGCAGAAGGACGAGGAAACTAAAGGTAAAAAGCAGATAAAATACCTCCAAAGTGCTAGATTTATGGCTTCTATTAAATCTTAATATTTTCTTAATGTTTGTTTTATATAATCAAGAAAGGGGGCTGCCCCCGAACTTTCAAGTTATCGCAAAACATTCATGTGAAAACAGAAAACCAAATACAATTGTTAAATTGCTATAATGTTACCTTGTTTTTCAACAATATAACAAGGAAGCAATATAACAATTTACGCTTATTCATCCCACAAAACTTCTAAACAAAACAATCGCAGTTCCGGCGACCAGCGGGACAAAGATATTATCACTTAGGAGTTTATTATTAAACTTAATCTCGGCTGCTTCAGCTCCCATGGCGAGAGTTGAGGCTAGGAAGGCTTCGTGAACGGGAACGAAGAAGCTGGCTCCGACTGTGGCGAGGACAATGCCGGCCAGTGTTCCTTCCAGTAATTTAGTCTCACTTAGAAAATGCTTAATTTTACCCAAAGGACCAATCAAGGTCGAGATGCCATCTCCGAGTGCCAACACCAAGATGGAAGCTAGCGCAATATCTGTAGGGAAAAGCTTGAGCGCTAAGATTGCTCCGACAAAAAAAGTGATCGCACCTTTGCCGGGATAAGTATGTTTACGCTCGAATTTATCGAGGAACCATTGAATAACTGGGATTTTGTAGTGCTTGGCTAGGAATGAGAGTCCGATACCCAGAGAAAGCAAGAGGAAGATTTGGAAAATAGTGATAAGCTCAAAATGAAGTAGGCAGACCAAAGAAATTCCTACTAGCATGTGCAAAAGCTTCCTGCGGAATTCTGTCGCATAATCTCCATGCCAAGAAAATTTGAGTTTATCTAAAATCGGTTTTTGTTTGGGTAATTTGAGAAGCTTATTCTTGCTGGCTAAATAGATCGTTCCTAAACCGATTAAATATCCCAGTAAAGCTCCGGCCATCACATCACTTAAATAGTGTGCGTTGATATACAATCTACTAAAACCAACCAGTCCGGCAAAAAGGTACCAAAACCAGGCTATGCGAGGAAAGAGTTGCTGCAAGACTACGGCTGCGGCAAATGATATCGTAACATGGCCGCTGGGGAAAGAACTGTCCCAGATCCCAAAAATACTTTCTAAGCCAAAAGGACGTCTTCTCATAACAATCATCTTTATGAGAGAACTGGCTGCATAACTTGCTAAGAAACTAAACCAGAGGGGAACGATAAGTTTGCGACCATGTTTACTTTCTAAGGCAAAAACGGTGGTCATAATATACATCACAAAAACTAAACTTTTGAGCTGTGTCATCCAGATCATGACCGCGTCCATATAAGAGCTACGCAAACTTTCGATCACAGGGAAGATCAGGTCATCGGCAAGGTAGCTCAAAACAATCAGTACTAATCCTAGGCTTATGATCCAAGCTTGATTTTTCCAGTTCAGATGATGTGACATTTGGTTTAAATCTTTATTTGCTCTGACAGTATAGCGTTTTTAAGGATATAAGGGCAGCTCGCTTTGACAAAAACTGCATGTCACGTAAAATAAAACCCTGTTATTAATGGAAAACTATATGTGCGTTGCTTCAGGACATCACTTCCAAAGTATGATTGAGGCTGATACAAGAACGCCTGAAAAAAGTTCCAGAGAGAAAGAAATAGAGTTTGCCTTGACGTGCTTGGGATATCTTTATAAAGCAGTTAGACCTGTTGGGAAGCTCATAGAAGGAACACGTGATCTCTGCTCTAGTATTCTAAATATGTGTTCTCGAGAGAACGACGACGCTTTTCGTATTCGTTAATGATTGAATATAATTTTATCTAAATATATGTGTTACCATCCGGAAACCATAGCTTCTAAACCAAAATCACCTTCCTTGGTTGAAAGTCCTCAAGATCTTGCTCTTTTAAGTATTGTTGCCGTACTTTTCTTATATGGGTTGGTACGTGCTTTGCCTGCTATTCCTGGTACACTCAAGGATGAAGCAGAGGAAGATCGCAAAGCTGGTAAAGAATCGCTATTACTCAAGATCACAGATATTATTGAAGGTATCAGGAGTAAGTCTAGGAAAATCTAAGATTCAATCACTACGACATCCCCACTGGCATCGGTTAGCGCTGTCATAAATCTATCGTATTCGTAAGAGAAATCTTTGCCATTTCTGGTACCGACGTCATTGGTGATGAAACGTTCAGATGTATAACCGATAATTGTTAACATATGATACCCAGGATGGTGGTAGTAGGGGTTCTTTAGTAAATGTCCGGTGATCGGAGCGATGATAGGATTACCAGCTGCCAGCTCTTTTTTGAGATCTTCGATGCTGGCATCGTAAATCACACGTACCTTCTCTTGCTCGTAGTTGTAATAAGCAACAGCCATGGCTCGCATTTCTTCAGCATAAATATCATGATGATCACCAAAGAAATCGATCTCCCAAGCGACCATATCCTGAATCTCTTGCTCAGCCAGTTCCGGCGTCAACTCTTTTCCCTGCAGGTAGTAATGAACTTGAATCAGAGCGGCCTCTTCACAAGCATTCTCATGTAGATAGTCCCAATTGGCAAAGGGGGCTTGGGAAGTGTAAGGCACTTCCAGATAAACTTTCTCAGGCAGTACATTCTCAATTACTTCGGGAACTTCCTCTAGTACTTCTTGCAAAGTTTGCTGGTTTGCTCGTGTCACTAAGTAACTTTCAATCCAGAACTTGATGCGCCACTGGTAGAGCAGGAAACTGGCTATTAGTATCAAAGCTATCAGGGCACTTATAAATTTGCGAGTTTTGTAGAAGGGCATGACTTTAATTTAAAATGAAAAATTATAAATTTGTGCTGGTATGATACACTAACTTGCACTTTGTTTGTAAATCTGTTTGACAGGTAAATATGTCATCTGATAAGATGGCATCCTTTTTATTTACTAAATTACAAAAAAATGGCTAGAGCTAGAGTTCTTCTCACCATAACTGATGGAGAGGATAACGCTTCGGATAAAGAGCGTGATTTTCCGGAAGCAGTCAACAATCTAAATAAGAAAGAGATATACTCATTAAGTGTGGGGATAGGGACTATCGATGTTGATCACCGAGGATTAGCTCTTTTAGCGCATCTTACTGGAGGGCTTCATGTGGCTCCACTTAATAGTGAAGCAGTTGCTTGTGCCCTGAGAGATATTACAACTTTCATACATACCAAAATTGCTGGACTAATGCTTTCAGATGGAGCCTCTCACCTAGAGCAAATCGCTGTCCGCCAACGTGCCGTCCGAGCAGCGATTGACTTACTAATCTTGATTGATTGCTCGTGGTCAATGGGAGGATTGAGAGAGGACGGAACTTGGACTGGAGACAAAAATAAGCTGAAAAACACGAAAGCTTCTTCTATCAATGTTATAGACAGTTTGGATCCTAATCACGATAGAGTGGGAGTGGCAAAATTTTGGGAGAAATATCAGTTATTGACAGGACTAACTAGTAATTTTGATCATTGCAAGAGATTGATCAACGGGATTGAGCTGGATAACGCGACCGGACTCTATCGAGCTATAGGTTTCGCGGCAGAGGAGTTTTAAACTGAGATTTTTCGACAATAGCATTCGCCATCTCATCTTTTACAATCAGCTTGCTTGGGGGTAGAATGGCGGCGCCTTTTTCTGAACTAACAAAAACAGATTTAAATCCAAATACCTCTATGTCTATGGTGAAACTACACTCAGTTGCGATGATTAGCGCTTGTTTACTGCTTTTTTATCCTATATCTGTTTTTGCAGCTGGTCCGGGTGAAGCTATGCCGGATATCTCATTTACCTTATTGGGGATAGCAGTGATTTTAATCGCTGCCAAGATTTCCAATTTGATTGAACGTTTCGGCCAGCCTCCGATCGTGGGGGAGTTATTGGTAGGTGTTTTGTTGGGTAATCTGAGCTTTTTTGGGTTACATGTTTTTGAAGATATCAGAAGTGATAATATTATTAACTTCTTGGGAGAATTAGGCGTGATAATCCTACTCTTTCAGGTCGGATTGGAGTCTAATATTGAGAAAATCAGAAAAGTCTGTTTACAGTCTTTCGTGGTAGCTTTTCTCGGAGTGATTATTCCTTTTGTCTTGGGTACTTATGTCGTTGGCCCTTGGCTCTTGCCAGATCTCTCTTTTAATACCTATCTCTTCCTGGGAGCAACCCTGACGGCAACCTCGGTCGGTATCACAGCTCGCGTCTTCAAAGATTTGAATAAAATACATATTCCGGAGGCCCAAATTGTCTTGGGAGCTGCGGTCATAGATGACGTGATAGGACTGATTATTTTGGCAGTGGTTTCAACTATCGCTACCGTAGGGGGAGTGGGGCTCGGGCTGATTAGTTGGATAGCCGCCAAGGCAATTTTATTCTTGCTTGGTTCGATCATCCTGGGACAAGTGCTTGCTCCCAAAATTGGTAAATTATTATCAAAAATAAATACGGGGGTTGGCATGAAATTCACCTTGGCCATCTCTTTCTGTTTGGTTTTTGCTTTTCTTGCTCAAAAAGTCGGTCTGACGCCGATTGTCGGTGCTTTTTCGGCCGGTTTGATCCTTGATCCTGTGCATTTTAGTTATTTCAAGGATCCCAAGATTGTTCGCGATATCAAAGAGGCGATCAATGATTACGATCATGATTCCAAGGAAAAGATATTATCTGTCATTGCCCCACATGCAAAAAGACATATTGAGGATCTGATTGCTCCTATCGGTTTATTTTTGATCCCGATTTTCTTTGTGATTACCGGTATGAATGTGAAATTGGAAACCATGTTTAATTTACCGATTTTACTGGTAGCTCTGGGTCTCACGGCGGCGGCTTTTGTGGGGAAAATCGTTTCGGGTTTGGCTGTCAGAAAGGCCAATAAGTTTTTGGTCGGATTTGGAATGGTTCCGAGAGGTGAAGTTGGTTTGATTTTTGCCATGACTGGCAAAGCTCTTAATATCATCCCGGATGAAGTTTTCTCTACGATTGTTATCATGGTTATTTTGACGACTCTATTGACTCCACCCATTTTGACCTCTCTCCTAAAGAAACAAGATAAACTGGAGCTCAAAAATAAATAAGAGGATGTTGTGAAGAAGGCTTCGAGATGTTACACTCAAGCTAAATTAACTTATTTATTATGCAGGACAAGAGAACAACTTACCTGATTCTTGCAATACTGGTTGTCGCCGGCCTAGTTTATGGATTCATTTCTTATGACAAGCAACAAGCAGTACCGCAAATTTCTTCCTTCACGGAGTGTCTTGAGGCCGGCTATCCGGTCATGGAGTCCTATCCCAGGCAGTGTGCCGTGCCCGATGGTGAAACCTTTACCGAAGAGCTTCCTGTGATGAGCGAAGCTGAGGCTCGAGTTATTGCAGAGAATTCCTGTATCAAGAGTGGAGAATCCTTGTCTTCCGGTTATTACAATGAAAATTCCCAGACTTGGTGGTTTGATGCCAATTTGAATGCTAGTCCCGCAGGTTGTGGCCCTGCTTGCGTGGTGAGTGCAGACACCAAAACCGCTGAAATCAACTGGCGTTGTACGGGGGCTATTGTTGATCCGAACCCGATAGCATGTGGCATAGAGAACTGCCATGGTTTAGATATTGTTTGTGGCCCCAATGTGCCAGAAGCCTGTACGATGATGTATATGGCAGGGGATAATTGCAGACAGTTTGCAAGCTGCGAGATCTTAGATGGCACTTGCCAGATGGCTCCCTCAAGCGAATTCGAAAATTGTAAAGCCTGTGTCGAGGACTGTGAAAGTGATTTTGCAGAAGATCCTACAGAATTATTTGCTTGCGAGAGTAGCTGTGCCGCGTAAGGAAGGAATAGCTTTGACAAGCATTCTTTCACTAGAGCTTATTTAGTTTGCTTTGTAAAAGAGCGCTAGCAAGCTGTTTTGCATTGATTCAATGTCTTTTTTGTGTTATAATTAATGGATTATAATAAAAACTCAATGACAGAGCAAATATTTGTTGAATTAAGTGCCATTATAATTGTGACGACGATTGTTGCTTGGGTGGCAAAAATATTCAAGCAGCCCATGATTATTGCTTATATAGCTGCCGGTTTATTACTGAGCCCCTATGGCTTAAATATCGTAACCGCTCATGAAACGGTTGCAACTTTTTCTCAAATTGGAGTGGCTTTCCTGCTTTTTATGGTGGGACTCAGCTTGAGTCCGCGTATTATCAAAACGGTTGGTAAAATATCGATCATAACCGGTCTGGGACAGATTATTTTTACTTCCAGTATTGGTTTTGGCATCGCACTTTTACTGGGTTTTTCAGCGATAGAAGCTATCTATATCGCGGTGGCTTTTACTTTCAGTAGTACTATCGTGATTATGAAGCTTCTTTCCGATAAAAAAGATATGGAAACTCTCTATGCCAAGATTTCCATGGGCTTTTTGATTGTCCAAGATATAGTTGCCATTCTAATCTTGATATTTGTCGCGTCTTTTGCTGATAACGGTAGTGTCTCAGCTTTATTGCTAAAGTCTTTGTTGAAAGTGGTTGGATCAATCACCTTGGTGGTCCTGATAGGTCATTATATTTTACCGAGAGTTCTTAATAAAATAGCCAGTAGTGTCGAATTTGTGATGCTCTTTTGTGTGGCTTGGTGCTTTGCTCTTGCTTCGGCATTTCATATGATAGGCCTATCTATAGAAATCGGTGCGCTTTTAGCGGGTGTTTCTCTTTCGATGTCTCCTTATCGGCACGAAATTTCTTCTCGTATTCGGCCCTTGAGAGATTTCTTCTTGTTAATGTTCTTTGTTTTCCTAGGTTCACAGATGGAATTTTCGAATTTTGGCAACTACTCTTTAGCTATTTTGGTCTTCTCTCTCTTTATTCTGATCGGAAATCCCTTTATTGTGATGGTTCTAATGGGAGTTTCTCGCTATACCAAAAAAACCGGTTTCTTAGCCGGACTGACAGTTGCTCAGATCAGCGAGTTCTCTTTGATTCTGATAGCTTTAGGTATCAAACTTGGCCACATTGAACCTGATATTTTGTCTTTCGCAACAGTTACCGGTCTGATTACGATCGGTGGATCAAGTTACTTCATCATTTATGGAAAGAAGCTTTATCACTTGCTTAATCCTTATCTGAATATTTTTGAAAGAAAGGGACGCAAGCTTGATGAACACGTTACGAACAAAGGAGATAAATACGATTATGTTTTACTGGGCTACAATAATATCGGTCTTAGCCTTAGTAGGATGTTTAAGAGGTTAAAAAAGAAATTTCTGGTAGTAGATTACAATCCTGAGATTATTAATGAACTCATGGAACGAAAAACATCTTGTCTTTACAGTGATATAGAGGATGATAACCTTTTTGAGAAAGTGAATTTTGCGAAAACCAAGATGGTTATCTCAAGTATCAAGAATCCGGATATTAATTTTCATCTGATCAAGCAAATACGCAATTGCAATAAAAAGGCAATTGTTATAGTTGTGGCTGAAAGATCTGAGGATGCCATAGAATGTTACGAGAAAGGGGCAAATTATGTGATCATGCCCAATCAATTGGGAGGACAACATGTTTCTACTCTGATTGAACACTTCGGTTTGGATATGGACAAATTTGTTAGGAATAAGATAAAACACCTTGAGCAACTGAATCCTGCCTAAAGTTTTAAATATGGATTGCTTTACTCTAGAAAAAGAAAATGTTGTTGAAGAACTAAAATCTTCTCTTCAATCAGGACTGTCTTTAGGCGAAGTAAAAAAACGTCAACAAGAGTACGGATTGAATGTTATTCATGAGAAAAAAGGGGAAAACCCCATTGTGCTCTTTTTGAAACAGTTCAATCAGCCTTTGGTGTATGTTTTGTTAGTGGCCTCATTTATGACTATGCTAATGCGGGATTGGGTAGATTCCGGCGTGATCTTCGGAGTTGTTTTGCTGAATTCCATATTGGGATATGTGCAAGAAGCTAAAGCTATCAAAGCCATAGATTCCTTAGCAAAGGCTGTCACGAAGAAAACAACAGTTTTAAGAGAAGGGAAAAAACAAGAGATTTTGGCATCAGAGTTGACTATAGGGGATATCGTTATTTTGCACTCAGGCGATAAAGTTCCTGCCGATCTTAGACTGCTGCAGCTTCGTGACTTACAAATTGATGAATCTTCTTTGACGGGAGAGTCTGTTCCTGTGATCAAAAATACTCAAGCCTTGCCCAATAACACTTTGCTGGCTGATCGTAGTAATATGGCTTATTCTCCCAGTCTGGTTACTTATGGCACAGCTAAGGGTATCGTAGTCGCCATTGCGAACGATACCGAGCTTGGTCGAATTAACAAAATGATAGCAGATGTACATAAACTGCAAACCCCTCTCACAAAGGCCATTTCTCGATTTAGCAAAATACTGCTTTTTGCGATTCTGGCTTTGGCTTCTTTAACTTTTCTGATCGGATTAATGCGGGGAGAAGAGCTCTTTTTGGTCTTTATGTCTTCAGTGGCTTTGGCAGTTGCCGCCATTCCAGAAGGTTTACCGGCTGCTGTCACAATTATTCTTGCTATAGGAGTATCAAGAATGGCAAAAAGAAATGCTATCGTGAGAAAATTGCCTGCAGTTGAAACACTGGGAAGCGTATCGGTAATTTGTTCAGACAAGACGGGAACGCTTACTCAGAATCAAATGACCGTCGAGACGGTTTTGGTAGGTTCCCGAAAATACAAAGTTACAGGAGTAGGATACAATCCCCAAGGAGATTTTCTGCTTGATAAAAAAAAGATAGATCCCCAAACAGACGCGAGATTAAAAGAATGTCTTGTGTGCGGTTTGTTATGCAACGATGCGCGGCTTTTGCGCAATAATGAGGAGTGGGTGATAGAAGGAGATCCGACGGAGGCGGCACTCGTGGTGTCTGCCCAAAAAGCGGGATTATTTGCCGAAGAAATACTTCAAGAGTTTCCTTGTGTTGAAGCAATTCCTTTTGAGGCCAAGTATCAGTATATGGCAACACTTCATGAAAATATTCAGACAGGTGAGAAGCTGGTTTATGTCAAAGGATCCGTGGAAAGTATTCTTGCGAGATCAAAAAGTATATATGGTTCCTCGAAAGAAATTACGAAGCAGGAGATTTGTGAAATCGAAAATAGTACAAATGAATTGGCAAAAAAAGGATTGCGTATCTTGGCTCTGGCCAAAATTAACCTAGATCCATCTCGTACGAATATAAACCATGTCGATCTTGAAAAGAATCTTGTTTTCATAGGCTTACAAGCTATGATTGATCCTCCTCGTCCCGAGGCTATTCCTGCTCTTAGAGATTTATTGGCTGCTGGAATTCAGGTCAAGATGGTTACTGGAGATCATGAATTAACAGCTTTTGCAATTGCTAAAAAAATAGGGATTATCAGTGAGAGCGAGAAAGAACATGAGAAAGTTGTGATGAGCGGGAATGAAATTGCAAAACTTTCTGATAAACAGCTGGCTGAGTCCGTAAAAAAAATAGCGGTTTTTGCGCGAGTTGCTCCCGAAGATAAGTTGCGTTTGGTCAAAATTATCCAGGCTAGCGGTGAGATTGTCGCTATGACAGGTGATGGTGTGAACGATGCACCTTCTTTGTATCAAGCCAATATCGGAGTGGCTATGGGAATAGCGGGAACAGATATCGCAAAAGAAACCGGTGATATTATTTTGACGGACGATAATTTTGCCACGATTGCAGCTGCGGTTGAAGAGGGCCGTACGGTTTATGACAATATAGTAAAATTCATAACATGGACGCTGCCGACAAATTTAGGGGAGGGACTGGTGATTATGCTTGCAATTATTAGCGGTGTTGCTTTGCCAATTCTTCCAGTACAAATTCTATGGATAAATATGACTACTGCGATTTGTCTGGGATTAATGCTCGCATTTGAAATGAAAGAAATAGATATTATGAGGAGTAAACCAAGGTAGATCAATCAATCTATGCTTACAAAAACTCTCCTGATCCGTATGTTTGTGGTCGGATTATTACTCTGTATCAGTGCCTTTAGCGCTTTTGAAATGGCACTAAAAAATGGCATGAGTCAAAATTCCGCACATACAATGTCTGTTAATATCTTTGTTTTTGGGGAGATGATGTATTTATTCAACTGTAGATCTTTACGTTATTCAATGTTCAAGATCGGGATATTCAGCAATCCTCGTTTGTTCATTGGTGTCTGTGCGATGATTATTTTACAATTGCTATACACTTATCTTCCTGTAATGAATAGGGCTTTTTACAGTGAAGCAATCGCTCTAAAGGATTGGGTAGTGGTATTGTTACCAGGACTAATTATCTATACAACGATCGGCTTAGAGAAGGCTGTGCGTAATTTTATAGGCACAAAGAGGAAAGGCTGATTTAAATTTTCACAAAACTGGCATTGTTTCGAGACTTGCTATTAGTTTTTTTCAAAGAATAACATGACAAACTTTTATAGCGATCATAGTTTTATGCACTTTGGAAGATTCCTTCTCGTCCGACGGGGGAATAAGCATATTTATTGCAACGATTGTTTTGTTAAGAATCTGCAAGGATATTGCAGTAAAAATAAGTAAGTTAAGATTACCCAAGAGACTAGCTTGATCAAAACTCTAGAGTCTTGATAGTTTCTTTATGATTGCCAGTTCCTCACACTTCAAGATAAATGCTGATAGTAAATAACTAAAAGCTCCACTCACTATTAAAATAAAGGTCTTAAGGAGGAAGGTCTCGCTACTTAGTAAGCTTTCTCCAAGGACCAAAGTCCCATACATCAGCAAGCTTGCCACACAAACTTTCAACAATTTCTGCACTAGTTGGCGGTAGGGAAGTTTGAGGAGTTTGAGTTGTGTGAATATAAGTAGGCTGACAAGTTGGAAGCTGGTATAGATGGTGAAGCTGAGAGCCATGCCTGCTGCTCCCCAGTCAAGCCTAAGGGCGAGCTGGTAACTCAAGATGAGGTTCAAAGCTACCGCTGTGATCGAAATAAGTACCGGAGTCCAGACCTTTTTATGCGCGTAAAAAAGCCGCGCAAAGAGGTGTACCAGGCTTTCGATCGGGATTGAAATAGCGAAGAAAATCAGGGCGGCACTGGTTAACTTCGTGTCTTGTGCCGTGAATTCTCCGGTTTGCAATATAATTTTTACGATAGGAGCAGCCAAGAAGGCTAAGCCGACGGCGGCCG
>JAQVLK010000128.1 GCA_028704165.1 Candidatus Altimarinota bacterium | reverse complement strand
GAACATCGCTGCAGTCTCTATCACAACGACATAGTCCGCTTTTACATCGGTTAATTTATAATGCTCGACGATCGATGGGATCGCAAGGCCGCTTCTTCCGAGTTTTGAGCAGTCTATCCTGTCCCCAGAGTCTTCGATGGTGATTTTTCCTATTATCGTTCCTTTGTCGTCCGCTTTCAGGTGCAATTCTTCCCTGAGGACTCCGAGCATCGTTTCCAGATCGACAATGAGCGGGTCTGATTCGTCCTGTCCTTCGAACGTGTTTTCCTTGGTCTCGGCTATGGCGTGCTTGAGCTGGTAATACAATTCCCTGATGCTGGCCGTCTTTTCCCTGTCTACGAGTTCTTTGCATTTTGCGGCGATAAGGACGCTCTGCATGAATTTTTTCGTGTGGGCCAGGTTCATGTAGTTTCTGGTGGATTTTTTGTCTCCGAGTTCCAGGATGTTCGTCTTTGGGTTGAATACCACGTTGTTCAGACCTCTTTGGGGGACCTTCATCTTGGGTACTTCGTTTTTCTGTATCTCTTCTAGGAGTTCATCCCCGAACGTACCTAACCTGGATATTACTTCTTCTCTTCTGGTCATTTTATTCCTCCTTCTCCTCCGATTCACCCTCGATCAATTCGTCTCCCTGCGCTTCCAGGGGGATAGCCGCTCCATTCTCGTCCTCCGCGTCTTCCAGCATCTCGAGTTCGTTTGCGAGCTTTATTTTTTCTTCTATAAGCGCGGTAAGATCTCTATATACCTTTTTGGCGTCGACGTTCTTCCCGGACAATTTGGCCAGTCCTTCTGCAAGCTCGGTCCCGTATTTGAGGAGCATCTGCCTCCTCGCCTCTTTCTCGCCTTCTCTGCGCTGTTTGGAGTAGAACATCTGGAATTTTCTTGCAACATCCATCAGGGCGAATTTTATCTCCTTTACGACTTCCGCTTCGTAGGCGACTGTCTGCTTTCCTGCGGACGTGTACGGGATGTAGGTAGATATCAGGTTTATGAAAATGGTTATTGGCGAATTATCAAAGTCCTTTATCCCGTACCTCTTCCAGTCAACCTCCTTTACAGCCTCTGTAAGAGCGCATCCTCCGCCGTCAAATAGCAGGGGCGAGCGGTTGGCGAACCTCATTATCTCGGCTTTTATCCCCCCTTCGACGGGCCTGCCGGCATGCCCCCCATATGCCAGGGCCACTTCGACCTGAAATGGTATCCCACCGGCAAAGACCTTGGGAGGCCTTGTTAGAACGAACTGGAATTCGGGGTCGAGTATATTCAATACTGCCTTTTTTATGTGATCCTCATCGATAGGCTGCAGCCCCTCTGTTGCGGGCGCAAGGAACTTGATCTTTTCTATCGCTTTTACTATTTCCTCGCATTCGGCCCACGTAAGCTTCCGTGGATTCTTGTTAATGTCGAGCTTGTAGACATCTACGATCTGTCCCTTGACCTCGCGCTTCTCTTTTCCTATGACTTCCTGTATCTCCTTTACTTTGCCGCTGCTCATACGGGAGAATTCGCCGACCAAAAAGGAGCTAAGCTTGTTTGCGCTCGTCTGCTTGGATAGATTCACAAGATCGTCTACTTCTATTCCTTTGGGATGAGGCTTCTGGGACTCGGGAGGTTTGGGTATGACGTCAACTGAGCGGTCAAATACTGTCTTTCTGCCTTCGGGGTCTATTAGCGATATCTTTGCATGGGGGTTTGCGAGAGCGGTTCTTTTCAGGTACTCATATGGACCGGTATCAGACAGGTTGAATTTGACGCTCTTTACTTCCCCTTCGATCTCGGTTCCGCGCCAGTATTCGCTATAATCGACCTGTTCTATCATGTCCGCGGAGTTCTTCGTTATGTCGATCATGAGTTTTACTGCATTCACTTTGCCGTCTCCGGTAGAGGTCTTTATGCGCATGGGTTTGCCGGTGGTCATCTGGCAGAACATTGTCACACCGGATACTCCGATACCCTGCTGCCCCCGTAGTTGCACGTTCCGGTGGAATTTTGTTCCTGCGAGCATCTTTGCAAAGACGTTAGATATGTGCTCCACGGGTATCCCCGGACCGTTGTCACGTTCCAGGAAGCGGTAGTGTTCGCTTCCTATTTCTCTTATCTCCACTTCGATGTCAGGAAGTATCCCGGATTCTTCGCACGCATCCAGGGAGTTGGTTACTAGTTCGTGTATTATGGTAGTGAGGGACCTCACTTTTCCGGAGTAGCCCAAATGCGCTTTATTCTTTCGGAAGAATTCAGTGATCGATACTTCTTTAAAATCCTTGAATAGATCGTCTGCGGACCGTTCTTTTGTGTTAGATGCTTCTGTGTCCATTTTTATTTTTCGGCCTTGAAGGCTGACGTTTAATGATTAGATTATGCATTTAAATGTCTAAAAACAGATATACGCCGGCCACAAAAAGGCGTCGGCGTCAGATCTTGGGTATCTCGCCGCTCCATGGAGCGTCCCTGCGGGCTGCGCGGGTTTTTTCCAGCAGGCGGTATACTGACGCATGTCTGGCGCCGTCTATCAGCATGAGGACGGATTCTTTTGCCAGCGCAGCGTCATCAAAAGAGCCGATTA
>JAQVLK010000046.1 GCA_028704165.1 Candidatus Altimarinota bacterium | reverse complement strand
TTATCGGATCTGAGGATCTCTACACTATTTCCGAACCTGGCGAAGATGGATGAGTTACTTATACTAATTATGCTGTAGGGCTATCCATAGATTTACCAAGTATGCCAAAGGAGTATGCCGAAGAATTAGCAAGGCAAGGAAATGAACATTTTAAAATTATTATGCCTTTGTCTGATTCAGAAGATTTCTTTGTTAATTTTGAGACGTACGATGTTCGTCCAGAATCTTCTGCACGTAGCCTAGATCCTATAACCGAATGGAAATACTACCCTGATATAGCAGATGGCCCTGTTTCTAGTTACAAGCTTAGAGATGATCTCAATGAAAATCTAGAAGTCTTTGAAGTTTATTTTCATAACAAAGACATGAAAGGCAATCCGCAAATCAAAGGACCTTTCTTTGCATTCCAAAGAAAGAATTTGGGAGGTATAGAAAGGACAACCGTATTCGTGATGAACGTTAATCATGGAGAAGATCATTCTGATGGGGTTGCCATGATCGAAAGAATAATCTCTTCGATTAAATTTACCGGATCTGAGGATCTCTACACTATCTCAGAACCTGACGAAGATGGGTGGAGGACATACACTAATAATTCGCTGAGATTTACAATGAATATTCCCCAAATGCCAAAGGAGCCGATGCATAAAGAATTACCTGTCTCAGCCGGAAGACCATACTTCAAATACCTTCTTCCTGATCTAAATTTTGAATTTCCAGAACATGAGTTAAGATTTAAAATCCCTGGATCTTATTCCTTAGAATGCGTTCTCGAAAAACGCTGTGAAATCTATGTTGAAGAGGTAGTACGTCATTATAAGATCCGAGAAGATTTGAGAGGAGAGAGCAACCTAGATGTGTATGAGGCATATTTCAACTATTTTGAAGAAGATACTCGTAAAAACATTGAGGTTGGTCCATTCTTCTTATTTAAACGTAATATTATCGATCTGGGTTATAAAATCTTTCAAATTGACTTTTTACCCAGGACAAAAGAAGTTCTTCCCGAAGAAGTTGCGATAACTGAGCGCATGATATCCTCGATAAAATTCTTTAAATAGATTAATTAAGATCTTGGTAGGCAGTAAATAGTATTTCCTGGTAAGGGAAGTATTGTTTACTGTCTACCAAGTACAAATTTTATTTAAAGAAAGGAGGGCAAGGCCTATGGATGTACTGGATAGATGTTTATATAGAAGATAAATTTACCGTAATTCGAAACCTTCAAGCGAAAGGAGAAAACTAATGAAACGCTTGATCTGTTTGATGCTGCTTTGCAGCTGCGCTACTCCGGTTCTCGCAAACTGGGATGTTCCTTTGTACATGCAAACTGATAGTGGGTGGGGCAGTCAGAAACTTGGCAATTGTACCGACGAGATCGCTACAATCCACAATTTCGGCTGTGCTCTTACCTCAGTTGCTATGATCTACAATTTCTGGGATATCACACTGTATGGAGGAATAATTAATCCCGGTAATCTAAACACTTATCTCAAGACAGAGAGTGTGTGGGAGAATGAATGTGATTTAGTGCTTCGGTTTATTGACAACACAGACGAACTCAATCAGCTATATTCTGACGATAATCACTACCCTTCTTTTTCACAAGAATCTCTGCTTACACAACTTAGATATGGTCCTGCCATCTTGCAGGTCCCTAATCCATCTCATCCTACCCGGCAGCATTTCTCTGTGATCACTGGCCACTCAAATAACGGGACGTTTTACGCTAGAGATCCGTATTATGCCGATAGAAACAGCTACTCCTTTTCTGACTTTTCTGCTCCTATTTACTTCTTCTACGGCCCAATCCGGATGACTAATGGTATCGATCTACACCCACGTGACGGAATGGAATTCAGGTACACAACACCTTTCCTGGTTACATTCACCATCAAGAACTTCGATGACGTCTCCCGCACAATTCAGGAACTCAAAGTGGACATCCATAAGAACGGCGAGGAAACGAAAGCAGAGTTTTCACTTCCCACTTACTACAACATCACTCTTGGACATGATGAGGAATTCACCTACAGTTACATGCCGGAAGATGACAACTTCAAAATCATAACGCTCTGTATGAAGGAACTGCCGATCGACCAAACCTATGTTGTACGTGCGAAGTACAAGATGAATGGGGTGTGGTACGATGTTTCACCCAGCGATGATGATGATAACGGCATTTTCCTGAACCCAGCTGCTAACCAGGGTCCACTTTTTACCGACCTGATTTCCACTCATACTCTACGAAATAAGATCGAAGTGTTCTACCAGTTGCCAGTCGATAATCAGTGTAGCGCTTGGTGTATCAATGGGTACGGAGATGGTACATTCAGACCAGAAACCAGTCTGACTCGCGGTCAAGCTTGCAGTATGATTGTCAGATTGCAGGGGTGGGAATGGAATCCCAACTATGATGATGGAGACTTGACAGATATCTCGGATGTAATTGGTAGTGATGGCTATACTACTCACTACAAAGACATCTACAACTGCAAGGCTCACAACTGCATTGATTGGTATTCTGATGATACTTTCCGTACAGACGAACCGCTCGAAAGAGCACGAATCTGCAAGTGGATTGCGAATGCATTCAATATTCCTCCCACCACATACTGCACAAGCAAGTTTGAGGATCTCGCTCCTAATTTCATGGATGCGACCGACATAGTCATGTGCATTAATTTCACTCCATTTATTAATGCCATTACAGATCTGTGTATCATGCGTGGACTGGGAAACAACTTCTATCCAACCTTGTATTTGAGACGTTCAGAGGCTTGTAAAGTCTTCTTGAATGTCTTGCTTTATAAGAGCGGATATAATCTCTGCAATGAAAGGAGTAACTGATCATGATTAGGAACATTTTATTAGTACTGTTGGCAGTTTTTACTGCTATACAGTGTTTGGCGGAAGTGATCTATGACAAAGATCCTACCGGTTATGCTGAAGGTAACCAGGTACGTCTGAAAGTGTATATACACGAAGATGACGGTGAACTTCGGCTGCGTGTAGGCAAAAATGACGGTGAAGATTTTTGGGCTGATGGTCACATCCATTATTTTAGAGATGGAGACCAAATCGCCTATGAATCTTACAACGCAGGAGCTGATTCCGTCTCTGCCTACGTTCCTTTGGATTTCACAACCAGCTCACACGAATACCAAGCCAGAGTTGACACGGGAGATGGTTCTGGTAACCAATTCTGGACTGGTGAAGTAGATGTCTGGGGTGAATGGCAGAACAATGAACCGCATCTGGGATCAAATATTGCTGGCACAACTTACGATCACATATCTTACAACTCATCATCTTCCTCACCCAACATCCATATCGACGAAGGCTCCTGTATCGAAGTACTGGTGGACAGTGGAGAGTTTGATCTCCACTCAGATGGATCAAATGTTGCCTACCGCTTCTGGCGTTCCCCGGAACTGGAGTTTACAGACATAAACTCATCGGTCTCACGCGTCACTTTGCACAGTGACGTGGATCCGGGGACCTATTACGTAACAGCCTACGCCGGCAACGGTGAAGGCAAGATCGACTCGGACACCATCGAAGTCGTGGTCTATGAACCTGTTCCTCCCACCCCGACACCCATCCCTCCGACAGCTACTCCGACGCCTGTATGTTACAGTTTGGATCTGGCGCTTATCGCTTCGAAAGGCCCGACCGGTACAGGTAGGACGGAGCTGCATGTAGCTGATGGCAGTAACAGCTTTCAGACCTTTGTGACCCAGATGGGAACCGGTTTGGGATATGTAAATCCTGCCAATGGATTCCTGCAACTGGTGGATTTCGGCCTGGATGGAGACCTTGATCTGGCACTGATTGCCTCCAAGGGCCCGACCGGAACACAGCGCACTGAGTTGCACGTATTGAACGGGTCCAATGGTTACCAGAGTTTCGAGACTAACATGGGAACCGGACTGGGATACGTTGATCCTGCCAATGGATTCCTGCAACTGGTAGATTTCGGTCTGGATGGAGACCTTGATCTGGCACTGATTGCCTGCAAGGGACCAACCGGAACACAGCGTACTGAGCTGCACGTATTGAACGGGTCTAATGGTTACCAGAGTTTCGAGGCTAACATGGGAACCGGACTGGGATACGTTGATCCTGCCAATGGATTCCTGCAACTGGTAGATTTCGGTCTGGATGGAGACCTTGATCTGGCACTGATTGCCTGCAAGGGACCAACCGGAACACAGCGTACTGAGTTGCACGTATTGTACGGGTCCAATGGTTACCAGAGTTTCGAGACTAACATGGGAACCGGACTGGGATACGTTGATCCTGCCAATGGATTCCTGCAACTGGTGGATTTCGGTCTGGATGGAGACCTTGATCTGGCACTGATTGCCTGCAAGGGACCAACCGGGACAGGAGGAACCGAGCTGCATGTGCTGAATGGATCTACCGGTTACCAGTACTTCGAAGCGCAGATGGGAACTGGACTCGGTTACGTCGATCCGGCTGATGCCTTCATTCAGCTTATCGACTGGGAGAATGACGGAGATCTCGATCTGGTCCTGATTATGGGAATTAATACCGGATCAGGGCACACAGAAATTCACGTCATCGATGGCTCCACCTCTTACCAAAGCTTCGAAGCACAGCTTGCAACTTGCATCGGACCCGTCGATCCCGCCAACGGATTCCTCCAACTCGTCCCCTTCTAGACTGGTAAACTTTCTTTGAGTCTGAAATTGAGCCTTTGCTGTGGTAACTCCGCGGTGAAGGCTCTTTATATATACAAAAATGCTCTAGTTACAGAAAGTTCGGTTTCCGGGGAAGCTCTTTGTTAGTAGATGTAATTTCAAAACCCGCCCCCATCCCAAATCTAAATTACTAATGTCTAATTGCTCCCGTTCAGGGCCTGAGCCCCTCAGGGCCGAAGGCTAATTACTAATTAGGGTATTTTTTGATACTTGGAAGCTTGGGCTTCTTCGAGTAGAATCAAGCAGCGGTATAAGCGCAAAAATATGAGCTCAAGTAATTACCAAATCTCGGAGCAAGAGAGACTAGCAGCAGAGGAATTTCTGAAGAGATTAAGTAAGAAAAATTCTCGCAAGGAATTCTTTTATTTGAACCGCCAGATCGCGGAAGAGTTTCAAATCTCTTGCCTCTCACAAAGTAGCATCCTGAACGTTTATAAGAGTTTGATCAAAAAAGGAAAATTAAAGCCAGAACAGTGGCTCCTAGACGTTTTGCGCAAAAATAAGATTCGTACGCTCTCGGGCGTGGCTCCGATTGCAGTTTTGACCAAAAATTATCCTTGTCCCGGTAAGTGCGTTTACTGCCCGACTGAAAGTAAAGTTCCCAAAAGTTACAACTCCAATGAACCGGCCGTGATGCGTGCCATCATGAATGATTATGACGCCGAGAAACAAGTCCGTGCTCGTATCAAAGCGCTGGAAGCTACCGGCCACGATACCAGTAAGTGTGAAATTATCGTGATGGGTGGCACATTTTCGGCTTTGCCACGAGATTATCAAGAAGAATTCATAAAGGGCGTGTTTCGAGGGTTGAACGGCGGCGATGCCGCCGCTATCGGGGCGCAAAATTTTGCGCCCCTACAGGCCATGCAAAAACAAAACGAAACCGCCACCCACCGTTGCGTCGGCCTGACCCTCGAAACACGCCCCGACAAGATAGATCTGGATGAAATCAAGCAAATGCGCAAGCTCGGTTGTACCCGCGTTGAGATCGGTGTACAGAGCGTTTTTGACGATGTATTGCGCAAGGTTAAGCGTGGACATTTGAGTAAGGAGACTATCAAAGCAACTTATTTAATGAAGGAAGCCGGACTGAAAGTCTGCTATCACATGATGCCAAATCTGCCGGGGAGTAATTTGACCAAGGATTTGGAAATGTTTCAGGAACTATTTAGTAATCCGGATTTCCAACCAGACCAGATCAAGATTTATCCCTGTCTGGTAACGCGCGATGCAGAATTAAAGAAATGGTACGAACAAGGTAAATATAAGCCTTATTCAGATCAAGAACTGGTGAAATTACTGGCCAAGATTAAGAAAATTATTCCTACTTATGTCAGGATAATCAGATTGGGCAGAGATATCCCAGCTCAAAATATCATCGCCGGCAGCAAGTTCTCGAACTTGCGCCAACTTGCTCAGAACGAATTAAAAAAACAAGGTGCAGTCTGTCATTGTATTCGTTGTCGTGAAGTCAGAGATGCTAAGGATATTCAGGCTAAGCTAGAACTTAGAAATGAAAAATATGTAGCCTCAGGTGGCATGGAGCATTTCCTGAGCTTTGAGGATCCGGGCCAAGGAAAGTTATATGCGCATCTCCGTTTACGAATACCCAAAAGCTTCCTCATGAAGAAAAAGGCTATTCTACCTGTTCTACAAGACGCCGCTATTGTCAGGGAACTGCATACCTACGGAGAAGCCTTGCCAATTGAACTAAGGAAAGAAAAAGCCAGCCAGCACCAAGGTCTGGGGAAGAAGCTCTTAAAAGAAGCTGAGAAGCTTGCCCAAAAAACCGGCTGTAAAAAAATGGCTATCATTTCCGGAATTGGCGTTCGTCCTTATTACAGAAAACTGGGTTATAAGCTGCAAGACGGATATATGGTAAAGAAGATTTAAGTAAGAATGGAAAATCAGTGTAAGTGAAAGATTATAGTTACTAGCACTGGCACTTTCACTATGATCAATATAACCATTTGAAGCATTTTTGATGCACCCCAAACCCTAGTCCCTCAACCCTGTTTTCACATTGGTCCCATGTCTTAATCTTTCTTTAATCTTTATACTTTAAGCTTCGACTTGAAGAATATATTTTTCATGTTCCACAAACTCAAAAAAACTTTACTCGATCTTTTCTTCCCACTGCGCTGTGTAGCCTGCAAAAAAGAAGGAGCCTGGATCTGTAAAAACTGTTTAAACCGACTAAGTCTCCGGCAAATACAGACTTGTCCGATTTGCAAAAGCAGGCCAAGAGACTTCGGCGAAGTTTGTGATTTTTGTCATGGGAAGAGTAATTTGAACGGCATTTTTGTAGTCGCAGAGTCTCACCAGCAAGTACTGCGCCAATTAATCCATAAATTTAAGTATAACTTTTGTCAGGAAGTTTCAATAAATCTTGCTGAGTTAATTCTCCGTAATTTCAGTCAGCATTTTTTGAGTACGGAAAATCTAATCCTCATTCCAGTTCCCTTACATCCCAAGCGTGAACGCTGGCGAGGATTCAATCAATCAGCACTTTTGAGTTCTCTCCTGGGAAGTTACTCCAACATGCTGACTCTCAAAAATGTTTTACTACGAACGCGCCACACCAAGTCACAAATGAAACTAAAAAGACAACAAAGACTAAGAAATTTAGAAGACGCCTTCTTGGTGCATGGGCAGCTGGATTCTAAATCAACTTATATTTTACTTGACGATATCGTAACTACAGGTGCTACCCTCGAGGCTTGCGCCAAAGCACTGCGAGCAGCGGGAGCCAGGCAAGTTTGGGGACTGGCTTTAAGTCGCGGGACTTAAGACACTTCCTTAATCACACTTCCTTAGCTATCATGGGGGGTGTAAAGAAAGAAAAATGTTAAAACTACATTCCAATCTGGAAGACATGAAAGTCATCAGCTTTCAGTCTGAAAAAGCTCTAGCAGTTTTTGAAGATCTGATAGTCCGTGCCTCAAGTGCACAGGTGATCGGCATGCTTGTCACACAAAAAAGTTTTCTCAAAAGCACTCGCAAACTGATCGTGCTGCCAGATATCTTGGAAATTAGTAACGCTATCTACGTCCAAAATGATGATGCTATTCTAAGTACCGATGAGATTGTGCGTTTGCGTGAACTTGAGAAAGAACGCTTTTCTCTGATAAATTTACCAGTCGAAAGCAGATCAGGAGAGAAAATAGGCCAAATCACAGATTATGTTTTTGATACTCTCACGGGACAAATTATGAAATTCCATAGCAGTCCCCGACTCCTTGGTTTTAATCAAACAGAGCGCATCATTGCGACCGAGCAGGTTTACGAACTGACAAAAGATAAATTAATAGTCCAAGACGGCCAAGAAAAAATTCAAAGTAAGCTGGAATCTCTTTTGACAATCCAAAACGAATTCGGTTCCGAAAGAGGCTTTTCCGTAAAACTACAGACTAAGCCTTAAAACCGTACTTCTTGAGTTTGGCATTGGCCTTAGCTAACTCATCTGTGGTTACCTTACTGGCTCCCTCTTTCTTAATGCGTTTCTCAATACGCTCTATAGTTTTTTGGGTATTTTTCAGCTTATCACCACTGGTTTTCTGCTTACGATTAATTTTGTACATTTCCCTAGGTTTGCCGTTTCTAATACTGGACATAAGTAAAAGTCTTAAATTTACGGGCTCATTCTAGTCATTTTTGGCATAAAAGCAAGCGAGAAATAGTGAATAGTGATTAGTTATTAGTGACAAGTGCCCTCCAATCTTCCGCTAAACACTAGTCACTAGCCATTTTCCACTATTTCCGCTAAGCTTAAGACATGAATTTCACATTCAAACTAGAAAATAAGTATCCCGCGTCCGCCGCTCGCACTGGCACTTTCTATACTCCCCACGGAGCTATCCAGACACCGGTTTTTATGCCGGTCGGTACCAAGGCTACAGTCAAAACACTTACTCCGCGAGATTTGGAAGAGCTCGACGCCGAGATAATCTTGGCCAATACTTATCACTTATTTTTAAAACCGGGGGATAAGTTAATCAAGGAGCACGGTGGCTTACACAAATGGATGAACTGGGACAGGCCGATCCTGACTGATTCCGGAGGATTCCAAGTGTTCAGCCTGGGCGATCGCCGCAAGATTTTGGAGGACGGTGTAGAATTTCAGTCCGAGATCGATGGTGGAGCAAAACATTTCCTGACTCCCCGGAAAGTAATGGAGATAGAGGCAAACTTGGGAGCTGATATTATCATGGCATTCGATGAATGTGCTCCGGGAGATTCAGACAGGACTTATGCGCGTGAAGCTATGGAGCGTACTCATCGCTGGGCCACAGAATGCAAGAAATATCAAATAGATCCTAAAAAACAAGCTCTTTTCCCGATCATTCAAGGAGTGATTTACGAAGACCTCAGAATAGAATCTGCGAAGTTTATGGCAGATCTGGATCTACCAGGGATTGCCATCGGAGGCCTCTCGGTGGGTGAGAGCAAGGAAGATATGTACCGCATTCTTGAAGTACTCGAACCACACTTACCCAAGGACAAGCCTCGCTACTTGATGGGAGTTGGTTCGCCAGAGGATTTAGTAAACGGAGTCCTGCGAGGTATCGATATGTTTGATTGTGTGCTACCAACCCGACTTGCTCGTACCGGTTCCGCTTTCCTTCCGGAAGGCCGTGTTGACCTTAGGAATGCCAAGTTTAGAGATTCGGAAAAGCCCCTCCAAGCTGGGTGTACTTGTTATTGTTGTCAGAACTTCGAACAGAGTTATTTGCATCACTTGATCAAAGAGAAAGAGATTTTAGGACTCAAATTACTGACCATTCACAATCTGCATTTCCTACTTCAATTGATGCGAGATATCCGAAGAGAGATTGCAGCAGGCACTTTCACAAAGTTTGCCAAAAGCTTTCTCGGAAGATATAAGCCGATGAAATAAGAATTGGTTTGAGATTACTTTTCTTCCTTCTCCTCCTTAAGATCCTTTTCTCCTGCAGTTACTTCCAAAATACCGATCGGTATTTCCTCTTGTTCTTTGGAAGCGTCTTTACCCAAACATACTTTTCCTTTTTGACGGACTTCGTCACCAAGCCTTGGGATCTTTTCTTGTTCAAGAAAATTCATGACGATTCATTTCAAAAATACATTTGTATTCTAGGTTAACAAGCTTAATTTTGCAAAATATTTCTGGTCTGCACTATGTTTGACATTTAGATTTAAGCCTCTAAGATTCATTTGTCATCTGGATTTAGTTATTAGTAATTAGACATTAGTCCTTAGAAATTCTTAGTCGGTCCCGTAGTTCAATGGATATTAGCCTTGCCCTACGAGCTTAGACCGAAAGGTCGTAGCAAGTAGCTTGGCAAAGTGCAATCCTCCGTAGTCCTGTCTGCCGACAGGCAGATCCGAAGGAACGTAGGGGGAGAACGGATAAACTTAATCAGCACTTTCAAACTCACAATCTGGTCCCGTAGTTCAATGGATAGAACGGAGGTTTCCTAAACCTTAAATGCAAGTTCGATTCTTGCCGGGATCACCATAAATTAAATCAGAGCACCTAGACCGCCCACTTAGATTCTAGTTCAAAACGCAATTTTTGTTAAAGACTTCGTGAGGAGTGAGGTATTTAAGCCGTTTACGTGGTCGATGGTTAATTAGTTTAACGACACGTTTTAGTTTTTCTGGATCAACTTCA
>JAQVLK010000045.1 GCA_028704165.1 Candidatus Altimarinota bacterium | reverse complement strand
TGCAATTGTTTATTTTGCTCAAAAACTCTTATTTATTTTATAAGTAAGAGTTTTTTATTTGACATTTGTATACTTATTATGTTATTATATAAGTGATTTAAATATAAAGACTTACAAAAAGTTTAAACCAATTCTATTATAATAAAAAAGAAAACAAATGTCAAGGACTATTTCCAGAATATTTATAAAATATATTTTTTAAAAAATCTTATTTATCCTATTGACAATATACCAAAAGTCTGTATATTAGTATTTATAAAGATTGATAACCTTTTAGATCAGGAGTAAATCAAAATGGCATATGGACAAACTAAACCGGCTAAAATGCCTGCCGATGTTAATTGCTTATCTTTTGCAGACAAAGCAATTTTGCAGGACAGAGCTTGCAAGGTCTATCGGCTGGAGCGATTGATCGAGATATCATCCGGCGCAAGGTTAAAACTTGCGTTAAAAATGCACAAAATTGCTTGCCAGGATTTACGTAACGCAAGGGCGAATATAAGGTCTAAAAAATATTGCTCAGGATATTAAAAGGGCTTGACAATATGGATTAATTATGGTAGTATATCATTATGATTAATACTCTTTTTGGCAATTTGATAAGACTAAACAACGTTACATATAAGATTATAAGGTCTTATAAAATAGCGATTTACGCACAAAAACAGGCACATAAGTTACGCTGTAAATGGACAAAATCTAATGATAAATATCTTGTAATTAAGGAGATATGAAAAGTGTGGATTAATGATAGAAAAGAATCGTCAAGAATCATACAAATGAATGCAAGGCTTGCCCATTTTAATGGTAAATTGTTGGCTGATAACCCATACCCAACAGGTAGCAAGTCATTTAATATATGGACAAGGGCATGGAAAAACGCTGAAAAAGAAAGCCATTTGCCTATTGTACACTCAGCGCTATACTCAAGAGACTGGTTAGTATTACCCAGATAACATCATTGCAACAAAGGATTAAAACAATCATGATAGGACTATTTGTATTCACTTATTTTATTTGTGTCGCAGGTTTTCGCATGAAAAACTGGAATAAACTTGTTGTAAAGTCTGACAATAAAAACATTTATGAATTTAATTATAGAATTGTAAAAAGATATTGACATTATATTTTTTTATGATAGTATGATAACAACACTTTTAAATCAGGAGTTTAAAAAATGGATCGCAAAGACATAATAAAATCAATTGCAGATTTTTGGGGAGACTCATATCAAACCGCAGCTTGTTTAACTGATGAAGGCTTGCGATACGAGTTGCGAGGCATGGAAAAACAAGGTGTGGTTATCCTTTGGGCGCTTGTTGATAGGATACTTGATTAATGTATGCAAAACCCTTGCCAAAAATGATATAAATCTGGCCATATATACGTTTAATAATGGTAAACTTATATCATTTGATATAATTGTCAGACCTTAATCACTTCTCAACACTCTCTTTTAACCCTTGATATTAATTTATCAGGGGTTTTCTTTTATAAACGTGTTTAAATCGATTCTAAGGGGTTTATTTATATTATTCGTGGTTTGCATGGGTTTGCTCATGTTTACGCAATACGGCGTAATTATGAGCGTTCTGGTATGTTCTGGGGGTAGTTTATATACACATCCCCCATCATTTCAGTAAATTGAACAATGTATTTTATTATAGGGTAATATATTGTTATAAATGTAGGATAATATGCCCAATGCGGTATAGGGTAATGTGTTTAGTTTGGTATAGGGAGATTACCTGAAAATTATGTAGGGGGAACACCTTACAAGCAGATGTTCGGGATTCTGAAAAGTTAGGGATTTGTTTGTATAATCACCCAACCGTACCATGATTTGCAAAAATTAAAATTTTGCAAAAATTTGCGATTTTTAGACTTTTATATTATCTTTTCATACCCCCTTTAAACCATTATGAACAATACATTCCATGTATCTTATTTAATCCTTTATAACTCTTTTACACCCCTATACCCTTTTTAAACATATTTATATACACTTTACATAACTACCCCCAATTTTAAATAAATACCATCATTATACCCCATGTATACATAATACACCACCCCTTACACAATAAAAAATAAACTATAAGGATTTTCCATATAGTTCATATTCTGTCTATCTATTTATTGATACTCTATTGCTATATATCTTGTGTTTTATCACAATCCCATGTGGTGCTCAAACTATACCATATGATTCTAATACCTACCTATTAAACAATTTCTACTGGTTTCATGTTAGGAAAAAGACTATTTATAACAGTAGCAACCTCTTGGGGAGTTTCATATCCTTTTTTGGTAGAACGGGATAAAATCCATCTGTCCCATCCGCTTGGAGTAGGATGATATCTATAGTAAACCCCATGATATTTTTTAGTATCTATGTTTTTTTTCTACAGAAATATAGTCATAAGATATATTCATTTTGTTTTTTCCTTTACATACTTTTATTCATTTTTAAATGTTTTTATGTCATTTTTTGGTATTTTAAATGCATTTAGTAGGGGTTTTTTAGATATTTCCATATTTTTTATAATATAATTCATATATACTACATCAAAAGGCATTACTTTTATTTTTTGTATATTGTGTATCATTTATTTTTTTATTCTAATAATCCACTATTTAATATTATTTAATGCTATTTGGTGGACTCTAATTCCATATAATACATAAATTCTTTATGTTCTTTTGAATAAGCGGTGTAGTATACTGTAAAACCCAATTTGTTATAAAAAGGCACATCTTTTTTCAAACATCCTAAAAATAAACATCCATTTTGTATGGCTTGTTTACATAGTTTTGTACCAATGCCTTTATTTCTATATTTTTCATCAACAACCAAATTGACTACTGTCCCATCATCTAATAATTGACAAAATCCAACAAGATTATTGTCATCATACTCGCAACATTGAATAGAATTATCATGTATATGGGGTATCCAATCGACATTTGCCCTGTTATACAAGTCTTTCAGTTCTTCTATTGTTATATTCATAAATATTTGAAAAATAAAGTTTTATATTTTGGATTGATATTTTCAAACTGACTTCACAAAAAATATAAAATTTTGAAAATTTTGCGATTTTTGTATTATACCTTATTCACACTTTCTTTAATATTTTTAAATATATGGCAAATAACATCAACAGTCCAACCATTTCCTATAGCATGTAGACGTTTATCTACACTTTTTAAAACACCAGTATAGTTGTCTGGAAGTGTTTGGTATCTTTCTGCCTCTATTACATGACTCCTCCTGTACAGATAATTGTCTAAATTCATCACTATATTTAATTTGTTTGACATATTTTGTGCATTTAGGCAACACATTTTTCCATCTTTATAGTATGCTCGAAATGTTTGGGAATAATGTCCTTTACCTGTAGCATCCCATCTTACACTTGTTTTACCACATTTTCTGGATGTACTATTCCTGTTATCTATAAATATTTTATAAGTATCATCATAAATAACATCTTTTATGGTAATATTTCTATCCTTTGGTTGTGTAACATTAGGGATATTTGTCCAATACAGTCTTTTTCTATTTGCTGCCGAAACTAGAGAACTGTTTATCAATATGGGGGCGACACCGAGGTGTTCTGATATAACGTCCTCATATTCTTTTTTCATAGCCACATTCTCTAAAAGGAAATATGTTGGTTTGCATTCCTTTAATATTCTTACATACTCAAAAAATAGTTTGCTTCTTGTGTCATCAAAATTGAGTTGTTTGCCATTAAAACTGAAGCCTTGGCAATTATGAACAACTATATTATTAGCAGTATATGAATTGTCAACATCCACTTCTATATTATACACGTCCTTGAATTTAGATGTACTTTTGTTTTCTTTTACAGGCATCCATGAAAAATTATCCTCATTAAATGCCTTGTCTTGTTTTCTAATATCCTTTTTGAATTCTAAGGTATATGTGCCTTTTTGATTTACAGTACGCCCCTCTATTGTTGTTGTTTTGGGTCTTAATGTAAAGTTTAAAGATGTTGGCCTGTCGTAGACATCCGTTATTAACTGTTGAGTGCCTAATAAAAGCTCATAGCTTGTTGTAGTTATACGGAAGCCATTTTTATTTTTTCTGTATTCCCCATCACTATCAAATAAACCATCTAAAAATGCTTTTTTATTATAAACAGATTCTGAAAACAAATTAGGGTGTATTTTTTTATTAGATGCTCTTTTCCCCATTGGGCTTACAAAATCAACTAGGCTTTTTGAACATATTCTAAATTTATATGTAGTTCTTTCTTTAGAATAGTTATATTTGTAGTCAAACCTATCAAAATAGCTTTTAAGTTCATCAAATTCAGCAAAACTACAACAAACAATAAATTGGTATATATAACTGTTTTTTCTGTTTTTTCTTTTGCTTTTTCTATACCAACCGTCCCCAGCATATCTTCCCATCATATACCAAAATATGTAGTTGTCCTGTGTCTTTGTGGGGGGATTAATTTTTCTAACTGCACAGTATTCCGATGTGTGTAGTTTCTTTGCCTCCATCCATGTAGGCGGGGTAAATATCCTCCTTGTTGTTCGTAGGGGTTTGTACCATTTTCTTGACATAGTTCACACATAAAAAGGGTGTTCATCTGTGGTTTCTATTCCTAAATTTCCATATCCTTTTATAATTCTTGTGGGAACTTGTAATTTTTTTCCTGTATTTAAAACTTTTCTCCAATTTCCCGTGTGGGATAGGACAAAATCATTGGTTGTGATTTCTTGTATTTTTTTGTACCCCCCTTTTGTCAATACCAAAGTATTTTCTACGAAGCAAGGAGAACCCCCAATTAATAGGTCTATTTTAGGCAACTTGCTTGTGTTTATGTCACAAACACTACCTAATTGTATGGTATTTGGAAAATGATGTTGTGTGACTTTTATTGCATTTTTGTCTATTTCTGATGCAAAATAATTATCATATTTTATTCCACATCTATTTAATGCTAGTTGTCCGCATGAAATTCCGTCGAAGAGGGAGAGTACGTTCATTTTATAATTCCTTTATTAATCTTTTAGACTTGTTTATGGCCTTTTGTAAGTTTTCTTCTTAGTCTGGTACTACGTTCCAATGATTCACGTCTTAATTCTATGGTGTCTTTAATATACCATTTCTCCAACGGCTTGTAGAGTCTAAATCCTATAAGTATACCTATCAGTATACCAAACAAACCACTTCCTGTAACAAGTAGATATGTCATAATATTATTCCGTCATCTTTATTAATATAAATATAGTATATTAAATACTTTATGTGTTTTATTTCCTTTTACTCTTCTTTTCAGATTCCAAAAAATCATATAGATTTTCAGGAGTGTTTACGTTGATTTTGGATTTGTTGTCTAAATAAACATATTTATCTTCCTTAGGTGCTTCCCATAACCACCATTCTATCCAAGTTGCTTCATCTTCTATTATTTCTGCCAATAATTCCACAGCAAGAGGTATAAAAGTATTATCCATATCCAGATTTATGCCAATGGCCTTTAATGTATTATTGGCCCCATTTAGAGTGTCCTGATAATGCTGTATTTCATTTATAATACTAACAAACTTTTCTTTAGTCATATTTCTCTTCCTTTGACATGTGTCCTATATAAACCACTGTATTTTCCCTTATTTCCATGTGCGTGCCCACATCCCCATAGCCACACTCTGAATACACTTTCATTCTTTCTTTAAGCACATTTAAATCTTTCTGTATTATATGTATAGTATGCACTATTTTTTATCCTATAGGTGTTCTACAGATTGGACAGTCTTTTTTGAATGATATCACAGTATTCTTTTGATATCTCTGAACCAATCCAATTTCTTTTATTTAGTATTGCCATTTTAGCAGTAGTCCCACTACCCATAAAGGGGTCATAAATTAAATCATTTTCATTTGACCATGATAGAATATGGTCTTCCACAAGCTGTTCAGGATATATAGCCGGATGTTCAAAGGCAATCTTGTCCTTAGACGACACCATGTATCCAGATGAATATACCCAGAAATTTCCCCTATTCTTGGTAATATCTTTTCCAGCAGTTTTTAACCTGTCTAACATTCTTTCATTTGAATCCACCCTTGTGGTAATTCCATCTTTGTTTCTAAAAGACTTAGATTCAAAATTTATGCTGCCTTTTTGTATTTTTTTCACCTCTTTTTCAGACTTTAATTCCTTTAATGGATTAAATGTCTTAACATTCCCCTTACTAAACACAAACATGAATTCAAACTGCTGATTATACCGGACATTAGCAGGAAAAGGACAGTTGGGCTTTGCATATATCATTGTATCCCACACATTAAATCCAATTTTCTTAAAATAAAGACATTGTTCAAAAGGAAGTAATTCTTCTGTTCCTTTTTCTGTTTTATCCCCCACAACCCAAACAACAACACCCCCCGGCTTAGTAACCCTAAATAGGGATTCGGCCACTTTTTTATAGTCAAATGTAAAGTTTTTATATGTTCTCATGTCAGAATAGGGGGGGGGATGTAATCGTCATATCAATAAAATCATTTGGCATCCTATTCATGGTGTCCAAACAGTCTTCATTGTATATTTTATTTATTTCCATTTTTATTCCTTTTATTTAAATTTTTAATTAACTTTCACCTGTTTTATATCATTTTTTATACTGTATTTTAAATAACTCAAAAGACTATCAAACTCTAATGCAATATGCCCATCAGTCTTTTCATAAACTGATTCATCTATTTCCACCGGAATACCACAAAAAGAGGGATTTCCAGTTATAGGGGCTTGAAAAGTGCTATAAGTTTCTACCACAGCATCTTTTAACATATCATACCCCTTTTGAGTTACTTTTATACATTTAATGTCATTATTGTCGAGTTCCATGTCCTTTTTAATTTTATAAAGAGAATCAAGGGACACAGAGGAAGTGGAATCCGATGTTCCTGTAAATGCTAATTGATTTCCTAAAATAGAGGTAAGGCTGTTTTGTGGCATATCGTTTATTTTGTTATCACAATTCATTACACTTCCTCGGCATCAAGACATTCCTGACATCTTTCGTATCTTGCACCATTTAATTTTAAAGTACTTGAAAACAAACTACAGAATCCATGATTTTTATTCAAATGCTCACATGTTTTTGAACAATATTGGTTAATGCAGTTTATTTCCTCATATTCTATTATTTTTACTGTCTTTATCATATTTATTCCCTTATTTTGATATAAACTCTTTAAACCATTGGAAATACATCCAGGGAAGCAGATTCAGGTCTGCAAAACCGTATAAACCACAGCTAAAGAAATCATGTACCTCTATTGGTACAGTTAAATTATTGAATATACCAACATCTAGCGTATATGCAACAGGAGCACCGTTGTCCTTAAATACATTTATCATATTGTTTACTGTATTTACATCAGGAAATACAGTAAACTCCCCACTATAGTTATTTAGACCCACAAGTTCATTTTTATAAACAAACGCACGCCATTCACTTTCTATATCTATTAATTCAGATATTTGATAATTGCCTTGTGGAACATTAGTTATATTAGACTTATCTACTATTTTTGTAAAACTCTTTATTTTATCATTAGATTTAACAAAACTGTTCTCATATACATCATTTTGATTGCCATTTATTATACACCTTTTGGCAAAAGGAAAAAGACAGGTTGGTATATTTAAGGGCAAAGGTGTTTTATTATGAAAAGTATTTAGATATTCTGACACAAACTCAACAGAACCAACAGGAATACAGTTGGCAATGCATGGTTTTTCTGAAAGAACATACTCTATATCCATATGGCCATACCACTTATGGTATTCTATGGCCTCTAGCAGTGTAAAACTAAAGTCGTGCTTTATTGTGTTCTCTATTGTTTGTATTAAAAATATCATAAGATGTTGTTAAATAAGTTTTATATTCTAATAGGACATTTAACCGGACACGGTGTCCTAGTAGAGGTTGTTTTTATTCCCTATAAGTATCATAAATTTCAATACTAGGACAAGATTTTATCAACCAATCCGACTCTGATACGACGCAACTACCATGTTTTTTGATAGATTTAAGCAAATCCTCTAGTGTATTTATTTCAATAAACCATGCATTTGTGTCTACATCTCGCACAATATGCCCATTTTCCATTATATTCCTACTTTGCAATACTTGTCTTTTTTAACCCTAATTATGTTCAATCCCTTTATTTTAGTGTATTCATGAGTTTCACTGTCTATTTTAACGGTTTTGTCATGTTTTTCTATAATACTATTACAATAATAAAGGATGTTATATTCCAATTCCCCTATATAAAGGGTATGAGGAATAATACCATAATATGATTTAAAATGATTTATTTGTTTTTTTATTTTGTCTAAAACACAGGTCATTTGTTTAATATCTTTTTTGGATATATGTGTTTGGTACTCTTCCCTAAGTTCTCCAGTTTTTGTTACAATTCCAGACCTATAAAGAATTTCTAAAGATTTCTCTCTGGAATTGCCTCTTTCTTTTCTGTCTTTCTTTAACATATCTATTAGTACGTTTAATTCAGATTTTGCCATAATATTTTATCTGTTTTGTGTGAAATAACATAATGTTAGTGATGCTAATAACCAAAATAAGTTGGATTCCAGACTATTATTCAACAAATACATCATTCTATATACCCCTTTCTGAATTTAATAAGAGCATCTACTTCAATATTAGACATGTCTGTCATATTAAATGGGGGTACCTGAAAAGGGGACACATTAAAGTTAAATTTATGTACAAGATTAATATCCCCATATATAAAATCTTTGTCTCTAAACGTTAATGGAAATAGTAAATAATACTCATATTTGTCATTTATACTAAAATATTTGGAATAATATCCAACAATTTTGTCAACATCGTCAAAAATAGCTGGCATATAGTTGCCACTTTCTATATATCCAAATTTTCCCTTTTTTTCAATAAGGCATATAACATGTCCATATCTGCCTCCATTATATAAACAAAGCATATATGTCCTATATCCAAGACATTTAGCATAATATGCCATAAATATAGCTATATCATCACAATCCCCGTACCTCAGGTAGTGGGTTTTACCCACACTTCTAAAGGTTTCTGTATCCCCATCGGCTTTGTATGCTATATGCGTATCCACATATTCAGTAATATCTCCAAGACTGTGTATATTTAGTGCATCAGCTGACGGTACTGAATACTGTTTACATCCCATAGTACACAGGGACAACAAACAAATTATTAGTATATATTTCATAATATTCGGTATACTAGCATATTTATTTTTCAAAGTCAAGAAGAATTTTAACAAATTTATCAATATTTTCTATCATCTATTCTACAAGGAATGTAAACATGTGTCCTCACAAGTTCACCCCCCATTTTTTTCATCCTTATTCAAAATATTCAAAAAGGTGCTGCAATCCTCTTTAAATTTGTCCAATTTTTCTATTATTCTCATCGTATTTCTGCTATATACATCTATATCCCCCTTTAATTTTTTTGCCACATTTTCTTTGGCATTCCACCAATATTTTGTGTCTATACCCATATCATCCAGCATATTTTTAATATCAAGTAGATTCTCATTAGTTTCTTTTAGTTTGGCATTTTCAGATTTTAACTCCATATTTTTATCAAAAATAGTCTTAGCAATGGAATTTGATATCATGTGCCCATATATTTTATCATATTCCTTAGTTTCAGCCCATTTTTTCCAATAATTTCCTTTTCCTTTATCAAAATTACGGTGGTTTTCTAGAGTTTTCTCTTTTGTTACCTCTGTTCTCCACATCAATAAATATACTAAAACACTTTCTAACGGACTGAGCTGAATCTCTCGTAATAGAGGTGCTTTTTTCTTAGTCCACAATCTCCCTCCGTTTGTTGATACCTCTATCCAACCCACATTTTCTGGAATTTCATTTTTATCTTTTATAACTCCTTTTGTTGTAACAAGATAAAAATATGTACATGCTGGCAAATATTGATGATACTTGTTATCCGCCAAAAAATCAGACCTTGATATTTTAATCTCATATCCAGTAAAAGCAAGGGATGTCCATGATTTTTTCATAGCCCAGGCATCTATTATTGGGGAATCACCTGCATAACTAGAACCCATTTTGCATTCTGATATAAAAACATCAGTAGAATGCTTATTTGCAAGCAGCTTTTTAATATCTGATGAACTTATTTTTATATCACTCAACTTTTTCTCCGATTTTTCCACCATCTTTTGAGTCTGTAAAACAAAGAAAGATGTTTATTTAGTTCCTCAGTAGTCTCATTTAATTCTTTAATAGACTGAAGATGTCTTTGGTTGGCTGCATATAGTTCATTTATTCTATACTGTTGTTTCAATATTTCAAGTGTAAAGTCATG
>JAQVLK010000127.1 GCA_028704165.1 Candidatus Altimarinota bacterium | reverse complement strand
CCAGTGTCTGAAACCCGGCGATGCGCCCAGCGCCCTGTTCGAGGGCGTTACAGTCCCGACTCTCCAAGAGGTCGGGATAGTCGCCCGCGAATACTGCAACCTGCATGGTCTCTGGAAAGCGTAAGCCCCGCATGACGGCATACGCATGGGCATTTCAGCCCGTAATTTAACCGCAAAGAACGCAGAGACCGCAAAGATAAGAGATTTTGGATTTAAGTCAGCTGACGGATAAAAAATCCGCAGATCTCTGTGCTCTTTGTGTTCTTTGCGGTTAATATCGCTTTGTCTGTTTTGTGAAGAGAGACACGCTTATGAATTCCCGCCAAATCGTCAGCGGCGTGTATTGGATGGGCGCCCAGGACTGGAGCCGGCGGCTGTTCGACGCGCTGATTCCCCTGCCGGACGGCACCAGTTACAATGCCTACTTGGTGCAGGGTCAGACCCATACAGCGCTCATTGACACGGCCGATCCCACGATGCGGCGGGAACTGCTGGCGCAATTGGGACACGTCCCGAACCTGGATTACGTCATTGCCAATCACGCCGAACAGGATCATTCCGGCCTGATTCCCTGCGTGCTGGCAAAGTACCCATCGGCCATGCTGGTTACTTCCGCCAAGGGCAAGGCGCTGGTCATGGATCACCTCGGCGTGAGCGAGTCCCGGATCAGGGTCATCGCCGATGGCGACACCCTGGCGCTGGGCGGCAAAACGCTCTCGTTTATTTATACGCCCTGGGTGCATTGGCCGGAAACCATGTGCACGTACCTGCACGAAGATCGCATCCTGTTCAGTTGTGATTTTTTCGGCTCGCACCTGGCCACCGGCGATTTGTATGTCACCGACGAAGGCCGCGTATATGAAGCCGCCAAGCGCTACTACGCCGAAATCATGATGCCGTTCCGCGCCGTGATCCGTAAAAACATGGACAAGCTGAAGCCTTTCGCCATCGAACGGATCGCGCCAAGCCACGGACCGTTGTATGACCGCCCGGCGTTCATCGTGGATGCCTATCGCGACTGGGTTGCCGATACGCCGAGAAACGAGGTGGTTTTGCCTTACATATCCATGCACGGCAGTACGGAGACGATGGTCAACCACCTGGTCGGCGCACTCGTGGAGCGCGGCGTTCGGGTGGCGCCGTTTAACCTGGCCGTCACCGATATCGGCAAGCTGGCCATGGCCCTGGTGGATGCCGCCACGCTGGTCGTGGGCACGCCCACCGTGCATGTCGGAGCGCACCCGGCCGTCTTTTACGCCGCGCACCTGGCCAACGCCTTGCGGCCCAAGCTGAAGTTTGCCGCCATCATCGGTTCCTACGGCTGGAGCAGTAAGGCCGTGGAACAGATTGCCGGCCTGATCCCGAACCTCAAGGTCGAAGTCCTGGGTTCGGTACTTGCCCGAGGCCTGCCGCAGCCGGCTGACCTGACCGCCCTGGATGCCCTGGCGGAAACCATCGCCGGCAAACACCGGGAATTGCATTTGAATTAAGCCTGGTTATGGAACGTATATTCAGGACGGAGGACATTGCTCATCAAAGAGCTGGCTCAGGAAGACAATGTGTTTCTTTTCTTCCTTGATGATGAGATCCAGTTTGTCCCGACCCAGGGCGGGCGGAACCATGTCCTGCATACCGACGTAAAAGGCGATTGAATCCTTTTCCATGCCGACGGCAATCCCCAAAATATCGGCGAACGATTCCGCGCCCTTTAAAACATCCTGGGGCCGGCGGCTGACATCCACCACGCGGCGATCAGCCATGGCCCGCAAATAGGCTTCGGCTTCCTGGCCGGGATCATACGTCGTGGCTTCCTGGTCCTTGCTCGCAAGTTGCCGGCGCAAGGCTGAAAAAATCGCGCAATGCTCATCTTCCTGCTCGGCGATAATCGTCAACAGGCGTTGCTGGGCCGGGAATTATTTTGCCGCCAGCCGGTAAAAGACGGCGCCATTGCGCTCGATCTGCTCGGCCATTTCAAAGACTTCATCCGCGTTAAAGACAAATGCCATTTATACGGCACTCCTTTTGCAAATCAATAAAGGTCAGAGGCCAGAAGTCAGAGGTCAGCAATGATTGTCGCCTGTCATCCGTTGTCCGTCTTCCCACGGTCGGCTTGACTCAGAAATTATGCGCCACCTTGAGCGTGCCGTGTCCGTTTTCCTCGGCATTGGCGCTCGTCCCGCCATAGAGGTTGATGCTGAGACTTTCGACAGGCCTATAGCACATGCCGCCGTTAAAATAGAGCGGCACGTCCTTGGTGCTGCCTGGTTCTTTTTCGGTAACTTTCGCTTCCGCCAGCACCGAGAATTTATCGCTCAGGTCCCAGATGAACGACGCCGCGCCTTCAAAGCGGCCATTGTCGCCAACATTGGTGTCATAGCGCCCATCGAGTATCCAAGTATATTTGTCGAAGGTCGTCGTGCCGACAGCCGCGCCGAAAATGGCGTCCATCTTGCCCAGGCCCATGTGCTCCTTGTCGTCACCGCTCGGGAACGTGACTTCGACATAGGGTATGACCCATGGATACTTATAGGTGTATTCATAAGCCAGCAACTCAGCTCCAACGGCAATGTCATTGAACCCGGCTTTGGTGTCCCCTTTGGCGTCCGATTGGTTGA
>JAQVLK010000126.1 GCA_028704165.1 Candidatus Altimarinota bacterium | reverse complement strand
CATACCTGTGAGGAACAGATCCATCAAGCCATCTGTGGGAAAGGATAAAGGAAATGATGTCTTTCTGGCCTTTGTAGTCATTCCATTTGGACATTTCCATAGCTGTCACAATATTGTCCCACCCCCATACCCAGTAATAACTGCTGGAGGAAGCGCGAGTCATTCCGCTGTCTTTCTGTTTCGCGGATTCGACATACATGGGTATGCTTGAAAATAGTTTTTTGGCTCCCTCATATCCTTCTATATTGATTACAGGACTGTCTTCAATGATCTTGTTATATCTTGTGTTCTGTAATTTTATAAGTAATTCGTTTTCATCAATTATTTTTCTAGCTTTGGTTTCCGCTTCGTTGCCGGTATCTCCAAAGCATATGCATAAGTCTATGCTTTTTGCATCAACATCGGTAGAAAAGAGGATTGTTTTTTTGTTCTTATCTCTCTTTATATTTATTATGCTGGATGAAAAAAAAGTTATATGGCATTCGGAGTCAATGAAAAGCTCATCACTTCTGAGTATATCCTCATCTGCAACAGGTAGAATATCTAAATTATTGACATCAATCCAGTCATCTGTATTGAAAATTCTTTTGTGTTCTTTCACAGGTACAAGATATGCTCCCTTTTCCTTTATCCATTCAGAAAGAAGATACCTGTTTAAACCTTTGAATGTTATACAGTCTTTTTTAATTCTGCCTTTATCCCAAGATATATTTCCATGAACATTGGTGTAAAAAGATTCTGTATCAAAAGATATATAAAAGCTGAAATCCGAAAGAATATCTATATGCAGAAAAAGTCCTGATTCAAAAGCAAGGCTATATGCTGATGCTGCAATCTTATCATCATTTTTTAAATTGAATACACATTTAAATGGTAAAGCTCTGTAATCGCATAATGATAAATCACCATCAGATATAAATTTCAGAGCAGGGTTGTCAAATCCGCTCTTTACCATTCTTGAATTTCTTGATACAGGCTGGGTTCCATGATAGTCAAGTGCCGCAATTCCTTTTTTACAGAAGCATGCAGAAATTTTCGCATCAGTTATCCAATTACATGGCATCAGCATATCGCCAAAGCTTTCAGGATATTCTATTTCTGCTTTCTGTAACAGTTCATCTTCATTATATCCAAGTTTATTGTTAATGAAGTTTGTCATATAATGTTTCCTTTACAATTTGAGATAAAGGCTTATCTTCTAATCCATCAAGATATATTGTAATCTTATTTTGATTTTTAGTCCATTCAAAGATATTTGATCGAGTCCTGAAGTTTACATTTTGAGGAATCTTTTTGCCTTTCAAATCTGCTGATATAAATGTTACTGCTCGAGATGAAGGGGTAAAAGAGCTCCTTAATATCTGCACTTCCTCTGCCATATTTGTAATTGGCTTATCCCACATCCATGTAAAATCCTTCCACTTCATAGAAAAAGCGTTCTTGAAAAGAGGTTCATCGAGTCCTTCATAACTCCATTTCAAAACATCACTGCAGTTGCCATTAAAAACCCACACATTCATATTTATATCAGACTGACCAATGAAATGAAAATAATTTTCCATCTTCTTATTTGATTTAGCGAAAAACAGAAAATTCTGTTCATAAGGCAAAGTTCCTTCCAGCTCATCAATTACCAGTATTGCCTTATGCTTTATATGATAAATAAGGATTCTTTTCCATATATGCCTATCAACATCTATTGGGTCTGACTGATATCGAAAGTTCCAGTTCGGGTCTGTAACAGGCCACAAAGGCCATTTTTGAATCCTGTTTATTTCGGTTTTTGTTATTACAAGAGCGATATTCCCATTAGATTTCGCACATATGACAGATCCTCTTGACTGATCTGTCTTCATATCTAAACTGATACGGTTATGCATAAATGATGCATCACAGGAAGGGAAGTACTGGCTTCCTATATCCAGTAGTATTGGTGTATTATTCTCATACCAGATAATAGAAGATTCATCATGGTCATAGTGCATAGATATATCACCGCTCTTAATGCATAAATAGCTTTGTCTTTTTCGTGCAATTACTCCAAATCCCTCATATTCTACAAATGATTTATAACTCTTCTTCGAGCTTTTTAGAGTATTATCAGTTAATAAAAGCATTTTGAATGTGGAATTAAGCTCACATCCGCTGGAAAAGACAGGACTGCCTGCTCTTCTCCATGCCTGCATCATTTTCTTGGAAAATCTGCCTTCTGTCATCTTTGCAGCCCAGGCGAATATGTTAGAAAAAGACTGGGACCAGTAATTTGCTGCAGTATCGCCAATCGTTGGTATCATGTGGGCTCCATATCTTATGTCATAGGGTGTTTGTATATCGCTTAAGAATTCAAGTGTTTTTCGAAACTGCCGGTTATTGAAATAGTTCCTGTGACTGCTGTTTTTCAAAGCTGTAAATAAAGTAATGAGATAATTCATTGAATAAGCCTGATAATTAGGAGCTTCAATCCATGCTCCGTTATCTTTTATGCAATATTCAAGTTCCTCATCTATCTGTTTTTGAGCATATCTTATTATATCCTTAGATAAAGGATATTCATTAAGAAGACATGCGAGAATACCCAAAGCTGAGAATCTGTCGCTGTGAAAATTCCTATTACC
>JAQVLK010000125.1 GCA_028704165.1 Candidatus Altimarinota bacterium | reverse complement strand
TGTACGGCTCTTCCAGCGCGTGGCCTGAGGCGGAGACCGCGGTGGCCGCCACGCTGACCTTGAACTCGGTGCAGAAGGGCAGCGGGGACGCGGGATCGGGCGTGAAGACGAGGAGCCGCGTGCCAGACCAGCGGAACTGGCCCCTGAGGGGCGGAGCTATTGAGACAAAGGGCGCCTTGACCTCGTCGGGGATCCGGCCCAGGTCCACCATGGGCTCCGAGAAGAGGATCCGGATCTCGTTGCACTCCTCTATCTTCGCGGTCTCCCCCGCGGGCGAGGCGCTGACCACCTTCAGCGCGGGGCCGGCCGCGGCCGCTCCCAGAGACGAGAGGACCATTACGGCGGCCGCGAAAAAGGTCCGTCTGCGGATCCGGTATCCGAACCGTGCCATGAGCTCCCCCTCGTCGGCCCGAAAAAGGCCTCGCTTGCCGCTGAAATGCCTGGAACAGGGCCACGCTAGCACCAGAATCAAGGTGCGGCAAGGGACGCCGAGAGCGTAAGCCGCGGCTACCGTCCTTCTTCGGCGGGCCGGAAGGACCCCCTCAGAGGCACTTTACCAGTTCGGGAATAGTCGGTCCCGCCGTCCGTTTTCTCCGTCCTGGAAAGGAGGATATCGGTCGGTTGTCGTTCTCGCGGGTCCGCAGGACCCCAAAGTTGCCCTACCGTTTTATAAGGAGTTGTTACCATGCGACAGAGGAGTTTTCTGTTGGGAGGAGCGCTGCTTTTGGCCACGGTTGCAATGGCGTCGCTCCCGGTCACGACAGGGGCCCAGACCGTCAGCGGACAGCGCGCGGTCGGCCAGAGCACCATCGAACCCGCCTATGACGACGCCACCGGCACCCTCGTCTTCCTTCTCACACCGGACAAGGCGCCGTTCCCGTCCAAGACCCCACCGGTTGCCGTGGCACCTCTTTACATCCCCATGTATCCCACCAACTCGACGGTGGACCCCTCCACGCTCAACTGCCAGCCCGGCAACTGCGACCACCTTCAGGTCGTGCCCTTTCCCGCCCCGGGGTATCAGAACGGCGGATCCCTTTGCCAGCAGTATGGCTTCCCGCCCGACGCCTGCGCCCTGGTGGCAGGCCACGATCACCTGGTGGGGATCGCGTCCACGGGCGGCGATTTCAACGTCCCATGGGCGGTGCACCTGATCATCTTCACCCCGCAGGGGTTCGCCGACCTGGCCATCAACCGCCACCTCACGACCCTGGCCGACCTCTTCGGCCCCAACGGCGTGGTGACCGCGGGAGAC
Source organism: Candidatus Altimarinota bacterium (assembly GCA_028704165.1). Classification (GTDB taxonomy): domain Bacteria; phylum Patescibacteriota; class Gracilibacteria; order RBG-16-42-10; family JAQVLK01; genus JAQVLK01. Next base: position 1,372 of record JAQVLK010000125.1, on the reverse strand, counting down.
GCGCTCGACATCCTCACGCCCATCGTCTTCAACTGCAGCGAGGTCTCCGAAACGGTCTACCTGAACGGAATCCCCCTGACGTTCTGAGACTTCCGCCGGAGGGGCCGCAACTACCCCCGCGGTCCCTCAGCTGGGCGCAAATGAAAGCGTCCGCCCGGGGGGGGGCGGCCGTTCCGTCAGGAGTAATTAGTGAATAGTGAGTAGTAAAAGGTGAAAAGTGAAAAGTGAAAGGTGAGAAGTGAAAAGTTAGAAGCGGGACACCAAACACAAGACACCAAACACAAAACACCGTTATTTCTCGCGGCGCGCCTGACGCCTCTCTAGGGCCCGACAGCTGATAGCTTTTCTCCCTATCACCTGCTCTCGTACTTCTTGCGTCCCTCGATGTAAAGATCCCCGCCCTGGGCGTCGCCCACGACGATGAGGGGGAAGTCCTCGACCTCCAGGCGCCGGACCGCTTCGGGGCCCAGGTCCTCGTAGGCGATGACGTCGCACTTCTTGATGCACCTGGCGATGAGGGCCGCGGCGCCGCCGGTGGCGCCGAGGTAGACCACCTTGTGCGCCTTCATGGCGTCCTTCACGGCGTCGCTCCGCTTGCCCTTGGCGATCATGCCCTTCATACCGATCTCCATGAGGCGCGGGGCGTACGGGTCCATCCGGTAGGCGGTGGTGGGGCCGGCCGACCCGATGACGTTGCCGGGCTTGGTGGGGCTGGGGCCCACGTAGTAGACGAGGCTGCCCTTGATGTCGAAGGGGAGGGGCTGGCCCTTGTCGAGGCCCTCGACCATCCGTTTGTGCGCCGCGTCGCGGGCCGTGTAGATGACGCCGGACAGGCGGACGCTGTCGCCGATCTTGAGCTTCTCCACATCCGCGTCTGTAAGCGGCGTTTTCAGCTTGTACTCAGCCATTTCAAACCCCTTTTGGGAAAGGGTTGAGAGTTTAGAGTTGAGGGTTTAGGGAGAAAGCACGGCGCTTGGTCTCTCAACATTCAACTCTCAACACTCAACTGTCTCTACAGTTCAACTTCCCCGTGCCGGTCGGCGTGGCAGTTGACGTTCACGGCCACGGGCAGCGCGACGAGGTGGCACGGGTGGACCTCGATGTTCACGCCCAGGACCGTGACCTTCCCGCCCAGCCCCATGGGCCCGATGCCCAGCTTGTTGAGGCTCTCCTTCAGCTCGTCCTCGAGGGCCGCGTAGAAGGGGTCGGGGTTCCGGTGGTGGGGCGAGCGCATGGCCGCCCTCTTGGACAGAATGCAGGACTTCTCGAAGGTCCCACCGAGGCCGACCCCGATGACGAGCGGCTGGCACGCGTTGGCGCCGCCCGCGGAGACCGTCTCGATGACGAACTTCTTGACCCCCTCGAGCCCGTC
>JAQVLK010000044.1 GCA_028704165.1 Candidatus Altimarinota bacterium | reverse complement strand
GGACCCAAGTAGCGTTTGGAGATGGCACTGCTTAAAAGAATAAGCAGGACGATGGGTGTGCTACTCAGTAATAAGAGACTGAAAGAACTTTTGACTTGTTGCCAAGCGGTTTTGAGTAATTCTCCAAGATTCATTTCTTGCTTGGTTTAAATAATTTCTGGAATGACTTGCTGTCGAGAGTTTCGTGCTTGATTAATTCTTCGGCAATTTTCTTGAGACTTTGCTTGTTTTTACTTAGCACCTGTTTGGCGAGCAGGTGTGCTTCGCGGACAAGTTTTTCCACTTCTTGATCAATCATAGCAGCGGTTTCGTCAGAATAGTTTTTCTGTTCACCAAGTTCTCTGCCCAGGAAAACAGAATGTCCTCCTCCTCCATTGAAGGTCACCGGTCCCAGTTTACTACTCATGCCATGTTCCGTAACCATTTTTCTTGCTAGTTCGGTCACACGTTTCAAATCACTCGACGAACCGGTCGTCACTTCTCCAAAAGTTAGTTCTTCGGCAGCATATCCTCCCAGCATAGCGGCCATATCATGTTCAAACTTAGCTTTACTGTAGAGATGTTGATCACGTTCCGGCAAGTACCAGGTCACTCCCAGTGCCATGCCGCGGGAAACGATAGAAACTTTATGAACGGGATCACAGTTTGCTAGGAGTTTAGCGACGAGAGCATGTCCGGATTCATGATAGGCGGTAATTTTCTTCTCTTCTTCAGATAGGACTCGAGATTTTCTCTCAGGACCAAGGGTAACTTTCTCCAAGGCTGATTCTAAGTCCGCGGTGGTAATTTGCTTTTGTCCCTTCTTGGCAGTGATGATCGCAGCTTCGTTCATCAGGTTCTCCAAATCAGCTCCACTGAAACCAGGAGTCTGCCCGGCGATCTTCCGGAGATCAACGTTGGCGGCTAGTGGTTTTTTCTGAGAGTGTACTTTCAAGATAGCAGCTCGATCAGCTGAATTGGGGGCGTCGATAATGACGCGTCTATCAAAACGTCCCGGACGTAAGAGTGCGGGATCTAACACATCCGGACGATTGGTAGCTGCAATCACGATCACATTCGTACCGGTATCAAATCCATCCATCTCAACCAAAATCTGATTCAAAGTTTGTTCACGTTCGTCGTGTCCCCCGCCGAGACCTGCTCCACGATGCCGTCCGACAGCATCAATCTCGTCGATAAAGATGATGCAAGGAGCATTACGTTTGGCTTTGTTGAATAAATCTCGGACGCGCGAGGCACCTACGCCGACGAACATTTCTACAAATTCACTTCCTGAAATATTAAAGAAAGGAACATTGGCTTCACCGGCTACAGCCTTGGCCAAGAGGGTTTTTCCTGTTCCTGGAGGGCCAAACATCATGACTCCCTTAGGAATTTTGGCACCGATGGCCAAATATTTTTTGGGATGCTTCAAGAAGTCTACGATCTCCACGAGATCTTCCTTAGCTTCTTGGACACCTGCGACGTCCTTGAAGGTAATGCGAGTTTTTTCTCCACTATAAAGTCTAGCGCGTGACTTTCCAAAAGACATCGCACTGGAATTGCTGCGCTGAGCCTGTCTCATCATCAGTAATAAGAAACCTACGATTAAAACAAAAGGAATGAAACTGATCATAATATCCATCCAGAATTGACCTTTTTCCATATCTTTGACTTTGACCTTAATCTCGGGACGATCTGCCAACCTCTCCCCCACCACTTCCTGAGGTTCTTTGTTTGCAATCAGCTCTGAACCATCTTTGAGAGTTCCGATCACTGTATTTCCCTCTACAGTAACTACTTCTAAATCAGGGTTTTTGTAAAGTTCACTAATCTCAACTTCTTGCGGAACAACCTTCGTCCCTAGCTTAGGATTCGTAGCAAAATAAAGAGCACTGATTACTAGAAGAATAATAATGAAATAAAGAAAACTTTCAGAATAGTTTGATTTTTTCTTTTCAGACATACGATTAGCTTGTTAAGAAACTAGGATGAAGTAATAGTGAGTTTCAAGATGTTTTGAGAAGTTTGCTCAGCTTTGAACTTTTCGGAGATCCGATAGCCTGCAATCCAGACAATTTCGTCTCTACTATCTACGATAATTGGGACCGAGCTTCTGGCGAAGACGCTAACTTTTTGGTCGGTGAAGAAATCTTGTAATTTCTTGGTTCCTTTTAATCCCAAAGGGTGAAAACGATCTCCTTTCTTGAAGCTTCTGACGTATAACTTGCCAGTTTTGCCAAGATCTAAATATGCGCTTTGTTTTGATAGTTTTCCGATCTTAGTGCACTTGCTCACTTTTATCTTTTGTCCCAAGAACGATGTTTGTCCGAGGATCTTTAGCGCTTTTTTTAGCTCTTTGGGACTGCTCGCTAGGGCTGGGAAAGCGCAGTCAACTTTAGCATAGTTTATTCTAAATGTCAGCTTATCCGAGAGTCGAAATTGCTTCCCGGTTTCAGCTGTATTAATAAATTCTTTGGCCTGACAAACCTTATCAAAACCCAAGTCAAGTAGGTTACCGGCTTGCTCAAGATGAAGTAGCCTGATAACTACATTTTGAATCGCTAACGGCAATTTACGAAAACTACTACGTGCAAAGGAGTTTCTGTGAAGATGCTTTTTTAGGAAGCTGCGAGCTTCTTTCTCAAGGAAATCATTAATCTCTTGGAATACGAGTCCGTTGCGGTTCAGTGTCTCGAGTAAATTTGGATTAATGGCTTTTAACTTGGGCATAATCTCAAGACGAAATCTGTTCCGTGTACAGAACAAATCTTGGTTCGAACTGTCTTCCACATATTTCAAACCATGTTGTTTAAGATAGCTTAGGATTTTGGTTTTACTCGTAGCTAGCAATGGACGCCAAAGATCGCCATTTTGGACTGACATGCCGGTTAATCCTCTTAGACCACTACCCCTTACCAAATTCATTAAGATTGTTTCAGCTTGGTCATCCAAGGTGTGCGCTGTCACAATAAACTTGGCCTGATATTTATCTTTGACCTTGTGCAAAAAATCGTAGCGCAGATCGCGGGCTGCTTCTTCGATGCTCAATTTCTGCTTCTTGGCAAAGGTCTTTACATCAACCTGCTCGGTTTCAAAAGGTAGTTTATATTTCTTGGCCAGTTTCTGTACAAAGAGTTGATCTCGATCTGCTTCCTTTCCTCTTAAACCATGATGCAAATGCGCGACCACTAATTTGTATTTTTGCTTACTCAGTAAATCCAGCAGATAGACCGAATCTGCTCCTCCTGAGACAGCGACTATCAGTTTACCATCCGGTTTTAGATGAGCTAGATTGAGAATCATTATTTAGGCTGTGATTTGAGATAAGCTTCGATAAATAAATCCAGATCACCAGCCAAGACTTGTTCGGTCTGAGATGTTTCAGCTTTGGTGCGGTGATCTTTGACCATTTGATATGGATGTAAAACGTAGGAACGAATCTGACTGCCCCAAGCAATTTCATTGTATTCACCGCGTAGCCGAGCTTTTTCAGCTTGTTCTTTTTCATCTTCGAGAAGTGCCAATCTGGATTTCAAAATCTTCATGGCTTGTTCTTTGTTTTGCAGTTGTGAACGTTCGGATTGGCATTGCACGGTGACCTTGGTCGGTAAATGCACGATTCTTACTGCTGAATCAGTCTTATTGACATGTTGTCCTCCAGCACCCTGAGCACGATAGGTATCAATTCTGAGATCCTTGGGATCAATTACAAATTTTTGATAGTGGATGATAGGTATTACATCGATTAAGGCAAAAGAAGTTTCTCGCGTATTGCCCGAGTTGAAAGGCGAGAGACGAACTAGACGATGGACGCCGGACTCACTTTTTAGATATCCGAAAGCCAGTGGTCCCGCAATTTCAAGACTGGCGCTCTTTAAACCATTTTCTTCTCCTGCTGAAAAATCAATGATCTTGGCCTTGAAGCCTTTCTGTTCAGCAAAGCGCAAATACATTCTAAGTAACATGTTAGCCCAGTCCTGAGCATCCAGTCCACCAGTACCAGCATGAATACTCAAGATCACATCGGCATGATCATACTTCTGACTCAATAAAATATTTAGCTCAAATTTGTTTACGGCTTCGTTCAAGATCGGCAACTTAGCCTTGATCTCATTGGCTGCTTGTTCATCCTCTTCCGGACTGGTAATCTTGGCGATCTCTAAAGTATCTTCCAGCTCTTTTGTAAGGTTCTGAAATGTATCCAGTCTCTTTCTCTTGAGCTCTAAAGTTTTCAAGACTTCGGTCGCATTTTCCTGATCCTGCCAAAAGTCAGTTTCCGTTGATGCTATTTCGAGTGCTTTGATCTCTAGCGAAAGCTGAGCCGGGTCAAAGATATTCTCCGAGACCGGAGATTTTAACCCGCAGGTCTTCGAGTGCTTTGATAGTTTCGTGCATGGGAAGAATCAGTAATATTACGGGCTTAATTCTACCAGCTAGTTAGCTAACTAGCTAGTTAGCTAAGATTTAAAAGAAAAAAGACCCCGCTTTTCAGACGAGGCTTTCTTGCTATAAATACAATTTTCGTAAAAGAGAACTAACTTTGGGCGGGGAGAACATCTTGTATCTTTCCTCTAGTATCTTCTTGCATAACCCTCTCTAGTAAACGCGCTATCTCGTCGGGACCTAATCGTCCCTTAATTCGGCTACTATCTGACTCATTATGAACATCTTCAGTAGCTTCTTGTTCTTTTAAAAGTTCACGCATTTGTTGTGCTGCTTTTTCGTACATTAGAGCTGCACCACCGAAGTCCTTTAATTGCTGATAGCAGAGAGCTGCTTTCGCGTATTCTTCAATGGTATTGTAGATACCGGCTGCAACTTCATGCTCTCCTGCTTGTTCATAAAACTTAGCTGCGTTAAGACAATAGCCTTTTGCATGCTCTGGGTTCTCTCCTTCCCTTGCAACAAGTTCGGCAGATTCTATGCTTAACCTAGCTTTGTCGAGTAACTCAAGTTGTTCGGGGCTAGTTGTTACTTTTCGGCATTCTTCTGTGGGCATAATTTTTAGTGTTAGAATTATTGGAGCTGATGGTAGCTATCAAAGCTAATAAAGTCAAAAGGAATTATAAGCCTAGCAACCTTCTCTTGCGAATATAGAGTGAGATTAATGCTCCCAAGCTGGTTGCCAGTCCGGCAGGCAAGGCTGCTGCTGCGGCACCGGTCTTGAAGTAAGTAGGAGGAGCTATGATGGCTGGGACGAAAGGAGTAACTGGAGTTGGTGTAGGAGGTGGCAGTGGAGGCAATGGTGGAACCGGAGTGAATCCGGCGATGATAGTGAGGTCTGCTTTATCACATTCTTCTTCATCACCAAACTCTACACAGGCTTCATTGTCGATCATAGAGCTTGCGCCTGGACGGATGCCATCGATCACGACACGCATCTGATAGCTGATAGTTATTTCATCATCAGGTTCAACATCTTCCAGTTCTACACCGTTGCGGCTGGTAATCTTACCGTTCACGTTCTTCTTGGAGATACCATCTACTTCCATAGAGTCAGGTATGTATTCCAGACGGCCTCCGTTTTTACCCGGTAGGTAGTAGGTGCTACCTTGTTTACGTTTTGAGATCGTGTCGGTAACTTCAACAGTAGCTGTACTATCGCCTATGTTTTCGATCTTGATCTCATAGGTGACAATATCTCCTTGCTCTAGATTGCGATCATCTTTAATGATCTTCTCAATGGTGAAGTCTGCTTCTTCTGTCTCAATCTTGACCGTCACACTGTCTTCTTCTCCGCTTGAGAGTCTGGCAGTGTTCTTGAACTCAGAATCATCTTCACTGTCTATCTCATCCAAATTTTTCATTTCAACAGAGTACTTCAAGGTCACTTCCTGGTGAGCAGCAATTTTTAGCAGGACACCATTGGTCTCGTCCAGATCTCCACTGTAAGAAATAGCACCGCTTACTCGTAGGTCATTATTGTAAGAGAATTCTCCACCTTCTGTTCCTGCCAAATCACCATTTTTGAGTGTATCTGTAACACGGACTTCTCCTTCAACATCGGAAGTGTTGGTCACAGTAATAGTGTAATCAAGATCTTCCTTGTCTTCAGCATCACTGACTGTCATTTTGTCATCCTCAACTGCTTTCTCGATAGTGAAAGTAGCATTAGGAGTGATTACAGCAGGAATAGAAAATTTGAGATAAGCCGGATCGTTTTCCCCGACACCTTCTTGGTTAGTAGCATTACTGTCAAAGGACTCGATAGTGACCTCATTGTGGGCAATATCGTGAATTTCGTTTGAACTTTGCTCAGGTATGTCCAGTAAAATCTCATAAGTAAAGCTGACAGTCTCCTGTCCCTCAATACTGGTAATGCGGAAAGTATCTGAACCGGATGAATAACCGGCACCACTAACATTGCGAATGGAAGCTCTTTTACTGCCGTAAGATCCGTTAGTGAAATCGTCACTGACCATCACATTCCGTGCAGTCTCATCTCCGATATTCTTGAGCTCAACCTTGTAATAAATAGTTTGGTCTGAATTCACTTCTCCCAAATCCAAGGCACTGCTTACGCTGTCGGCATCAATATAATTTGCACCCTGCTTCTTAATGAGTTTCTTAATTTGCAAGATGGTGTCGGTTTCACTTTGAATGACAGGACCGGCATTGACCTTGATACTGTCCGTACAAGTTACGGAAATATTATTTGTGTCGGTAACTTTCAGAGTACCTGTATAAGGCGACTTGCGAGCTTTTTGATAAGTATAGTTTTTCGAACTAGGTGGCTCTCCGGTACCTGAGAAAGTCTTGCCATCACCGGTAGTGAGTGTCCAACTGCTAATGCCCTTGTCGTCGCGAGCTTCCATCACGAAATCCGCATCAAGAGGAGCAATCCCACTCTCGGGAGAGATTGAAAGCTCACATTCCGGAGGATTATTTTTAAGTTGTTCGATCGGAGGAGCAATGACATCTACTTTAGTCTGACAAATTGCACTAACATTGTTGTTGTCGTAAACAGTTAGTTCTGGAACGTATTCTCCAATTTGAGTATAGGTGTAATTCTTGGACGACGGTGGCATACCGTTTCCGGAGAAAGATTGATTGCCGGTGTTTAAGGTCCATCTCTTGATTTCTATATCATCAGTAGCGCTCATACTGAAATCAACATTGAGTTCTTTTGGTCCATGATCCGGACTTACAGAAATCGTACAACTTGGTAGCCCGTTGATGTGTAACCATTGATCAACATGATCGTCAGCTTCAATATTTGGAGGACTCTCTTGTCCTTCCCAAGCGTCACGGATGTAAATATCATTTTGTAAGAGATATCCTTCAACCCAGTTTGGTGCAAGATCTTTGACCTTACCTTCCAACTTGAGGTAGCCGGTTTCACCTGGTTGTAAAGTTCCAAGATTCCAGTAGATAACCTTGAAAGGTTCTTGTCCTGGGCGAATAATATCCATAATCTGACAAGCAGCAGTAGCTTCAGTGTTCTTGCTGGGTGAACATTTTAAGCTGTTAAGCAGAGCATCACTTAAATTTCCTTGTGTGCGATAAAACTCATCAAAAGCGTAAACTTTTTCGAGAGCGACGTTGCTGGAATTGCGATAACGCATAGTGTAAGAAAAAGTCTTGCCGATTTCTTCTCCGTCATTCCAGTAGAAATGAGTATTTGCAGGAGAGACGGTTTTGGTGACACTTAGTCCGTAATTTGCTTCACGAACAGTGACAGTTGTTGAACAAGTTGCGGTCTGTCCGAGAGTATCCCAGACTTTGAGTTCAACTCGATAAGTTCCTTCGTTGTTGTAAGTATAAGGGCCATGAGTACCGGCCGGATCTTTGTTGTAAGCCGGATCGTTATCATAAGAATAACCAAACCACTGGTTTGGATCTCCAACATTGAAAGCAAAATGGGCGATACTGTCCCCTGCTCCACGAGCATCGGTAGTTACGGTGAAGTTGCTTGCAAGTGGTGCCTGGCCTGAGTTTGGATTGGCGGAAACGGAACAGCTTGGGGCGGGATTATTCTCAGGTGAAGTAGCTTCGCCGCTGATTAGAATTCTACCGAAATCTACTCTGCTTCCCAATCCTTCAATATTGAAGTGACTGATAGATTGATTGAGAGAGAAACTCTGATTTACCAATGTTTCATCTGATTCCCAAATCTTGAACATAAAGTTGTCCTGATCCGGATCATTCACTCTAACAGATTGGCTACCGAAACTAAACTTTAAATCTTCATTGAACTCGTTATGACTATCTTCATAAACGCCATAACGTGCGATGTAAATGAATTGATAATCACCTGGTTCAAGCGTGAGATTTACACGAATAGAGCTGGTGTCTTGAGAAGCATAGCGTACCAAGTCACCTTCGTAACCACTACCTTGCTCAGGGCCCATCTCTTCTGTACTACCACCACTGACTCGGCTGTCTGTTACTAAGTTGATCCAATCACTGTCATAACTTGTGCTGGAGTTTGTAACAGGTATCTGTTGCTTCAGCTTATTAACGACTGCAGCTTCAGTGTTTAAAACAAGACTACTTAATCCACTAAGTTGTAGTGTGACGGTGGCTAGAACGAGACTGATTGCTAATTTCTTAGACATAGTATTGGGGGATTTAAAATATACTTAAAATCTGATTCTGATACCGGCTTGGCCACTTCCTTGTATCTCTTGTTCTTCATCAGTACCAAGATCATATTTACTTACTCCACCCTCAGCATAGATACTAAATGTATCATTGGGCTTGAATTCAGCACCGAGGTTTCCTTCTACGACTGAAGCTTGGTGGTCACCACCAACTAGAGTTTTGTATTTTGCTCTGAGGTAGGTACTGAATTTTTTCCAAGTAAGTCCAAAACGTCCCTCAATAGCTGCAAAAGGAGATTTGGCGTTGAAGTTATATCCTCCTTCAATATCTGCTCCACCAAAAAGGTGTTCGCCAGCTCTGTGTAAGCCTGCTCCGAGACCGGCTTCGGTATTGCTGCCAAAGACTTTGACCTGACCATTCTTGAAATGGTAGGCCAAACTGGCACGGAAATTGGTTGCTGCACCAATTCCCTCGATACTGCCCTTGTCATCTGAACTCATAGCGTTGTCACCGGGAACACGAGAAGTAATCGGATGTTCAGAAGTATTGCCGTATTTATCTGTAACGATGGCAGTGAAAGTATAGGTGCCAGCCTGAAGTTCTAAGAAAACATCTTCCGCAGGTTTTTGTCCTGCCGGAGTATCCCAGACAGTACGGAAGCCACTGGCATTATCATAACCGGAAATGACGGTGATATTGGCATCTAGTTTGACAGTATAATTTCCATTTCCATCTGGGTTGCTAGTACTATCTACACTCAAATCGACACGGAAAGCACGTTCAGCTTCTTCCAATTGAAAACCTGAATCAGTACCGAGATTAACTTCCCAGTTTTTCGGCTGTAGAGTTGGAATCTGAAGCGATGGTGAGGTAGCTTGCTCTGGACAATCCGGACATGGAGTAGGTGTAGGAGCTATAACGACTGGAATATCAAATACTCCGATCGGAGTAATGTTGTAACAAGCAGGCATAGAACCTGTGTTGTAATCATCGTTGGAAGAAGGGATGAACAAAAGATAATATTTACCGTTGTGAGGAATAACCATGTAGTCACCAGTCATGGCATCCTTGCCTTTCCATTCAAAAGGACCGGTAAAATCCAAGTTTTCACCATTCTTTAAAGATGGCATAGTTAAACCACACTGACCTCTTAGAAAAGATTGATTCCTGACAATGAATTGATCACGAAGTTTCGAATCTTGTAGAATATTAAGTATTTCTTCTGCTACTTCTATTGGCCAGCCAACTGTAGTACAAGTTTGATTAATGACATTAGTAATCTTATCCAAGTTCTTGTTGATATAATCTTCGACAGATGTATATCCTCCTTTAGCAGTTGTCTTTGGAATAACTGGTGCTACTCCAACTTTGGTCAATGATTTTACTTCATGCTTCTTTTCGATTTCTTCACTTAATTCTATGGCGATACTTTCAATATCTCGAAAGAGCTTAATCAATTCCTCTTCAGAGGGTGCTTCGTAATAAGTTCCAGGCATTACAACATCTGTGGCCTGTACTCTAGTTGCACGTACAGCAACTAACATAGCAAGTGCCATGGTAACGGTAGCTGGTAATCCTAGAACTTGAAGAGCTTCGATCATCTTTCCGATTAGAGCTCCACCTTGATATGTATCTTCTACCGGCTTAATTCCTGCTGGTTCAGGTTTATTTGTGCCTGGTAAAACAAAGCCTACTACTTTAGGTAGCATACTTGGTTCTTGGCTCGGCTTACGATCTTCTCGAGACTGTTCTTGGCGATTTGACCAATCTTGTAATAGCTTCTTATTCATGATACTTATAGGTTATTTTCGGCTTATATAAAACGAATATAGTTGCCCGCAAAGACTATATTTTTATATTGGTTTTCGAGAAAGGACGTGATACTACCATGAAAGACCATTGTTTGTCAAGGGCAAGAAATGTGTTGTTGCAGAGTTCCAGTTACCTTTTGTAAATTTAAGTTGTTGAGAGAATAAAACCATGTTGTAGCCATCTTTTGTACAGGTGTCAGCCTGTTCATGCCATATCCGCTATGTTTTC
>JAQVLK010000124.1 GCA_028704165.1 Candidatus Altimarinota bacterium | reverse complement strand
CCCTCCGGCCGCTCTTGCCCCTTTTTTGGGGCAAGAGGGCACTCCCTCCGCCTGTTTTTGCAGGAGGTTGGTATGCGAGGCGCAAGACCGTTGCGAGGGAATGTCATAGTTACGCTCGTGTGGAGATCTTTGCGAGGTCTTTTCAAGCCACTTTGCATATCTGATAGAGCCACGTGAACGGTTCCCGGCCGGTTGCGGCGGGTTCGTTTTCGCGGGTCATGCCTGGTCAGGGGCCCGCGAGGGCAAGGCGGAAGCCGCGCACCAGCTCCCCGGCCGCACGCCATGCATGACCCACACAAGAGAACTCGCGCCAGACCGCCGGGAACGTTTCGCAAGCCTGCCAAGCCCTTGTATCGATCTCCACATGAGCGGAACTACCGGGCCGTTTCGCAACGGTCTTGCACCCTGCATACCATCTTCCTGCAAAAACAGGCGGAAGGAGTGCCCTCTTGCCCCAAAAAAGGGGCAAGAGCGGCCGGAGGGAGCGGTATTTTGCGCCCTCCGGAACCTCGAACGACCTCCCGAACCTCCCCGGTCGGAGCATCAAATGCGCAGCATTTGATGCGGATCTAGTCGCGGCACCGGCACCCTGCCGGTCGGGAGGGTTAAGGGAGGGCGAAGCGCCTCCCTTGCTCCCACGACAATGCAGCGAGACTAGTCGAGAATCGCGGTTTCTCCGGCGTGGATGACGCCTTTTTTCTCGCCCAGATAATACCAGACTGAGGTGGCGGACGGGTTGTAAGCCATTCGTCCGTCGGCGGAGACGATCAGACTGCGGATTGCTTCGAAATAGCGGTAAATCCCGATGTTTGTCGCATACCAGATATTGTCCTGGTTGGACATCATTTTGCAGAATTCTTCGATCTCGTTCCAGTTGTCGTTGTTGTCGAACTCGTAAGCGTGGCCCCAGACGTAGAACAGCGCCAACGGATAGCGGTTGAGTTCGAGGAATGCGGCGCCTTTTTCCAGCATTTCGCGGTGGTGGCAGGTGGCGTCCCACGCCATGAAGTTCTGGGGGATTCCGAATCCGCCGGAGACCCGGGTCGAGCGCGAGTAGACGATGCCGCAGGCCTTCGCAATTTCGATCACTTCGTCGTTGTAAGTTCCCATCGGGTAGGACATGCCGATGACCGGATATCCGCAGAGCTTTTCAAGTTGCTTGCGGTCCTCGAAAATCTCGCGCGCCACTTCGGTCCGCGGCACCCGTTCCAGAAACGGATGGGTGAATGAATGGCAGGAAACTTCGTGCCCGGCATAGAGCGTTTTCACTTCGGTCGAAGCGATGCGGTTGCCCTGGTCGAGAATCCCGGCATTGATGTGGAACGATCCTTTGATTCCATGCGCATTGAACAGCGCGACCAGACGGCGGTCCTGAACGACGCCGTCGTCGTAACTCATGGTCAGAGCTTTGAGTTTGCCTTCCGGATACAAAAAACGAATTCCCATTTCCCGGCCTTTCACTTCATGGAATTTCGGTTCGGGGAAAACCGGGAATGGAAGCTCCCGGTCTCTCCACCATCTTTTTAGTATACCATCCGCGGCCGGAATTGCAAGAGCCACCCGTATTTTCCGGAGGCTTTCTTTGTTTCAAGACTTGATTTCTGTCAGAAAATGATTAAATTTTAATCATGATTGAATAAGGAAGCATTAATCTTGTCGAAAGGGAAATTATGAACAATGTCCGCCCCGGCCGGTTGAAACGGCGCGCGCTCTCCGAAATGCACATTCATTTTTGCTCCGGCTGGTTCCATGCCGAACCCGGTTTCGAAACGATGCGGAAGGCGTTTTTCGAAGCGCCGCAACTGTTCGAGAACGGGGAAGTCATCTGGAAGACCCGGAACAAGGAGGTGCGCAAGATCACCCTCCCGGCCGAATATGGCGGCATCACGCTGGCGTTCAAGGATTACGATGGGGTGAAGCCGCTCCGCTATGCGTTGCGCTGCTCGAAAACGGCTCTTGAAGCGGCCAACTACCGCGCCTTCGCGGCGCTGGGGATTCCGATGGCCACGCTGCTTTTCGCCGGAGACGACCGCAGGCATTTCCGGCTCGACCGTTCCTTTCTTGCCACCCGGTTCGCGGAAGGCTACACCGACGGACGGGAATTTCTTCCGGAAGGAAAACTGCGCGGGGCGCCCGAGCAAAAGATGTTCATCGACCGCAATCTCGAGCATGTCGCCAAACTCCACTCGATCCACTGCTTCCACAAGGCGGTGCGCGTATTCAACTTTCTCTGGAAGCCGCTCGGCGACGGCGAAATCGACATCGTCTGGATCGATGTGGCGAGCTGCCGCTTCCTGACCGTGCCGGAACGGGTGTTTGAGAAATACCTGGTCAAGGATCTTGCGAATTTCTTCTCCGACCTCGAATTGCCGGACGCCGAACTGCGCGATGCGCTCGACCATTACCGGCAGTGCAATTCCCGCTGCCGGCTCTCCGCCGGGGAACTCTTCGAAACCGTCAAGGCCGCCGCCGCGAAACGGCGCTGAGTTACGGTTTCGACGGCTTGACGTCGAGGCGCTTGACGTATTCGAGGTCGCTCCGCTTGATTTCGTATTTGATTCCCGGCTCCGGACCGAAGTAGATCGAGTTGTCGCTCTCTTCAAAGAGCGTGCCCACTTCGACGCGGCCG
>JAQVLK010000123.1 GCA_028704165.1 Candidatus Altimarinota bacterium | reverse complement strand
CATTGGCGGAAATAAAAATTGACAAGCTAATATCAGCTAACAATGAGGCAAGAATAAGAATTAAAATAAATGAGGGGAAAAAGCTTACAGTAAGGAAAATCGAATTTGAGGGTAATGTGGATGTTTCTGATGATGATTTGTATAAAGCTTTAGAAAACACATCTGAGAAAGTATGGTGGAAATTTTGGGAAGGTGCTGGATTTGACAAGGAAAAGTTGGAAGAAGATAAAAAATTAGTAGTTGAATACTACAAAGAACTTGGTTATAAAGATGCAGAAGTTGTAGACTCAGATTTTAAACTTTCACCCGATAAGGAAGATGTTTTTCTTATTATTAGAGTCAGGGAAGGAAGAAAATTTAAAATTAATAATATTACTATCGAGGGAAATAAAATTTATACGGATGATGCCCTTCTTCTTAGACTGGATATGAAAAAAGGTGATGTTTATAATATGAAAAAGTTCTCTCAAAATCTTTATGGTAATGAAGCAGAAACCGATGTGAGTTCATTATACCTTGATAATGGTTACCTCGGTTTTCAAGCTGACGTGAGCGATAAGACAGTGGGGCTTGATAGGGTTGACATAAACATTAAAATTACAGAAAATAATCAGTACAAACTTGGTCTTATAAGCTTTGAAGGTAATGACAAGACTAAGGACAAAGTACTTCGACGAGAACTATATACAATACCGGGCGAGTTTTTCAACAGGGGAAATGTTAAAAGAAGTATGCAGCAGCTTAATGCACTAAACTATTTCAACCCTGAAAAATTAAATCAGGATATTAGTCTTGCAAATGATTCAACAGTAAACATAAAATACATCGTTGCAGAAAGGTCATCTGATCAGTTTAACGCATCTATTGGATATAGCGGTTCATTTGGCATAACAGGCGCCTTAGGTCTGACTTTCAATAACTTTGATATAATGGAACCATTTTCGGGTGGAGGAGGTCAAGCACTTAACTTCTCATGGCAGTTCGGCGAAGCAGGGACTTATAGAACATTTTCGATTGGGCTTACAGAGCCGTGGTTTTTAAACACACCTACTTTACTCGGCTTCAATGTATTTGATTCCAGAACAAGATATACTTATGACGTACAAGAAACTGGTGGAATAGTTAATATTGGAAGAAGGTTTAAATGGCCTGATGACTTCTTCCGTGGTGACTGGGCAGTGAAATATCAGGAAACGAACGTTCTTGACGGAGGGGGCTATTACCAGACGGGTCGCAGAAATCAGTTCAGTTTAAGACAAATTATTTCGAGATCTACAGTTTTTGATCCTGTATATCCTTTAAACGGTACTAAGTTTTCAAACACAACAGAATTGTCAGGCGGACCATTTCTTCCGGGTAATACAGAATTCTTAAAAAATATTTTCACTGCAGAAACTTATACTCCCTTAATAAGAAATATTAAGCTGGTTTTGTATTCTACATTTAATTTTTATTATGTTAATCCACTAAGCGATGACAAATACCTACCTCCAACTGAATTGTTCTATATGGGGGGTAATGGTCTAGCTTATAACACGATACCTTTAAGAGGATACGAAGACAGAGCTGTCGGTCCGCGCAATTCTGTCGGTAATTCAATCGGAGGAAAAGTTTCTCTTAAATACGGCGTAGAAATTCGATATCCGCTTTCATAAGATCCGTTCCCAATATTTGTTCTGGCATTTGCTGAAGCTGGTAATGTTTGGTCTGATTTTGCTAAAGTTGATCCGTTTGAATTAAAAAGATCTGTTGGCTTTGGTACAAGACTGATGCTTCCAGCAGTGGGATTGATAGGATTTGACTTCGGTTACGGATTCGATAGAAAATCAGTTGACGGAGAAAACCCAAGTCTTTTATTCCACTTCCAGTTCGGAAGAGGATTTTAGTTATAAAGAGTTTTAAATTTTTATTAATAAATTAAATTATCCAAGGAGAAATTTTTTGAAAAAGAATCATTTAAAGTTAGCAGCTTTATTATTCGTGTTTATTACTTTTACGGGTGTTGCCATCGCTCAGAATATAAAAGTCGGTTATGTAGATAGTGAAGTGATATTAAAACAGCTTCCAGAATCGCAAAAAGTACTTGCAGAACTTGAAAGCCTTAAAAAACTATACATTGATACAGTTCAGGCTAAGGAAAAAGATCTCAAGACGAATGCAGAATCTTTTAAGACAAGATATGAAGAAGCTCAGAAATCAGTTGAATCAGGACAGGTAAAGTCTGAAGCAGATCTTAAAAAACTAAATGAAGAAATGCAAGGACTTCAAAAGAGTCTACAGGATGAGGATGAGGCATTAACGATTTATAAACAAAAAGTTCAGGAAGAGCTTTTGCAAAAGCAGAACGAGATGTTCAAACCGATTAAGGAAAAGATAACCAAAGCAATTGAAAATGTAGCAAAAGAATTGAAAATCAATTTCGTATTTGATAAGGCTGATGGTACCCTGATATACGGTGATAAAGAATATGATATAACATTCAAGGTCCTTGATAAATTAAAGTAATTTTAAATATTATGTTCCTTAAATTGAAATTAATTAATATCAGAACCGCTTTAGTTTTTATTTTATTCGTCCTTCTTGTTAGTACGGGCATGTCTTATTCTCAGACAAAAGTCGGATATATTGACT
>JAQVLK010000122.1 GCA_028704165.1 Candidatus Altimarinota bacterium | reverse complement strand
GACAGTCACCGGCACCCGCTTGGCGAACGGGATACCGGTCTGTTTCTCCAGCCACTCCACCTGCTCCGGTTGCAGCCGGTCCGGGGTCGCCAGGATCATGGATACCACCTGCTTCGCCAGCTCTTTGTCGGTTGTCGATAGTCCGCTGGTCTGCAACTCCGCCTGATATCGCTCGGTGCCGAAGTTGTAGGCCATCACCTGGGGAAGAACCTGCTCGTTCAACGCCCCGATTAGGATTGCCGCCACGTCCTCCTGCCGCTGGATCAGGTACGACCCATGCGACTCGGCCATGCTGTAACTGCCGACGTCCTCCGCCTGGGTCAACGAACGCTCCGGGACCAGCAGCGAGCGCATGATCTTGGTATCGAAGTGCTCCATGGCCGCACGGTACAACGGGGCCTTGTCCTCGGCCTCCAGGTATTCGATATCCCATAGCCGGTTGCCCTTTTCGTCGTACCGGGATGGAAGAGCAACCCCGCGCCCTTGCCGCACGCTCTTGGCCAAGTTGTAGGCCAGCGTGCGAGCGTCCAGCGTCGTGCCGGACGAATCCTTGTACGTCCCCTCGGGATCGTAGAACACCTTGGGGATCGGATCGGCCTTGCCCTCCAGGTACCGTAAGAAGAACGTCTCCACGTTCTCCTGCCGCGACCATGGTTTCTTGCAGGCCTCCAGCTCTGACTCACCGTAGCGGTTGCCGTCCTCGAAGACGTTGGTCACCAGCAGCGCCTTGGCGGGGTCGAGGTCGACCACCGATTGCACCGTGCCGTTGGCATTGTCGTTGCGGTACTGGATGCCTCTGTACCCGCCCAGCTCATTCTCGCGGATGGTGGCGTTTTCCGGCTTCAGCCACTTGAACCCCTTGATGCCGATCACCTGCCTGGTCACCAGCTGCTCACCCTGCTTGTAGCTGACCGTCTTCGGTTCCCAGATCACCTCGGCCCCCTGGAACCCGAAATCGAGACAGCGGGCGGCGTTCCGCAGGTAGCCCCGCAGCAGTTCTTCGGTGAATATCTCTGACAGGACCTGCGTGACCTCCTCATTGTCGGATTGGACGTTGACTTTGATACGTGATAGCGGCATCTTGATGAACGACAGGCAGAACTTCACCACCGGGTGACGCCGCATCTTTCTGATCTGGTCGAAGGTCAGCTCCGAATCACGATAGGCCAGGCTGCCAGCCAGGTACCCCGTCGAGGTCTGCTCGCCGTACTGCGGCCCGGGAACGCCGGCGGGCCCCGCGATAAGACGGGGCTCATCCAACCGGAACAATCGCCTAAATAACTGCGATGTCTTCATCGTTCCTGTCCGTGTTTCGTACTTGCGTCTGGAATCCGGGTTGGTCCTTGTCGTCTTGGGAGGAAATCACCGTGGTCACCGTGGTTGCCAAGATCATCATCGCCCCTGCGTCGGCCGCGATGATGTCGTCGTGTTTCTTGGGGCTGCCGTCGAAGTTCTCGTGCTCGTGCAGGTATTCCTCGTTCCAGTCACCTCGCACCAGTACGATATTGCCGTGTTCGGCCTGGGCGGAGCTGGGGCGGCAGATGTCAAGCACGCTCTTGGTTGCCGGGACGGTCTTGACGATGAATCCCGCCAGTCGCTTGACCAGCTGTTGGACCTGGTACTTCCCCGCCTGCGCCGGGTCCTGGAACAGCCCCACCCAGCATTCCGGCCCGTCCTTTTCTGCCGTCTCGGCGATCAGGTCGTCGATCTGCGAGCTGTCGATCCGCTTCCTGATCAGGTCCAGCTCGTAGAACTTCCCGTCT
Source organism: Candidatus Altimarinota bacterium (assembly GCA_028704165.1). Taxonomy (GTDB): domain Bacteria; phylum Patescibacteriota; class Gracilibacteria; order RBG-16-42-10; family JAQVLK01; genus JAQVLK01. The sequence continues at coordinate 883 of JAQVLK010000122.1, read as the reverse complement.
GGCGCGCGCCGCCGTTTCAATCCGCAGGTGTAGTCCCCTGCGTTTGCCGTGCCGGCCAGGTCCCACATGCGCACCGTTCGCCCCCGCGCCGGCGCCTTATCGATCGGGTCGCCGTACCATGCCCGCTTAAATATCAGCCCCGCGGCCGGCCGCACTTTCCAATTTCCCACGATCAACCGCTGCCGGGTGACGTAGTCCTGCAGCTGGAGGTTCGCTTCGTAGCCGGGGTCCTTGTCAAGCAGGATACGGTTGTCCGACAGCGTCGCCTCGATGAAAGTCAGGCTCTTGGCGTCAGCCGGCTTCACTTGGTGCCCAGCCTTCTCCGCCAACCGCAGCGCCTCGACCGCCGTATCTCCCCAGAACATGTCCCGGTCGCGCTTGACGAACCACCGGATCACTCCGGAGCGTTCGGGTATCGCCAACCCCGTCTGTGGGTCGATCCACCAGCTGATCAATCCGCTGCCCCAGCCCCGCGGTCCCATGACCAGGAAGCTATCGGGGTCGGGGTTGCAGGTAGCTCGGGTGTAGGGCCGGACCCCTGAGACGCCCCGCTGCCGGCTGAACAGATACCAGAACTGCCCCTCGGTCAGCTCCTCGACCTGGTCCGGCAACAGCAGGGTGGCCTGCATGCCCTTGTACATTGACTGGTAGTCGGCCACCGCGTCCGGCATGTGCCGCATGTAGATGCTGGCGCGTCCGGGACCATGCCACTCCATCGTCGGGCTCTGCCGGAAGTCTAGCCCCGCGTGAGGGTATATCAAAGAGCTCTCTTGAATGATGCCACCGGGGAGCGTGAACTCACGGTAGTTCTTGCGGATGAACACCGCGTTGAACAACGGATTGCCGATGTGTCTCATGGGTTCCATGAGCAGGGCGAACGTCT
>JAQVLK010000121.1 GCA_028704165.1 Candidatus Altimarinota bacterium | reverse complement strand
GGTATTCCATGCACACGAAGTTCATCAGTTCCTAGAACAAAACTTGGAAAATTTCCCTTTGCCAATCCACTGATGCATGCAGGAACCGGAGGATCATATTTTACAATACCAAGGACATTGCTAACATCTTCACCGATTTCATAATTACCATCTCCTAAAACCGAGATATGTAATGCAATTCCCTGAGAGATTATTCCTAAACGCCTTGAGGTTCCAATTAGAAATCCTCTGAAACCATTTTTATCAATGTAGCAGCACTTTCGAAGGAACTCGAATTCAGGACGCTCTGGCAACACTGCGTCAGGTTCAACAAAGACACATTGGTCCCCTAACCGAAATTCCCCTTTCTGAGCAACTAACGTCCATCCCAAGACTTGTATTCTCTCGATATTTTCTGCAGTTTGTTCCATCCCATTGTTATCTTTGAATACAATGGGATCTACTGAAACCACTTTTTGCACTGATGCAAGTTTTCTCTTCATCTACGATCATCCTTCAACATTGTTTCCAATGTATCAATCTCTCTTCTCATATCTTTTAGTTTATTAAGAAGTGTATTTTCATCACGCTCATCAACCGCGGTTACTGCTACATTTCTGAAATAATATATATTTGCTAATATTCTTCTTATGTTATTAATATCTTTCATACCGACACGCTCCTTTCAGGAAACGCGAAATGTTCAATATAGGACCTATCTGACCTAAATACGGGAATATCATGATCAATTTTCCAGTTTCCATCATGCCCTTTTATCACGCATGATCCTCTCTTCAAATAGGTTTCAAGATAATTCCAATTAATCCCATGTTTAGCAAAGAGCATTTCCTGCAACTCGTTTTGATTTTTTCCGTTCAACTCTTTTTGAGAGAAGTAGTGCTGCGCGACCATTTGAATCGAGTTCCTGGTGCAGTCTTGTTGTCTCCAAACCATGAAGTTGTTGACTTCTTCGCGATCTAAATTAAAGCACCTTCCATCAAAGCAGGCAACCTTTTTAAATCGTCCTGTTTGATTGAATCCCGCCGTTGCAAGAGATGCCGCAATTGACGCCAATTTTTGAACCCTGAAATCAAAAAAGGCACCCTGATTCAATGTATCATAATTGGTTAGCAAAATTGAAATTTCGTCACTTTGCGTATATGCTAGTTTTGCCCCTTCGATATTCTCACACATATATTGTGCAGTATTCCACATATTCTCAACAAGTCCCATGTCAAAGGGTTTTTTCATTCCTCTCGTAAAATTGTGAAATCCCTTGCCATCAACCTGAATAATAACAGGAGTTCTCTTCATAAGTCGGATATTTGATACATTCTGATATTCGACCATTCGATCTCCAAGCGACTGAGTAACCGACATAATCGGATCTATAGGTACTTCTAGTATTTAAATATTTCCATTATCGAGAAAGATAACAATCTTAATTAAAATAAGTACCTAATATGTCAACTACCACGCCCTTTAGGGCGTGGCTTGTAACTGAGGTTAAGATGTTTCCCCGCTACAATAGGGCCGTTGACTTGGCCCCTAAACGCGATATTAATCGCTGCAATGTGGTCGGCGGCACCTGCGAAGCCGCAAGACTCACATCGGAATTCATCTCTGGTAGGCCGATTGGCCTTAGCGATATGTCCACAAGAGGGACAAGTTCTAGAGGTGTTTCTAGGATCAACAAAGACCACAGGAACTCCCGAGATCTTTGCTTTGTAGTCCACAAACATTCTAAGCAACCCAAAATTCCAAGTATGCAAGCTGCGACGCAGTGCCTTTCCAACCGTAACTCTGTCTCTAATGCCTTGGAGATCTTCAAGGGCGATAGATCTCAGAGTGTCTTTGGCTTTCGCAACCAACTTCTTAGAAATGCAATGGTTAACGTCCTTGGAGAACCGGGCCATCCTGCCAGAAAGTTTCTTAAGATGGCGTTTGGCCGATTTGGTGCCTTTGGATTGGAGCCTGGCTTTGAGGGAATCCAGCTTGTTTCTAGTCTGAGAAATCTTCTCGCCAGAATGCACCTCCCCGTCAGAATCAACGGCCAAGTTCTTGATACCAAGATCGACACCAAGCACGCCAACGGGGTCATAGGGAGACGCTTCGTCTGTTTCGACGACAACGCAAAGGTAGAAGATGCCTTTGACCAGGATCAAATCGGCCTGACCTCTAATACGGTCAAGCCTGGCTTTCTGGTACTCACCAAAGCGAACGGAAATGGTCTGCCTACCTTGGAGGGTAATCAAGGAAACTTTCTCAAGTCCCTTCCAAGAAAGGATACGCGGGTCATAGACAATGGCGCCATCAAGCCGAAACTCTGGTTTGATGGTCTTGTCTCTCTTGTAGGCTTCACAGACCTTGGAAATAGCTCTAACCGTGAGTTGGGAGGAAAGGCCGAAATGTTCTCTGACAGGATAGTAAACCGTCTTATGGATCTCAACCTTGTTGGCACTATGCAGAACAAAAACGGTCTCTGCTATGTGATTACAAGCCTCGTTAAACCTCTTCATTGTATCACAAAGCATCTTATGTTGCTCTGGGGAGGGATCGAGTTTTACCATCAAGGTCTGAAGCATTCCATTGAAGATTATCTTCAAAGGATATATAGTTATCGTACGCAGCTCCTCCCCACCCTAAAGGATGGGGTCTCTGCTGCTGAGGTGTTAAGATG
>JAQVLK010000120.1 GCA_028704165.1 Candidatus Altimarinota bacterium | reverse complement strand
CAAAAGTAAAATAATAGAATTCGTTAGAAATTACAGTCAATATCGAACAAATCCGTTAAAAAAATCCTCCTCTCCAACAAAAGTAATTATTGATTATATTACCAACCAGTAACTTTTAAGGAAATTTTGAAGATACTATAATAATTATTAAGGGCAAATAGTTACAAACTTTGTTGTTAAGGAGGAATGATAAAAAGTCTTCATGAAGTCTGAATTGGTATAGACTGTTCGAAACTTTGCAGTTTTGGGCAGCAAGGTTACTGCTCGGCATGTTTACTGGTCTTCGAGACCGCTAAGGAGAATGAAGAGCCGTAGCCGCAGCATTCGATGATCTGAGAGATCGAATAGGAGATTGGGACCAATTCACCTGACAGGCGCTGTCCGGAGCTATCAGGAGGCGAGTCATGAAGATGAGTATTGGAGTTGACCTTCACAAGACGCAGTTTACCGTTTGTTGTTTAAGTGAAGATCGGGGGGTTCAGGAGTCGGGAATCTATCCGACAACGGATCACGGTTACAGGACATTCATAATGAAAGTGTCCGGATGGAAAGAGGAAGGTTACGAGGTCACAGCTGCCGTGGAATCGACAGGTAACACCAGATACTTTCGCAACCGGCTTTTGAAGCGAGGGATCGAAGTCAGGATAGTGAACACCTTGAAGTTCAAAGTTGTCAACGAGTCGGTAAAGAAGACCGACAAACATGATTCCCGTACATTGGCCGAGTTTCTTGAGAAGGATATGCTTCCCGAGTCCATTCTCTGTTCACAGGAAAGCGAGGATATCCGAAGAATCCTGAAGTCACGTTCTGTCCTGGTGAAAGCTTTGGTATCCTTGAAAAACCAGGTACACGGCTTGTTGCTCGGCTATGGGATAGAGAGTCGGCGGGGTCAGCTGCAGAGCAGAAAAGAAAGGCAGCGAATCCTTACCGGTCTCGCAGACCATAGGAGTTACGGAAACGCTGCCCGGGCGGTAAAACCGCTTCTTGGTACAATAGACCAAATCGCGTCGGAGGTCAAAGAACTTGAGAGCGTGCTGTCCGGTCTTGTTTCTGAAGACGAGAACGTTGCGCTTTTACAAACGATCCCCGGGGTCGGACTGATAACAGGAGCGACGATTCGGGCTTATACCGATAACATCGACCGGTACGAGAGTGCCAAGAAGTATGCTGCGCATGCCGGTTTGGTGCCGTGGGTGCAAAACTCCAACAAGACCATTCGCCATGGTCATATCACCAAGCGAGGTCCCGTGGAATTGAGAACGGCCTTTGTCCAAATGGTGATGGGGATGCTGCGGCTTCAGAATAAAACCGCTGGATACAGGCTTATGTGTAAATACAGAGCAATGAAAGAAAACAAGGGAACCGGGAAGAGCATAATAGCGACGGCTCGAAAGATGAGCACCATTGTTTATGTCATCTTAAAGGAAAGACAACCATTTGATCCATCGAGAATGTCGCCGGACCCGAAATATGTAGAGATGAGTAAAGTTGCAAGGTGCTATGCCTTGGCCGTTTAAATCTTAACCATAGGGCCTGTTTGACAGGCTTTATGAATAGACTTTTTATAGGAGGAGTAAATGAACTTCGGAATCGATAAGACTATTTGGGCATTATTACAGATTCAACTACCTGATCGTAGATATGAGAAACAAGTAAATTTATTTTTATCACAAATAGATCGTGATACCTTGCTTAGAAAAGCTTTTTCATTGATCCCAGAGAAGGTGAAAATCAGCAGGGGTAGCGCAACTTGGGGGCTTGCAGATTTATTAAAAATAAATGATGATCTATTTTCTGTTTATCTGACAATACGTCCACCTGATGCACGAATTGCGGAAGAACTAAAACCTGGTCATTTACAAGATACTAAGGACCCAAGATTTTACACACTGTGTGTTATTAATATTCCTCATCAAATTATAATGGTGCATAGAGCTTCTGATATTTCGCGCTATGCCCGTTCAGTAAATACATTTGCTGATATTTTTGAGGCACTATTGAAGGATGCTATTCGCTTACTGAATATGGAGGAATATTATTTAATTGAAGTTGATCCTATTGCTAAAACAGGATCATTTATTGAATGGTTTAATAATTTAGATTCTCTGAAAAAAATCATAATTAGATATACAGGACCTAATTTACCATCAGGTGCTAGTAATTTAATCGAAAGTATTCGAGAATCTGCAAGAAAATATAAAAATGCCTTGAAATCCAGAGATGTTGAACTTGTGGCAAATGAACCCGATTTAAATTCTGAAGAAGTTCATGAACTTGATCAAGCAATTGCTGACAGGCGTCTGAAATTAAAAGCGAAAGGGACAAAATCAGGTATAGATACAACATGGAATAGCAGTAAAAAACCAATCCCGGAGACCGCCATAATGCCAATTGACCAAGAACAGCTTAAAAATGAGAAATCTGTGGCGGAAAGACTTAATGTATATATTAACAATAGGTTAGAAGAGAGATAATGAAAAAAGAGAATATTTCAGTTCCTTCACTAAAAAAAGATATTAAATCATCAATTATTTTTTCTATAATGATTATCTGCGCATTTGCTATCATATTATTTTTCTTTGGAAATATAAAAAAGATTGATTCTAGGATGACATCACTATTTGGTGCTATCTTAACTTTTTCTGGTTTGATGACAAAACAATACTTAC
>JAQVLK010000119.1 GCA_028704165.1 Candidatus Altimarinota bacterium | reverse complement strand
GATCGCAGCCGGGTTAAAATCATCCCCTCTAATGACCCCCTGCGAAGGGGAAGCTTTCTTGATCTCGGCGATAAGCGAAATTACGCGGGGCTTGGAGATTGCGGTCAAGAACGGCCGCGCAGGAGGCAACCCTTGCAGCATCCCTTTAAGCGTTTCTTCCGGTACGGCCAGCTTTGCCTGCGCGAGTCTTTCTTTTTTCTTAGCCAATATTTCCTTCAAAGCGTCTTTTTTCATATATTCGAGCACTCCTTAAGCAATTGTAATTTCTCAAGCGCCTTGCCGGAATCCAAAACAACCCGGGCACGGTTGATCCCTTCCTGTATCGAACCTGCGCTATTGGCGGCATAAAGCGCACATCCTGCGTTGAGCAGCACAATATCGCGCTGCGCGCCGGGCTTGCCGCCCAGCACATCATGCGCGATGCGCACATTCTCGGCAAGCGTACCGCCGAGCAGTTCCTCTGGCCGCGCGCGCGCGATCCCGTACTCTTCAGGGGTTATAAGATACTCCTTGAAATTATCCCGGTGGTATTCGGCAATAAAAGTGGCATCGGTAGTGGTCACTTCATCCAGCCCGTCCTTACCGTGTACCACCAGCACATGTTCTGTGCCCAAGTTACGCAACACCCGCGCCAGGACTCCCGTCCACTCCGGGCTATAGACTCCGATAAGCTGGTTGGTGGCCCTGGCGGGATTGATCAACGGGCCGAGGATATTGAACATCGTCCTGCGCGCGATCTGCTTGCGCGCCGGCATCACATGTTTCATCGCCGGATGCAGGTTGGGCGCAAACAAAAAAGCGATCCCCACTTCTTCAAGGCAGCGCTGGATCGCCGGCTTGCCCATATTGATATTCACTCCCAGTGCTTCCAGCACATCGGCGCTGCCGCATTTGCTTGAAACCGACCGGTTGCCGTGCTTGGCCACGGTCACTCCGGCCCCCGCGGCCACCAACGCCACCAGCGTAGAAATATTGAAAGTGCCTTTTTTATCTCCGCCGGTGCCGCAAGTATCAAGGATATGCTCCCGGTCGACGATGATAGGATCGATATACTTGACCATCACCGAAACCGCCGCGGTCAATTCGTCAACCGTCTCCCCCTTGTCCGCAAGGCCGGTAAGGAAAGCGACGATGTCGGAAATATCGGTGCCGCCGCTTAATATCTCCTGCATAGCCATCACCATCTCCTGCCGGGACAGGTCATGGCGGCCAACCAATTTTTGGATAGCTTCCTTGATCATAAAGAAATAAAGTTCTTTAAAATATCTTTACCTGCTTTAGTAAGGATGGACTCCGGGTGGAACTGCACTCCCCAGACCGCGTATTTTTTATGCGCCACCGCCATGATCTCCTGGTCATCCTGGGCCCAGGCGGTCACTTCAAGATCGGAAGGCAACGTCTTCTTTTCTATAGCCAGGGAATGGTAACGGGTGGCCTCAAAAGGGTTGGGCAAACCCTTAAATATATCTTTTTGCCTGTGGCAAATGCGCGAAACCTTACCGTGCATAAGGCGCTTTGCGTGGACAATACGTCCCCCGTACACCAGGCCGATCGCCTGATGCCCAAGACAGACGCCCAGGATGGGGATCTCCCCGGCAAACGTCTTTATCACCTGGCAGGATACCCCCGCATCCTCGGGCCTTCCCGGACCGGGAGAGATCACTATGCGCTGCGGCGACAATTTCCTGATCTGCTCCAGGGTGATCTGATCATTGCGGAACACCTTCATGCGCGCGCCTAATTCGCCGAAATACTGCACCAGGTTATACGTAAACGAATCGTAGTTATCGATCATAAGGATCATAAAAGGACTCCTTTTATAAAAAACCTATTCTTTCTCTCTCCAAATCTTGGCGCCGAGTTTCTGCAGCTTAAGGTCCAGGTTCTCATATCCGCGCTCCAGATGATAAATACGCGATATCGAAGTCGTTCCTTCCGCCACAAGCCCCGCCAACACCAGCGATGCGGATGCGCGCAGGTCGCTTGCCATCACCGGAGCCCCGGAAAGGGACTTGACCCCCTCGACAATAGCGTGCGGCCCTTCGCGCTGGATATGCGCCCCCATGCGGTTAAGCTCGGCGGCATGCATAAACCTATCCGGGTAGATTTTTTCCGTAATCACGCTAATGCCCTTAGTGACGCACATCAGGCTCATCATCTGCGCCTGCATATCGGTGGCAAACCCCGGGTACGGCAACGTGGTAATATTGATCGGCTTAAGGTTCCGCGCGCTTTTAACACGCAACGTATTTTCCCCTCTGTGTAAATGCACGCCCGCTTCGCTTAATTTATCGATAAGCGCGCCCAAATGAAGAGGCAGGATATTCTTGATCAGGATATCCCCTTTGGTCAGAAGGCTGGCCAATATGAACGTGCCGGCTTCGATACGGTCGGGGATCACTTTATGCTCGGCCCCGTGCAGCTGGTGCACGCCTTCGATCTCAATAGTAGGGGTCCCGTGCCCCTTGATCTTGGCCCCCATCTTGATCAGGAACTCGCCCAGATCCGCTACTTCCGGCTCGCAGGCGGCGCACTCGATCACCGTTTTACCCTTGGCCATCACTGCCGCCATCATTACGTTATCCGTTGCCAGCACCGATGAACCGTACTCTCCGCCCAGATAAATATGCGCTCCTTTAAGGCCGCGCGATTTTGCCACCACATATCCGGCATCAATCGAAAGATCGATATTAAG
>JAQVLK010000118.1 GCA_028704165.1 Candidatus Altimarinota bacterium | reverse complement strand
GTCCTGCCGTGATCGAGGGTGGTCTGTTTCTGAAGGTAAACAATAAGAACGTCGATCTTCTTGCCATCAGTGTCGGTGTAAGTGCCGATCCTTTCATACTGTTTTATACGGGGTCTGAACGGCTCGAAGATATATTGGCCCTGGAGAACAGGAAAGGCTTTTGATTCGTCGAGTCCGTTGAGCAGGTTTTTTATGAAATATCGGAAATTCCCTTTGTCAAAAGGGTTCTGGAAGGTTTCTCTGACAATCTTTTGGGCTTGTTCCCTGTTCACTGCTTAACCTTTTAAACCATTGGGTGCTATCATTTTACGGTTTTACCAGCCCGTAAGATATTCGGAAAGGATGACCTCTCTCCTGCCCGTTCTCGAACCGGTACCTGCTGCAAAATGTTCTTCAAGAAGTCTCGCAGGAATGGAGGCCTGCAGAACGCCAAGCACCTTCAACGGATTGGCAAGGTCATTTTTCAATTCTGCGAGAGCTTTAAGTGCCTCTTTGGCTGTCTGCTTCGGTATGGCGCCTTCTTCCAGGCGCAGCATTATCCTTTTAACATATGACTCCTGATCTTCGGTAAGCTGTCGGATGTCTTTCATTACCGCCTTCATTGTACGCAGGAGTTGCGTTGGACTGTCCCGGCCTCCCCCTCGTGCAACAGGCTCCAGTATCTCCTCTTCTGTGGCAAACAAAAAGGCTTCCTTGTTTTTGGAAAGCAATTCATAATAATCCTTGCCGGACTTTTGACGGGGTGTTTCAGGGGTGGCTTCAAGGAGCTTTGCGGTAGAAAGGAAATCAAGCTCCTCTGCCTCACCGGCCTCACCGGCAAGAAAGAATTTGTGAAGCTTGCCGCGCCTGAAATAGGTTAGCAGCATCGCTTTGCGCTCGACGCTCTCCCTCGCCGTACGGGCCTTTTTAGGCAAACGTTTTATGGTGTCGAAAACTCCGGGTTCTTCGCCGCGAATGTCTTTTATGATGTTCAGGTATTTCAGCTCGCTCTCCTCTGTATCGTCCTCTCCCGTTATCGTCTTTGCACTGAGGAGGCGGTTAAACAGTTCATGGGATCCAACCGGCTCGCCTTCCGTGAGAAGCGCCGCATCGCCGCCAAGGAGCGTCAGAAAGGCGTTGATCTTAGACTCTGCCGCCTCTTGAAGCTTTATCTGGTCATTTGATTGTTTTGTGGGAAAGAAGGTGAAGGTGTGTATTTTATCAAATGGCGTATCCACGCGGTTGATGCGTCCCACGCGTTGCATCATGCGGGTCGGATTCCAGGGGATGTCATAGTTTATTACCACATTGGCACGATGAAGGTTGACCCCTTCGGATAGGACTTCCGTGGAAACAAGAATGCGGTAATCATCCTTTTTGTGCTTTGCCTTTGCGTCGCAGTTCTCACTCACCCTGTCCCGGATGGCCTCTCCCGAAGACCCGTTATAAGAAAGCACTGCCCCTTTGAGGTTACCGTCTATGTTGGCAGCCAGATATTCGGCGGTTTCTTTAGACTCTGTGAAGATGATGAGCTTATTTTCTTTCAGGTCTTTATTCTTCTTAAGCTCTCCGATAAAGGTATCCAGTTTCGGGTCTCTGGTCACCGATGACCATATCTCTTTGATCTCCCGCAGTATTGCAAGGTCAGTCTGGAGCGCCGGCCTGAAATTATCGTAGAAGTCAGAAGCCTTCAGAACCTGTGCCTTTCCCTCGTCTATGAGGCGCTGTATGGCCTCATCATCATCATTCTCCAGAAGCTCGAAGATCTTTGCCGCATGCTTTTTACTCACGTAGACGTTACCCTTATCGTATTCCTGAATAAACTGCTCGTAAGAACCTATAAAGCGGTCGATCGAGTTCCTGAAGGCATGGAAGCTGCTTTCCAACCGTTTTACGAGAAGGATCTTCATGAACTTGCCCATGTTTTCCTGGGACTGTCGTTCAAGCTGGTCGATCTTCTTGCCTTTATAGTAAAGCAGCGGGGTATAGCGGGCGTAGCTAAATTTCTGCGCAGCAAGCTCTATGGTTCTATTGAAGACCCCATCTTCGTGATCGTCCAGTTCATAGAAAAGAGGTATTGGGGCTTCCACGCCGGGAAACCGCAGCTTTTGCCTGTCCAGATCCTGAGAGAAAAACCGGGTAATCTCCATCCTTGTGCGTCGGACCATAAGGTACTTTAATACCTTGTCCCTGATCTCTTTTGCGTTTTCTCTGACTCTGTCTATGTATTCTTTGTAGTCTTTCTGACGGTCGAGATTCTTCAGTTTTTTGTCAAGCCCATTGAAAAAGACCTCCAGATTGGGGAGGTTGGGAATCATGCTTTTCTTTGCATTCTGAAAAAGCTTTATCTGACTCAAAATATCTTTTGGCGAGTTGTTGTATGGGGTAGCGGTAACAAGGATGACCCTCCTGCCCCGGCAGACCTCCGCCAGTTTTTCATAGGTAACATTGGACTCTGTGCGAAAACGGTGGGCCTCATCAATGATCACATTGGTGTATTTCTCGACACCTTTTTTAAGAAGCTCATCCAACTTCCCGATTGACTGGAAATCTGCCGGGACACGGAAGTCAGAAAAGACATTACTCCACGAACCGGGATTACCGGTATCAAGAAGAACCGGTGGAGCGACAACAAGTGTCCTGCCATCGAGTTGTCCTGCAAGCATCGCCGCGATATAGGTCTTTCCGAGACCAACGACATCGGATATGAAAACCCCGCCAT
>JAQVLK010000117.1 GCA_028704165.1 Candidatus Altimarinota bacterium | reverse complement strand
GCTTTTGCGCCGCGCGACGTTCGCGCTTTACTGCTTCTTAATAAAATGGAGAAGACCGGTTCCGAGTCTCAGGAGCTTGACGCCATTGAACGGTTGAAACATACGCGTTCAGTTATTTCCGCCGACAAAATTCTCTCTTACCTCGAAAGCCCGAAATATCTGGTAAAGACCAAAGCCATGCTGGCGTTGTACGAAATACCTTTCGGCGACAATGTCAAAAAAAGACTGCTGGATGAATTGAAATACGGGACGTACACAAGCGCTCCCGCCGCCGCTGTGATCCTGGGCGCCAGAAACATAAAAGCCGCAGTACCGTTGCTTCGCCGAAGACTTGATTCGGAAAATATTTACCTGGCCGGGCGTTCCATGGTGGCGTTGACCCAGCTTGACGACAAGGACACCTTTTCGCGGATAAAGAAAATCTTCGTTGAATCGGATAATCAATTTATCTCAATCAGCGGGGCGGTGGCGTTGTCGCTTATGGGCGACCCTGAATCACTGAAGCTCCTGCTGGAGAAAACTCTGGAGGACAATCTTGACCATTCCGTGCGGGCCGAGATTTACAGCGCCATAGCGGAAATAGGCGGGATCGGCGACGAATTCTATAAGTTATTCAAACTGTATTTCACCAAAAAGAACCTGCAGAATCCGCTCTGTATAGCTTTTCTTGAGGGAATACGGAAAGAACCGCTTGACGTTGTCCTGCTTGAACAGCTTGATCAATTCAACGAATCAGGAAAAGGCATTGACAAGATAATCCGGTGTCTGATAAAACAGTCTGAAACCAGTTCCCGTACTGTGCTTCATATAATTGCGGATTTCCTATTGAACGTCCGGCAGGATAAAATAGGTAAAGTTTTGTTTTACTGCCTGCTGGGGATATACCGCAAAAACGGAAAAATATAATTGACTTACGCGCTATTTGCCGAGATTTTCGAGGCGTTCCAGCCATACTTCGGCACAGGCGTCGGAAGGCATACGCCAGTCCCCGCGGGGGGAAAGGCAGATGGTGCCGACTTTGGGGCCGTCCGGTATGCAGCTGCGCTTGAATTGCTGACGGAAGAAACGCTTTATGAATATCTTCAGGGTATTGAGTATCTGCTCCTGGGTATATTCGCCGCTGAAAGCGAGCGTGGCCAGATAAGAAATCTTTTCCGGTTCGGCGCCGTACTTGATGAAGTGATACAGGAAGAAATCGTGCAGTTCGTACGGGCCGATAATGTCTTCAGTCTTATGATTGACTTCGCTTTTGGCGGTATTGGGAAGCAGTTCCGGGCTTACCGGAGTGGCGATGATGTCCTCGAGTACGGCGCGCAGTTTCTTTTCCGAATTTTCGGCCACCCAAGCGATCAGGTAGCGGATCAGGGTTTTCGGGACGGCGCAGTTGACCGCATACATGGACATGTGGTCGCCGTTGTAGGTGGACCAGCCGAGCGCGATTTCCGACAGATCCCCGGTTCCCACCAGCAAACCGTTCTGGCTGTTGGCGATATTCATCAGGATCAGGGTTCTTTCCCGTGCCTGGACGTTTTCATAGGTGGTGTCATATAACTCGGGATCATGGTCGATATCCCTGAAATTCAGCATGCAGGCGTCTCTTATGTTGATCTCCTGAAATTCGGCTCCTATGAGTTTGATCATTTCCACGGCGTTGTTGTAGGTGCGGTCGCTTGTCCCGAAACCGGGCATGGTTACCGCCAGAATATCATACATCGGCCGTTTGAGCAGTTTCATGGTTTCGGCGCATACCAGAAGCGCCAGGGTGGAATCGAGGCCGCCGGAAATGCCGACGACCAGCCGCTGGGCGTTTACATGTTCAAAACGTTTTGCCAGGGCCGCGCTCTGGATATGGAAAATCTCTTCGCAATGAATATCCCGTTCAGCCGGGTTGTCGGGGACGAACGGATGAGCGTCGATATGGGCGTATTCTAAAGTGGGCGAGGTAAAGACTTCGGAAAGATGAATATCCCTGAATTCCTTTTCGCAGACAGCATCGCCGATTGAACTTTCACAGGCGCGGACGGCTTTGAGTTTGGCCAGGTCGACGTCGGCGTAAATAATGCTGCTGTCCCGGTGGAAACGTTGGTTTTCGGCGGCTGTCCGGCCGTTTTGAGCGATGATCGAGTGTCCGTCAAAAACCAGGTCGGTGCTGGATTCGTGGACTCCCGACGAAGTGTATATGTAAGCGGCCATGCAGTGGGCGCTTTGCCGCAGAACCAGATTGCGCCGGTACTGGGATTTAGTTACCAGGGCGTTGCTGGCCGAAAGATTGAACAGCGCCGTTGCGCCGGCGAGAGCCTGTTGCGAACTCGGTGGTATTACGCTCCAGAGGTCTTCGCAGATCTCGACGCCGAAAGAAAAATTATGGTCGCAGGTAAAAAGCAAATCGGAACCGAACGGTACGGCATTCAGGCAGCTTGTGCCGTCGGGAACCATCGCGCCTGATTTGAAATATCTTTTGTCATAGAATTCGCGGTAGTTCGGATTGTATATTTTGGGGATTATGCCGCGGATTTTTCCTGACTGCAGTACGAAAGCGCAGTTAAAGAGGGCGTTTTTCCAGGAAAACGGCGCGCCGACGATCAGGATCATGGAACTGCTGGCGAAGGAAGCGGCGATCTTTTTGTTCGCGTTCATGGCTTCATTCTGCAGGGCGGTTTGGAAAAACAGGTCGCCGCAGGTGTAACCGGTAACGGCCATTTCCGGG
>JAQVLK010000043.1 GCA_028704165.1 Candidatus Altimarinota bacterium | reverse complement strand
CATGGATGAGAGTACCGGTATTACGGCTCAGGTTTGCCAAATACTTGGAACTAGGTTTTTTATCTTTAAACTTAGTAAGCACCAAGACATCACAAGCCGGTAGCTTATTTACGAGTGAGACGTTCATGGCTGATTTTATTTAAAAAACAGAATTTGTATCTGCAGAATAATGAAAACAGGCTGTTTTGGCAAATACTATCTACTACTCAATTATTTCTTTTTGATGCTGTGGTAAATCACGGTGATCCAATTTGCAATAATTAAATATTGCACTATAAAGAAAATTAAGTTGGCATAGATATTGGAAACTTGTGGTCTCCCAAAACTGTCTTCATCGAAGGAATCCCAATATTCATATGGGTTACCAGCTAGTGGCTGTATTTTGGAGGTAAAAATAGATGCTGCTTCTTCCACAATGGAGCAATTATCACTGTAAAAACGAATAGGGATCCCTGTTTCAAGGTCAGTATATGTGTTTCCTATTTGAATTTTGTAGCTATATTTTATTTTGCGAAAAGGATTTAGATAGCTCGGTCTTATTTCTTCGCAAAAACTAAGCTCTGGTAAGTCTACTGGTGAATCTGTGTAACTTTGTAGGACTGGAATAGTTGTTGGGGCATTACCCAAATAGATATAATAGTGTAAAAGAAAGAAAATAATTACTAAGAAACTGGCGATTAAGGCGTGACTTTTAAACATAATTTTATAGCTTCAAACTTATTAAGTTGGTTTGGATATCTTAGAACGATTTAAATAGTACAAAACCATATACAAAACAAATAAAGTTGTTGTTATAATTAAAACTCCGAAAGTATATGGAAGTGCATGATCAAAAAGATTATAAACACCTGAACCTTGCTCGGTAGAACTATCGGCTCTTGGAGCAATAACAAAGTGTACTATCATTTGTGATCCCAGTACCATACCGAAAGAAATAAGAAACAAAATTTTAATAATCTTTAGTGTTTGGTGCATATAATTTCAATTAAATCTTTAATCTAAAACTGGTTGATCTCTATTTTCTGGTCTTTAATAAAGCGAAGATTGAAGTTCCCGCTAAGCATAAAATTATTGCGATGACATTATGCCAATGTATATTTGTCTCTGTTGTTTGAATCGTTTGTTTCTCACTCCTACGAATTAATACTGGTGTAGGGTCGGTGTAGTCAAAGAAAAAATCGCTTTCTGTACCGCCGGAATTTATAAATATTTGCAATGCCTCATCGTCTATTGATTCATTCTTTACTAATTTCGCATTCAGATAATCGGTACCAGTTATTTCATAAATTCCCCATGCAGGAACATAGAAGTTATCGTTTTTGTTCAAAGACATTAAATATTTTTTGCCTGTGCTTATTGTTTTAGCGTCAATTTCCGTCAAATTAACAGTGTCTCTAATCTCTTTTACTGTTATCTTGTCACTTTCTTGAAGAAATCTAACTTTGTTTTGAGGGAACACAAAGATGATTTTTATTTCCAGTGAATCTTCAGCTTCCAATAGAACTTCGCCGAGGATAAGGGTGTCTTGGTTATGACCGTTAAAAAGACAACCTAGAGTATCGCAAGCGTAAGCTGATGTATTTATTGAGAAGATACAGAAAGCAATAATGAGGAGGAAAATAGCATTCTTGGTCATGGTGGTAAGGATAAATGTCATTAAGTGATTTATTCCAGCGATATTTCCACTTATTTTATTTTGTTAATGTTTTTGAAGTGCTCAATAATCCTCGGATCGTTGATTTTTTTATCATTATCTGTTCCAAATGCTGAGGGATAACCACCATCGACAGTCAAAATATTGTAATCAGGACCGATCATTGCGACATCAGTCATTACGATGCCAGATTCGCTGAGCGAAGAAAAAGACGACCAAAATTTTCCTCTGTATATTTCTTCATTTCCAAGTTTAACAACAAATGGTTTTTCATATAGGCCGGAATCTATTTGTAGAGATGATTGGTAAGACTTCATCTTTTTTGCCCCTTCTGAATTAAAAGTAAAAGTTTGGGTTGATGGTTCATATGAGCTTAAATCTTCATCTGAGAAAAGCATTGAATTTGTATCTGCCAAATAGACTGCGAATCTGGTATCTTGGTTGTCATTTGTGTCACTTGTTGTTTGAGTGTTGAGACTACATCCTGCGAACAATGTCAGAAAGATAAGCGCAAATACAGTTTTGCCCATAAAATTTCAATTAAGAATTATTAGTATGATATTTCATCTAGCTAGGTTCTACACCTGTCTACATTCCCAAAAACTTCATCAGGTTAAAGACGACAAAGCCGGGCCAGACCAAAGCCTTCAGCACGCCGAGCACACCCATCCCAAAAGAAGTGGCGTTGACGATGTAGTAGATAGCTGCGCCGATCATTCCGAGGCCATAGACGGCTCCGCCACCGGCACAGTTCGATGCTTTGCATGTTGTTTCTTTTTTTGCCATGATTAGTTTGATTAAAGATATTTATTCTTGTATTCCTTCACCAGTCTCCATGAAACTTGTAACCATGTCGTAATAAGTGTCAGTGTATTTACACTTTCCCTTGATGCAACTGTGGACGAGAGCATAGACCCTATTGAAAGCCATGCCGTTGATTTGAGTATAACTTACAGTTTGATTTTGAATAGTCGAAGTCATCTCTAATTTGATTCCATCATCAATCTTGCCGAAGGCATAATTATTTTCGGTTGAATTGATCTCCAAATCTGGCATCAATTTTTTTGTATCTTGGATACCAGCATCCATGATTTCAGCCAAACTCAAAGTATTGTTCTCGGGCAGAAAACTGACAATAACCGCTACTTTTTCGGAAAGGGGATCGACTGCTTCAGAACCTTCCGGTAGATAAATCATCTGCGTGCCGTATTCCACTTCTCGCCAATCTGCCGGCATATCGATGGAGAAAGTATGATGCTCTTTGCGCTCAGTGCTTGGAGTATTCTGGGTGACTGCAGGAGCTATGCCATCAGACTGATTCTGTGTACATGCACTTAGAACAAGAAGTACCAATGTCAGGATGATTGTTTTTGATTTCTGCATATTTTTAATTTAAACGTCTAATCCCGTGACCATAAAGGTCACCCCTATAGTAGCCCCCTTGCTTGTCCTGAGCAAGGTCGAAGGAATGGGGGCGGTAAAGTCATCGGGGCGGTAAAGTTTCTTACACCAATTCCTTCTGTAACCAATCCTTCTTCCTATAAAAGTAATAAGTAAGTAGCATCGCCAAAAAGTTCGCGACCGGGTAAGAAATCCAGATGCCCAACTCACCGAGTTGGAAGAACTTGGCCAAGACCAAACTAAAAATTACCAGACAAGCTGTTTGAAACATGGCCAGTGACATGGCCAAACTTGTCTTGCCGGCAGCGCGAAGCGTACCGGTGAGAGCCATTTGAACTCCAATGAAACCAAATGAGAGTGCCATGATGCGGATGAAGCGTGAGGCGATCGCAATGACTTCCGGTTCGTCGGGGATAAAGAAAGTCGTGATCTGTGTGGCAGTCAAAAAGAGCAAAATCCCAACTGCAGTTAAGGTCCAAAACCCAATCTTCATACCGGCACGTGCAATTTCCAAGGTACGCTGATGTTGTTTGGCTCCCAAGTTATTGCCGACCAAAGTGGAAGTTGCGATCGAAAGTCCGATACCGGGGATGATGATAAACATTAGGACACGGCCACCGATACCGAAGGCAGCTACGATACTGGTTCCAAACATGGCAACTATGAAAGTCATAATGACCATCCCGATTGAACGAGAAGAATGTTCCAGCGAAGAAGGAAGTCCGAGCTTGGAAAGACGTTTGACCCAAGACGCTCTGAGCCAGAGATCCTGAAGACGTAACTTGATATGAAATTTCCCTGAGGCCAGGATGATGATTCCAATCAGTGCGGAGAGATATTCTGTCGCCAAGGTTGCTAGTGCCACACCGGAGACACCCATCGGCGGAATAAACTTCCAGCCGAACATAAAGATAGGGTCGAGAAAGAAATTCAAAATTACAGTGATCAAAACAATGATCATGGGTAACTTTACTCGTCCAACTCCGCGCATGGCCGATTGAAAAATTACAAAAGAAAACATCCCCCACATCGCGATGAATGAGATTTGTAGGTAAGACGTAGCATCTTTGAGAACAGTGGGGTCATCAGTCAGGAAAGAAAGCAAGAACTCGGACGAGAGGTAGCCAATGATACTTAAAAAGATGGCCACACTAGAAACCAGCGCAAAGGTCTGACCGGTAGCCAGACAAACATGCTCAGTGTCACCTCTGCCGTTGTACTGAGCGATTAAGATCGAACCGGCCATAGCAAGTCCCATAGCGAAGGAGGTAAGTAGAAAGAGGATAGGAAAGCTGAGAGAAACGGCAGCAACTGCTTCTTCACCGAGTCTGCCTACCCAAAAAGTATCGATCAACTGGTACACACTTTGTAAAGTATTGGCCAAGATAATCGGCACCGAGATCATAATGATCGACTTCATCACCGAGCCTTCCAAGAGATGGTTTATTTTTTGTTTCATAAAAAATCCTTAGTGTTGGCAGGATAGGGGAAAATAAATTATTCGGCAAGGAACTGGATTACAGAAATATTATCAATCTTCCGTGGCCATCAAGGCCACTGCTATAGCAGCCCCCTTTATGGGGGCGGTAAAATGGGTGCGGTATTTTATGGGAAGCACCTAAACCTCCGCAAACAGAATCATATAATTTTGCCCTGCTTCCTTGGCGCATTTGGGACAGTAGGCGTAATGCACCAGATAGCGCTTAGCTTTTTTTCCTTGCTTACTCAAATACGCGTCCATCTCTTTCATGAATTTTGGGATGGCATTGTAAGGTCCGTCAAAAAATCGGGTGGCAAAGGTTCCGGAGAGCGTCACATTTTTGCCTTGAGGAACTTCTCCCGTTACCGATAAGTAAATCTCTGATTTAAAAGGGCTTGGGTCAGTGAAAAGGACCAGAGTTTCTGTCTTATCTTGCTCCGTCTGGCCTGCTTGCTCTGCCTGTTTCCACATCTTCGTAATTTTCCGGCCGATCATGGGAGGAAATGGGATGTGAAAAAGTGTCGGAATGGTCTCTATGATGAATTTTTTCTTATCCCAGGTGAAAGCTTTCTGGTCCCATTTATTGGGATCGAAGGTGGGACAGCATTCGTTTGGCATATGGTTATTTTTTTAGGAATTTCTTTTGGAAGGCTGATTTTGAAAATAGTTTTTTAGAGCATGCTGGTAGTTATTAACGAACAATCCTCCCACCATCAACAATCAATGTCTGGCCATTTACAAAGTCACTGTCTTCTGAAGAGAAAAAGAGGATTGCTCTCGCTATATCTTCGGGGAGAGCGATTCTGCCAAGTGGTGTTTCTCCTGCTAACTTATCAATCATTGCTTGGCTATAATTCCCCTTCATTAAGTCTGTATCAACTGGTCCCGGAGCTACCGAGTTGATAGTAATATTGAATTTTCCAAGTTCAGGGGCAAGTGTTTTGGTAATCGCGTTGATACCTGCTTTTGAAGCGGCGTAGGGCACACTTGTTAGACTGCCTACGATTGCAGCAATCGAAGAAACATTAACTATCTTGCCACTCTTTTGTTTTTTCATTTCTTTACTAACTGCTTTGAGACAGTTATAGGTTCCAAGCAAATTGCTCTCAATTGTCTTATTCCAAGTTTCTATATCTGTTTCATCAAAGGACTTCGGTATCAGCACTCCAGCATTATTTACCAAAATATCTATTCTCTTAAATTGGTTCAGTATCTGCTGTACCATCTTGTTTACCTCTGCTACCTTTGATACGTCACATTTGATAGCGATTGCTGTTCCTTTGTTTTCCTTGATCTTTTCTACTACAGCAAAAGCTTCTTTCTCAGAAGAGAAATAGTTCACAATAACTATTGCGCCCTCTCTAGCAAATAGTAGCGCAGTTGCTTTTCCAATACCTTTACTTGCGCCTGTGATCAGGGCCACTTTATCCTTTAGTCTCATAAATTAGCTATTAGCTCATCTGAATCTTAGCTAAGTTTGAGCTATCTGTCACTTTCTTTATCTTAAGGACCGCCTGCACGCCGAAACAGCACAGCAGATACGACAAACAGCATGGCAAATACGGAATTGAGAATAAATACGCCGATTACACCCGCATTGCCCCAAGAGCTTTGAGCTGGCCAGACCAAGAGCGCGTACACAGGAACGAGTATTTGTACGAGTGCGACTGCAAATAGGGTGTGTGCCATGCCACGGGGCTTGAAGCGTGATATTAGAGAGCCGACGAGTCCGACAGCGGGTACGGCCCAGTACATCAAGTTGGCAGGGTTGTTCTCACTTCCAATAATGCCGACGGCACCACTGACCCAGCCGAGCAGAAAAATTCCCGCAAGTCCAATGCCAAAAGCGAGGCGGTACATTTTGCTATGTGTCTTGAGCCACTGCCACAATTCATAAATACCACCAAGAGCTAGTAGTATAAGGCTATAAGCCAGAGCTTCACCCCACTGTACTTCATCGGTGAACTGCATTGCCAGAGGGATCAGCAATATAAGGACTAGGACAACAGTCCACACAATGAGTCTTTTAGTGTTTGGCATAATTGATGGTTTTGCCATGTAAAATATTTGTTATCTCATTGAATGCAGAATTGCTTGTTCTAATCTTCCGGCTTCGTCCGTGCCGATCCTATAGATCTTGCCATTCTTTAATTTGAGCTCCACAGCAGTAAAACCGGAAACATTGTATATCCACATCTTGGGCCAAAGCCATAGTCTGATGCCCCAGCCGTAATACCAATGATTCTTTACTTGCTTTGCTGATACTATTTCACTAAGCAGAAAATTTTTCCTGAAAATTCCATAGCCAAATTTCACTCTCAAATACTTCTCATCGATCATGATGTGGAGGGTGGAGAAGGAGGCTAGTATGAGCAGGATGAGCGTCATGGTACCGGTAACCGCCAGATTGCTACCCGAATCAACAGAAGGTGGCTCAGCCGCGGCCATCATATAAACCCATGCAAATAGCACCAGTACTGCTAGTGTCACAACGATCATGAGATAGCCGATTTGGGTGTGTTTGTAGGTCATGGTGGGTGGGGGGTAGATAATAATTACTCGTGATTTTTAAAGTATTCAGCATTCACAGTTATACTCTCAATCAATGAAGGATCTATCCACTTAATAAAGACGGAGCTATCTATATTGTAGACTTTACCAAAACTTCTATTGCTTACTAGATAGCATCGCTTTCTTGTCCTTGTCATTCCCACTATCAACTGGCATATTTCATTGTCTGTGGGGTCACTGGAGTTTTTAGGAAATCCTCTATGTGAGTTTGAAGTTTTATTCATTCCGACAATGAAAACGTAATCTGCAGATAGTCCTTTTGAACCATTGATTGTTGTGATTTTTATCGCATTGGTGGCGTTTTCTTCATCAGTCTTATTCCCGTTTTCTATGTCTTCAATATCAACTCCAAAGACCCTTTGAATATCTTCAATGCTTTTTCCGCAGAATTCAGTCACTTTTACTTGCTCATCTTTAGATATCGGAGAACCATCGCGTATTTTCTCTAATATTGAAACAACTTCTAAATGTAAATGCTTGAACTTATTACTGATAACATCATTCAGCGCCTGCTTATTTTCATACGCTGTCTTAATTGTAGCTTGTAAATATTCGCTATCAGCGTACTCTAAAATAATTCGCCATCCAAGGTTGGATTTCTTATTCGCAATGAGGATTTTATATCCATCAAATATATCAATTGCTGTGTCTTTTTTTTCTTTAAAATCTATACCAGTAAAATGCAGTTTTAGGTATTTATAAATTTGATCATTGTAGTGTGAGGGTCCGATAATAAGAACACAAGGATATCCATTTTCTCTTGCGTGTTCAAGTTCAAATTGGGGGATCTTATTAATTTCCATTTCAATAAATTTTGCTATAAAGGGAGCTTTTGGTCTGTGTACAGAACAACAGGCGTGAATTATTTTAGGATTTTCTTGACTCTCTCGCTCTTTTTTAGGCATAAAACAAATGTATCGTTTCTGTATTCTGTCTTGTAATTTGCCTATGAATAAAGCTTTGCTAATTATATTGTGAACAGCTTTAATAATAACCTCTGTACAGCGACTACAATATGGTAATTCAAATTTGACAAAATCTTTTTCGTTGAATTTCTGACGAATGTGTTCAGGTGAAGCGTTTTTAAAATCATAGATTGCTTGGTCATCATCACCGGCAATCAATATGGGGCTTGTTTTTGATAACTCGTTAATAAAAGCTACCTCTAATGGATTGAAATCCTGATATTCATCGACAACTACTTGAGAAAATACAGGAAGGTCTCCTCTAGCGGATTGAAAATATTTTAGTACTCTATACACAGCATCATTATGACTCACTGCGTTGTAATAGTTGCTTTGTTCAATAAAGAAAATTACTTTGTCATCTTCACTGAGTAGTTGAAATGAGTTCTCAATGTCTTTTTCTGTGTAATTCTTGTTTAACAACTGCGCATCCGAAGTAATAAGTAGCGGTAACTTAGGAAAATAGCGAAAGTCTGTATCGATTCCATCTACAGGAGTTCTATGTAGTAATTTCCTGCAATATGCATGAAATGTGTGCGATTCTGCAAGTTCTCCAAGCTCTTCTCGCAGATCATTGGCAAGATTTTTAATGAAAGTGAGTGCAAGATTTTTTCCTGACTTAGTTTCAAGAACTTTCTTAAATGTAAAGCTTTTACCAGTCCCCGGTCCTGCAACAATTATCTTGTTTCTAGCACGCGATTCAATAATAGCGTCTGAATAATGAGTTCTATCTACTGCTTGATGTTCATGTAAATCATTAGATGCCATGATACCTATAAATGTCACTAAGCCAAAAGAAACTTTTTAAAATACTCCTACACCGCACTTATCTTTCGCAAATCCTCCACGACTTTCTTGAACGCCTTCACAAATTCTTTGATTTGCTCCTCGGTATTGGACTTCCCCAGGGTAAATCTCAAACTGCCGTGAGCCTTCTCGTCTGTTAGACCGATGGCTTTCAGGACGTAGCTGGGTTCTAATGAGCCGGAGGTGCAGGCGGAGCCGGAGGAGGCGCAGATGCCTTTGGCGTCTAGGCGGAGCAGGGCTGCTTCACCTTCGATACCAGCAATACTGACATTCAAGTTGTTGGGTAAACGTTTTTCGGCGTGACCATTGAGAGTCAGCCCTTCTACTTCCTGCTGCATCTTTTTCCACATCTCATCCCTCATTGCCTTAACTTCTTTATAATTCTGCTCATAATTACTTACTGCTTTTTCGACTGCCTTGGCAAAACCAACTAAGCCTGGCACGTTCTCGGTGCCCGCACGCAAGCCTTTCTCTTGTCCACCACCGAAGATCTGTCTTTGGAGTTTGATGCCTTCACGGCAGTACAGTGCGCCGGTGCCTTTGGGGCCATAGATCTTGCTACCATTGATGGTCATGAGGTCGACACCGAGTTCCTGCACATCGACGTTCAAGTATCCCATGGCTTGACAGGCATCGGTGTGAAAGAGTACTCCTTTTTCATGACAGACGGCGGCTAGTTCTTTAATTGGTTCGATAGTCCCGACTTCATTATTGCCGTACATGATCGAGACCAGCACGGTATTATCTTTAATCGCCTTTCTCAAATCTTCCGGATCAATCAGACCATCTTTATCAACCGGCAAATAAGTGGCTTCAAAAACTTGTAATTTCTCCAGATGTTTGACGCAATCCAGCACGGCATGGTGCTCGAAATTGCTAGTGATGATGTGACCTTTTTTCTGCTCACGTAACAAATAAGCTTCACAGACACCCATGATAGCGAGGTTGTCACTTTCGGTGCCGCTGCCTGTCAGGATGATTTCCTTATCCTTGCAGTTCAAATACTTGGCAACAGTTTGGCGAGCTTCGCGTAGAGCTTTCTTGCCTGCGACTCCGGCACTGTGAATGGAGGAAGGATTGCCGAATTTCTCGGTAAAATAGGGGAGCATGGCTTCCACAACTTCGGGGTCGGTGGGAGTGGTGGCGGCGTGGTCGAGGTAGATCATGACAAAATTTTAAATGTTGAATGTTGAATTCTGAATTGGATTTCATTCAAAATTCATAATTCATAATTCAAAATTTATATTTAGCGCTGTGAGATTACATTTATCTTGGGACATTCTTGCGCAATGGGACAAGTAGAGCATTTCGGAGAGATCGGGGTACAGGTCATTTGTCCGTGGGAAACGAGCAGAAAGTTTATGCGAATCCACCAGCGTTTGGGGAGCTTGCTCTTTAGTATTTGTTCTGTTTCTGCCGGACTTTTGGTTCTCACATATCCTAACCTATTTGTGATGCGATGTACATGTGTGTCGACGCAGATGGCAGGTTTTCCAAATGCCAGTCCCAGCACCAAGTTGGCAGTCTTGCGCCCGACACCGGGAAGTTTTACGAGGTCATTGAGGGTATCGGGAACCGTAGGGGCGCAAAATCTTGCGCCCCTACAGAGCATAATTGCTAACTCTCGGAGGTGTCGGGCCTTGGTTCGGTAAAACCCGACCGGGTAGATCAGTTTTTCGATTTGTTTGACGGGCAGCTTTGCTAACTCTTTAGGATTTTTAATCTTAGCAAAAAGGCGTCTCACAACTGCAGTTGTAACCTGATCCTTGGTGCGAGCGGAGAGTAAAGTTGCGACGAGGATCTTGAAGGGATCGGCGCCTTTACTGGCAAGTAGGTCGATGACTGGCGGATGCTTGTCTTTGAGGTATTCTTCCAGTTTGCAGAGAACTTTGTTGATATCCATTGTCTTGAACTATGATTAGAATGATGATGGACTATGATTAGGAGAAGCGCTTCTTCTAGAAGCGCTTAGAAATCATGGTAATCATTTAATCTGCGTAATCATAGTTCTGC
>JAQVLK010000042.1 GCA_028704165.1 Candidatus Altimarinota bacterium | reverse complement strand
GTTTTGTTTCATAGTGATTAGGAGAGCGTTAGTCGGTCGTGACATGGTGGTTTTAGCTTAGTTTTCGCTAACCACTCTACCTTGCTATGCCAACCAAAAGGTAACCCTAATTGCTGCAATCTTAACAGTCAAGGGCAAAATAGCATAAGCTAAAAAGTCTTAATCTTCTCTTAATGTTTATGGACTAGGCTAGTGATTAGTGGTTTGTGGTTAGTGAATAGATAATAAAAAACATCATGCTTAAATCTTATAGAGAACTTATTGTTTGGCAGAAATCAATGGAGCTTGTTGATGAGATATACAAAATTACGGATAAACTACCCAAATATGAATTATATTCTCTAAGCAAACAGATGAGAAACTCTGCCGTCTCTATTCCTTCCAACATTGCAGAAGGTAGTGGAAGAATAACTACCGGGGAATTTGTACAATTTCTAGGTATAGCAAATGCATCGTGTCTTGAACTGGATACTCAGGTTTCTATTGCAAAAAAACGCTATGTTAACAATAACTATTCTGTAGTAGAGAGACTTTTAGAGGAAGTCCAGAAAATGCTAAATGTTCTTATTAAGAAGCTAAGGTTCAGAAAGAAATAACACTGAATCACTATTCACTAACCACTATTCACTTTTTAGCATCCTCTTCAAATACTGCCCGGTATATGACTTTTCAATCTTGGCGACTTCTTCAGGCGTACCGGTAGCGATAATCTCTCCTCCGCCGTCACCACCATCTGGGCCGAGATCTATCAGGTAATCACAGCTCTTGATCACATCCAGATTATGTTCGATGGTTAGGACAGTGTTTTCTTTTTCTACCAGTCTAATCAAAACGTTCAGCAGTCTCTCTACGTCCGCGAAGTGCAAGCCAGTGGTTGGTTCGTCCAAGACATAGAAGGTCTTGCCGGTAGAACGTTTTGATAGTTCTGTGGCCAACTTGATACGCTGAGCTTCACCGCCGGAGAGCGTGGTCGCAGGCTGTCCGAGTTTGACATAGCCCAGGCCGACTTCTTCCAAAGTTTCCAACTTCTCTTTGATCTTGGGAATAGCTTTAAAGAATTCATGAGCTTCAGAGACTGTCATATCCAGAACTTCTGAAATATTCTTGCCTTTGTAGTGAATCTCAAGTGCTTCTCGGTTATAACGTTTGCCCTTACAGATCTCACAAGGAACATAAATATCTGCCAGAAAATGCATTTCAATCTTGACCATACCGTCACCGTGACAGGATTCACAGCGTCCTCCTTTGACGTTGAAACTAAAACGTCCGGATTTGTAACCACGCATGCGTGCTTCGGGAGTACTGGCAAAAAGTTCGCGGATATTGGTAAAGACTCCGGTATAAGTCGCAGCATTACTGCGAGGAGTTCTACCGATCGGTTTTTGATCAATGTTGATGATCTTATCAATATGTTCCAATCCTTCAATACTAGCATGTTTCCCCGGCGTGACCTTGGATTTATAAAGCTTCTTGGATAGAGTTTTGACCAAGATGTCGTTAATCAGCGTAGATTTTCCCGAGCCGGAAACTCCGGTCACACCAATGAAAGTTCCCAGTGGGAATTCGGCATCTATTTCTTTGAGATTATGTTCTTTGGCTCCTTTGATAATAAGTTTTTTACCGTTGCCTTTATGACGTTTCTTAGGGAGAGGAATGCTCTTTTTCCCGGACAGATATTGCCCGGTGAGAGAATTTGGATCTGCTTTGATTTCAGCGGGAGTCCCTTGGGAAATAACCTTACCGCCGTGTTTGCCAGCTCCAGGACCGATATCCAACACGTAATCAGCAGCATTAATAGTCTCTTCGTCATGCTCTACGACAATCACGCTATTCCCGATATTTCTCAAATTTTCTAAAGTCTTGATGAGACGGTCGTTATCGCGTTGATGGAGTCCGATTGAAGGTTCATCCAAAACGTATAAAACGCCTTGCAAATGAGAGCCGATTTGGGTTGCCAAGCGGATACGTTGAGCTTCTCCTCCGGAGAGGGTGGCGGCTGAACGATCAAGCGTGAGATAATTTAGGCCGACATTATTCAAGAAAGTTAAACGGCTCACAATTTCTTTTAGGATCAGATTGGCGATCAAGGCCTGATGTTTACTTAATTCCAGTTTTTCGAAAAACTGAATGATATGTTTGATGGACATTTCAGTCAGATCGATAATCGATCTTTTGGCAATTGTCACTGCTAAAATTTCAGGTTTGAGACGTTTTCCTTTACAACTGGGACAAGTCAAAATCCTCATGAATTTTTCGATTTCTTGACGAACATAATCAGATTCAGTTTCCTGATAACGTCTCTCAAGATTAGGAATAACTCCCTCAAAAACAACGTTGTAAACATTACCGTTCTCGCTGGGACTATCAACACGATAATTCTCTTGTCCGGTACCATACAAAATTAATTGCTTTTGTTCTGCGCTTAACTCTCTTATCGGGACGTTCATACGAAAGCCGTGTTTTTGCGCTGCAGCTGCTAAAATATTGTTGTACCAAGATAGTCTCGAAGTTGTTTTCGCCCACGGCAAAATAGCGCCTTCTTCTAAAGTCAGGCGTGGGTTTGGCATAACGAGAGCAGCATCAATTTCCAGTTTGGTACCAAGTCCATGACACTCAGGACAAGCACCGTGAGGGCTATTGAAAGAGAAACTGCGAGGAGTAATCTCGGGTAGATTGATGTCACATTCCACACAGGCAAAATGCTCACTAAAAAGTTGATCTTCACCTGTTTCAAGGTTGGCTACAATAATAACGCCTTCCCCTATTCCAGAAGCCATCTCAGCGGACTCATGTAAACGGGAAAGTTCTTCCTTGGCCCACTCTTTTTTGGTAACTAAACGATCAACGATTACTTCAATTGTATGTTTCTTGTTTTTGTCGAGCTTGATCTCATCACTGATGCTAAAAACCTGACCGTCGATACGCATACGTACAAAACCACTCTTTTGAACCCGTTCAATAACCTTAGTGTGTTCACCTTTACGGTCTTTGATAAGTGGTGCCATCAATAAAATCTTTTGGTCCGGATCCAAGGCTGCAATCTTATCTACGATTTGTTCAACAGATTGCTTGGTGACCGGCTTACCGCAAAGAGGACAGTGTGGTTGTCCTACTTTGGCATAGAGTAGTCTGAGATAATCGTAAATTTCCGTGATAGTTCCAACTGTAGAACGTGGGTTACGACTGGTACTTTTTTGATCAATTGAGATAGCCGGAGAAAGACCATCGATTGAATCTACATCCGGTTTTTCCATCAACTCCAAAAACTGTCTGGCATAAGTTGAAAGACTTTCTACATAACGTCTTTGTCCTTCTGCAAAAATCGTATCAAAGGCCAAACTTGATTTACCAGAGCCGGAAAGTCCGGTAATCACAACTAACTGATTGCGTGGAATTTCCACATCAATATTCTTCAAATTGTGCTCCCTGGCACCTTTGATAATGATTTTATCCATGAAAATAAGCTTTAAAACAGCTTGAAAGAGCGTAGCACTTTAAAAGTGGAGTGTAAAGGGTGAGGAAGAAACACTTTTATTGTTTGATTGTTCTCTTGTTGCATTGTTAAGCTGTGTTTTTAACAATTTAACAATATAACAAGGTAACAATATAACAAAGTAACAATGTTTTTTTATTCCTTCTTATCTTTCAGTCGAATGATGAGTGGAGTTCCTAGGAATCCGAATTCTTCTCGCAGCGAATTCTCAATATAGCGTAAATACGAGAAATGTATGCACTGAATATCGTTCACAAAGAACACAAAAGTGGGAGGATCAACATCGGCCTGTGTAGCGTAATAAAATTTAGGTTTTTTATGTTTCTTGTTGCGAGCAGCCGGAGGATGTTTGATTTTTACCATTTCTAAAACCGAGTTCAGCTTCGAAGTTTCAATTCTCTTCAGGCGTTCCTCGCGCACGGTCCTAGCTAGATCTAGGATCTTAGTTAGTCTCTGACCGGTCACGGCACTGGTGAAAACGAGTGGAGCCCAAGGTACATAATCAAGTTTCTTCTGTAAATAATGTTCGAACTGTGGCATGGTGTGCTCATCTTTTTCAATGAGATCCCATTTATTGACGACTAAGATCAGGCCTTTTTTGGCTTCCAAGACATACTCTATCACATGCTGATCTTGTTTGGTGATACCTTCCGTAGCGTCGATGATCAGCACGGCGATTTGACAGCGTTCGATCGCCTTCAAACTTCGCAAGACGGAATAATGTTCAATATTTCTGATACCAATTTTACCCTTTCTGCGAATACCGGCAGTATCGATCAAATTGAATCTTTGTCCTTTATATTCCAGTTTCGTATCAATTGTGTCTCGTGTAGTTCCGGCAACCTTACTGACCAAGGAGATCTTCGTGCCTGTGATGGCATTCAAAATACTTGATTTGCCCACATTGGGCTTACCGACAATCGCAAGTTGTAATTCATCAATATCATAATCACTATTTTTCTGCTTGCTTAATTTGAGTTTTTTAATCACTTTTTCCAAGAGCAAATCGGTGTTATTCCCATTTTTGGCTGAGACGGGAATAGCTGGTCCCAGTCCCAACTTTTGGAATTCAGCCAAGCTCTGTTGATGTTTTTCCGCTTCACACTTATTACTTACCAGTAGCACGGGTTTTTCTTGTTTCCTTAGCATCTTGGCAATCTTGATATCCCCTTCCAGAATCTCTGAACGCGCATCTACCAGAAAAAGAATCAAGTCAGCTTCAATGATAGCGGCTTCTGCTTGAAACTGAATGCCTTCCTCTATCTCACGCTTACTGGAATCTTCAGTGTAAGTCAGATCGTCCAGTCCCCCCATATCCACCAATTGAAAGGCATAGCCATCCCATTCACAGGCGTGATACAAGCGATCACGAGTCGTGCCCGCGGTATCACTGATAATGGCATACTCCTTACCAAGCAATCTATTAAAGAGAGTTGATTTACCGACATTTGGTCTGCCCACGAGAGCGACTTTTTTCATCTCAAAATATCTTAAGCTAAACCAATATAGCAGAAATCTAGCTAGCTAACTAGCTAGTTAGCTAATTAGCTGGTTATTTCAAACAAGCACCGATAAACTCACGGAACAAAGGATGTGGACGATTTGGTCTGGATTTGAACTCGGGATGGAACTGTGAACCGATCATAAAAGGATGATCTTTGATCTCAACGATCTCAGGAAGTCGGACTTTGGTGTAAAAACCCGAAAAGCTCAAACCCGCTTTCTCAAGTCTATGCTCGTATTTGGTGTTGATCTCGTAACGATGGCGATGACGCTCACTAATTTTTTCTGTGCCATAGATACGATGTGCCAGAGTGCCTTTCTTAATCTTGCAAGGATAAGCTCCTAACCTCAAAGTTCCACCTTTTTGATAAATCTTTTCTTGACCCGGTAAAATATGCACAACATCATCCGGAGTTTTGAGATCAAACTCAGTCGAGTTAGCTTTCTTTAATCCCAAAACATTGCGAGCGTACTCGATCACAATCATTTGTGATCCGAGACAGAGTCCTAGATATGGGATCTTTCGAGTACGTGCAAAATTAGCCGCTAAGATTTTACCTTCGATTCCTCGACTTCCAAATCCACCGGGAACAATGATGCCATCGAGGTCTTCCAAACGACTCAAATCACCATTTTCCAAACTTTCAGATTCAATCCAGCTAATTTCGGGATGAACACGATGAAAGTAACTGGCAGACTTAATCGCTTCGCGAACACTCAAGTAAGCATCATCTAGCCCAACATACTTACCAATTAAACCGATCTTAAGTGTTTTATTGGGGGCTAGAAATCTTTCGTTCAACTTCTTCCATTCTGCCAGCTTGGGTTTGAGACTTCCCAATTTTAGCTTGCGGCCCACTAATTTCGAAACGTTATGTTCTTCAAAAGAAAGAGGTACTTGGTAAATTGAATCCATGGTCTCGGCCGGGATGACAGCTTCTTCTTTGACATCACAAAAGAGTGCCAATTTACGTAAATGGTCTTTCTTGATCTTGTGCTCAGCACGAGCAATAATCATGTCAGGATGGATACCGGCGCGGCGCAATTCACGGACAGAAGCCTGTGCAGGTTTGGTCTTGAGTTCTTTATTGGCTCCCAAGAATGGCAACAAGACGACGTGCATAAACATCACATTGTCATCGCCCAGTTCACTGTGAAGCTGGCGGGCAGCCTCCAAGAATGGCTCTCCTTCGATATCTCCCACGGTACCTCCGATCTCAACAATCACAACATCAGCTTTACTCTTTCTGGCAGCTTCCAAAACTTTAGCTTTAATCGCATTCGTAATATGTGGAATGATCTGAATCGTTCCTCCCAAGAAATCTCCTTTACGTTCCTTTTGTAAGACCTCGGTATAAATTTGACCGGTACTGACGCTTGAGAGTTGGCTCAGGTTTTCATCAATAAAACGCTCGTAATGTCCGAGGTCCAAATCAGTCTCGGCACCATCGTCTGTCACAAAAACCTCTCCGTGCTGGAAAGGATTCATAGTTCCCGGATCAACATTGAGGTAGGGGTCTTGTTTTTGTGGAAACACCTTAAGACCGCTAGTGGCGAGCAGAGTGCCGACAGAGGCAGCAGAGATACCTTTGCCTAAGCCGGAACAGACACCACCGGTCACGATGATAAACTTGGTCTTCAGGGGCATGCTTTTTATCTTTACGCTTCCCAAGATACTAAAAGAAGCTCACGAAAGCAAGTCGAAAGAACTTATAGTACTAAAAAGCACTAATCTCTATCCTGCGCACTCTTTTTTAGCTCTTTACCACCAACTTGAAGTGTCCGGTTGTATCTTTACTTAGCTCAATCTCGATCTTGTACTCCCCTGCTTTCTTGATAACTTCAGGCAGCTTTAGCATACTTGGATCAAGCTTGATTTGGGTTTCCTTCTCAAGTAGTTCAACAATTTCACTCTCAGAAACAGCAGCGTAGAGAGAGCCTTTGTTGGTAGCCTTCTTTTGTACAGTGATTTTGAGATCCTTGAGCTTTTGAGCGATTTGCTTGGCTTCTTCTGCGATCTTAGCTTTAAATTCCAGAGCTTGAGCCTTGGCTGCCTCAGCTTGCTTCATCAATGTTGGAGTAGCTACAGCTGCCAAACCTTTAGGCAGAAGAAAGTTGCGAGCATAACCGGCTTTCACTTCAATAATTTGATTCTTACGTCCAACTTTTTGAACGTCAGCGAGTAGAATTAATTTCATAATAATTATTTACAAATGCAGACGAAAATTTAGCAGGATAAGGCTCGGAAGTCAACTTTGAAGGTACAATTATTGTTCAGAAGACATCTGAACAATGTAACAATCTAACAAGGTAACAATTTTAGCCATTCTCTTTACTTCCAGACCCTTTTCTCCTTCACGTACCAATCACTGATCAAGGCATAACGATCACTGGGAACGGAAATATTCTCGGGGATGAGAGGACTTTTGATGTTCTTACTGATAGCGTAATTGTAATAAGGAGTGTAAAGGAAAACAGCAGGATAATCAGCCAAAATAGCATCAGCAAGTTTGCGAGTTAGTTCGAGCTGAGTTGCGAAGTTGTGTGTTTTACGAATTTTCTCAATCAGGAGATCGACATCAATGGACTTGAGCTGTGCAAGGTTCTGACCGTTCTTAGCCTGCGAAGAATGCCAGAAAGAGTAAAGATCGATATCACTTCCAAGATTTTGACCGATCAGGAGGATGTCATAATTACGATTGGCAATGTAATCCAGATTGAGGGTTCCGGCATCGAGAGCTACAATGTTGATCACCACACCCAGCTTATTCCATTCAGATTGCAAAGACTCGGCCAGTCCACTCTTGCCTTCACTGGCTAGGGTAACGAGATTTAACTCCAGCTTATTGCCATCAGCATCCTGTCTAAAGGATTGGCCTTCACCCAGTTTATAGCCGGCTTCGTCCAACAAAGTAGCTGCTTTGCTAAGATCGTAAACGTTCTCATAACCTTCCAAAATAGTCAGCGGTGCATTGACCAGTTCGCCGTTACCGATTTGTTTTAGCACAGCTTCCTGATCCAGACTGATACTGAGGGCCTCGCGTACCTTCTGTTGGGATAGAATCTTATTATCCAAATTAAAAATCGCAGCTTCATAACGTGGCAATTTGAGCGCGCGGATATTGTAATCGTCACCCATTTTACTCAAATCCTCCTCCTTGAGATCGCGGACTCCATCAAAAGAATCAGCATCACCCAAGAGTTGTGCGTATTCTTCATAAGCGAAAATCACGACTTTTTTCAGGAAGGATTGTTGACCATGGTATTTGGAGAAAGCGTCCAACTCTACTCGATCAAAGGCACTGTTGGAGCTCATGGAAACAAAAATAAAAGGTCCGCAACCAATAGGATGAGATTTGAAACCGGCTGTGCGCAGAGACTCCGGAGCAGTATTTTTTAATAAATGTTCAGGAAGTAGGCCCAAACTGAGTAATCCGGGGAAGAAGGCATTCTCTTTCTTGAGTGTGAACTTAATGCTTTTTTGATCGAGCTTTTCCAGTGTTATATCACTAAAAAGAGTCTTGATACGTCCTTCAAAGAGTGGGTTTTGAATTGTGGTATAAGTAAAAATAATATCATCAGCATCCAAGATTTCACCATCATGCCAATACAGCTCGTCTCTCAGATAGAAAGTATAACTCAGGCCATCATTAGAAATATCCCATTTGTAAGCCAAATCTCCTGCTACTTCTTTAGTTTCGGGATCATATTTGGTGAGACCTGAAAAAATTAAACTTGTGAGGTCCTGATCGACACTATTTCCTTGGGCAAAGAGTGGGTTGAGACTAGAAACCCGGCCCAGCATGGCCTCGCGGAAAGTACCGCCTTCATCGGGAGTGGAACTGGTAGCAAAGTAGTAGAATTGTTTGCTAATTCCAGCTAGGCCGAAAAGGAACACGACTAAAAGGATGGTTACCAAATAACGCTCCTGCTCCTTGAGGGCTTTAAATATTTTTAGCATTTTTTAAGAGAAGTAGGCTACTATTCTTTCCCAGAGAGGAAGGACGAGTGCTAAGGACATAAAGAGCACCGCGAGAACGATGGTAGCTCTGGACACAATTTTTTCAGCGCCTCTTTTGCTGCTATAAACATTTCCTTCTCCTCCAAAGGTGGCTGAAAGACCGACTCCTTTATTTTGCATTAATATCAAAAGAATCAGGAGAATAGCACAAACGATGAGGGCAATAGTTAGAACGGATTTCATGAAATTTGTTGATTAAGGATTTTTCTTAAATTTGAGATAGAGATGTTCGATGCTATTTACGATAGCAAAGATAATTGCCAAGTAAATGTAAGTAACAGCGCCTTCAATGATAAGATCCGGTACAAAATAATTGGTCAGAAACAGTATAAAGATGTTGATTACAAATAAAAAGAGTCCCAATGTCAGAATAATGACGGGAAAAGAGATGAATTTCAAAAGTGGCTTCACAAAAGCATTTAACACGCCGAGCCAGAGTCCGGCTTTGACCAGTACTTCAATCTGTTCCTTGCGTGTCAGAAGGTAAGGCGCATAACTAACACCATCCAAAAGATAAGCCAACAAGGCAAAGAGCAGGATATTGATAACGACGTTGGTGATGAAGCGGTTGAGGAAATGCATGAACAAATTTTGAATTATGAATGTTGAATTTTGAATGGACTCTTAATTTAGAATTCAACATTCAACATTTTAGTATGGTGTTTTGGTGTATTCCGAGGACACCAGCACTTCGCGTAAATTATCCAAGTCTTCCAAGACGACACCGGTACCTCGCGCTACACAGCTTAGCGGATCATTGGCGATATGTACAGGCATCCTGGTGTGCTCCGAGATTAGTCGATCCAGGCCACGTAGTAGCGCTCCGCCTCCGGCCAAGATGATGCCTCTCTCCATAATATCAGCCACCAATTCAGGAGGTGTTCTCTCGATGGTAACTTTGACCGTTTCGGCGATCAATCTGGCAGTTTTTTCGAGCGCTTCCATAGCCATGCGGTCATCAAATTCAATCTCTCTGGGTAAACCTGTCACGAGATCTCGGCCACGAGCGACAGCCCGCAGTCTTTCTCTTAGTTCAAAAACTGAACCGACCTTAATCTTTAAATTCTCGGCGGTACGATCACCCAGTAATAAGTTGTACTTTTCTTTGGCGTACTGCACGATATCAGCATTGAGTTGATCTCCGGCGGCGCGCAGTGACTTACTGATTACGATACCTCCGAGAGAGATCACAGCTACTTCAGTTGTGCCTCCACCCATATCAATGATCATACTACCGACCGGATCTTGTACCGGCAGCTCAGCTCCAATCGCAGCCGCCATCGGCTCTTCAATCAAGAAAACCTCACGAGCACCGGCGTTACGGGCAGCATCTTCTACGGCACGTTTTTCCACTTCGGTCACACCGGAGGGAATACCGATGATGACTCTGGGGCGAGGGAAAAAACTAAAAGATTCTTGATGAACTTTTTCGATAAAATATTTCAACATTTGCTCCGTGATTTCGAAATCCGAAACCACACCGTCAACTAGTGGTCTAGTGGCTACAATATAGCCGGGAGTCTTGCCAACCATCTGACGAGCGGATTCTCCGATGGCCAAGATCTGATTGGTCTTCTCATTCACAGCTACCACCGAAGGCTCATTGATCACAATCCCCTTGCCACGCACAAACACCAGCGTATTCGCTGTGCCTAGATCGATCCCGATATCGTGGGAGAAAGCCCCGAGAATTCTATTTAACATGTAGAAATAGTGGTCAGTGAATAGTGATTAGTGTTTAGTGGTCCTCTTTCTAACCACTAGTCACTAACAACTAAGCACTATTTAAGATTATAGTGTTCCTTAATACTCTTTTCCGTCCTCTTGCAAAATATTGTGGATATATTCACTACCGGGTCTTGCTCTAATCGGGTAGTATAACTCAGTCATATTTGAAAAATCACT